>NZ_JADOGI010000195.1 GCF_015645445.1 Nonomuraea cypriaca | reverse complement strand
CCCTCCGACCCGCCCACACGAGTCCCCGGCCCACCCGTGCGGGGTTCTTGTGAAGGGGTGGGGGTGGCCGTGGAGCGTTGGGTTTCGTCGTGGACGGTGAGGAGGCCGGCGCGCTCGGCGGCGTGGCGGGCCTCCGTGCCGGCGCGGTCGGCGAGGGTCGCGGCAGTCCTGGCGGCGATGTTCGCATGGGCGGCCAGCGCCTGCTTGGCCGCCGCCGCGCGCGCCGCCGACCCGGCCTGGTCGCGCAGCCGGGACGCCGACTCGTGCGCGGCCTGCGCCTCCGTACGGAGTCTGTACAGGTCGGCGCCGGTCTTGTACGCCTCACTCTCCTTGAGTCCGTCGATCCGCGCGGCCAGCGCCAGTTCCTGCGCCTCCTCCTCTCCCAGCCGGGCGGTGGCGTCGCGCAACTCGGCCTCGGCGTCCCCGAGGGCTGCCCGCTTGGCCCTCACCTCGGCGGCCAGCGACTCCAGGGCGTCGCCGGCGGACGTCACGGCCGCGGCGGCGGCGCGCAGGACCCGGCGGGCGTATCCGCGCTGCCTGACAGCCAGCCGGTCGGCCTCCTCCACGTCGCGGTCGAGCAGGCGCAGCTCCTCGCATCGCCGGTCGAGCCGCTCGAACCCGTCGGCTATCTCTCGGATCTCGCCCCGGCCGAGCGGCGGCAGGGCGCTGGACAGCAGCTCGGACAGCAGCCCGGGGTCGAGGCGTTCGGACAGCTTGGGGGTACGCAGCTGGCGCAGCGCGGTGAGCAGCGAGTCATAGCGCTGCTCGTTGAGCCCCTGGTAGAGCGTCTGGCGCACGACGGTGCGGTAGGCGCCGGCGGAGTCGTACACCGTGCCTGACGTGCCGAGCGCCTCGGCGAGCTGGGCCTTGGTGAGGGGCTGGCCGCCTTCGCCGCTGAGCCGGATCCCGCCAGGGGTGTCGATGCGGGCTTCCGTCGCGAAAGTCGTGAAATAGGTGGCGGTGACGTTCTTGGTGTGGATCGTGGCCTGGAGCCGGGCGCCGCAGGTGAACCAGCGCCCGTCGGCGTGCCGGAACTCCAGCCAGACGTAACCGACCCGGGTGGTGCCGGTGGCGCCGTCGCCCATGAGGTTCCAGTGCATGGTGCGCTCGGTGCCACCGAACGTCGACAACCTGCTCGGCTTCAGGCTGGCGTCGAGCACGTACGGCAGCAGCAGCTCCAGCACCTTGGACTTGCCGCTGCCGTTGGGCCCGCGCAGCAGCAGCCGGCCCCGGTGGAACTCGAACACCTCGTCGTAGTAGCGCCAGACGTTGAGTATCCCGGCGCGTACGGGCGTCCAGCGCGGCTCCTCACCGGCCGCCTGGCGCGCGGGCGTGAGCCCGGAGACTGTCATGAGTCCTCCATGAGGGCGGTGCCGCGATCGACCCGGTAGCGGGCCGCGGCGGGCAGGGCGGCGACCTGGTCACCGGTACGGCGGGCCAGCCCGAACAGCGCCAGCACCTCCAGCGCGTCGGCGGCCAGGCGCGGCGCGCCTCCGTCCGACTGATAGCCCTTGGCCCACTGCGGGAACCGGCGCAGCAGGCCGGCGGCCTCGTCGTCGAGCCGGGCGGCGGTCACCGGCCCCGAGGAGACCAGCAGGTCGATCAAGAACAGGGCGGCCACCTTGGCGTGGCTGCCGTCGTCGGGGAACCTGCCGTCCGTGGCCGTGGCGTCGGGGTCGACGAGCAGGAACCCCTCCGCGCGTTCCTCCAGTACGAACCCGGCCTCCTCGGCGGCCCGCCGCATGATCCGCCGCCCGCTGGAGGAGGCGGCGTAGTCGGCCTGGGCAGGGGTCAGCTCGTCGCGGTACACGACGGGCTCGTCGAGGAGGCGGCGCATGAACGAGTGCCTGGCCCACAGGTTGCGCTGGGTCTCGGTCGGCTCCTCACCCCCGTACCGCGCCTCCACCGTGAGCGCGAGGCCGGGCTCGTGCGCCTCGGCGGCCGCGGTGATCCGGGAGGGTGGCACGGGGACGGCGAGGAGTCTGACCAGCAGGGTCGTGTCCACCTGGTAGAGCACCTTGGCGTCCTCGTCGGCGAGGTAGGAGTCGGTCGTGCCGTCCATGGCCGTGATCACGCCGTAGTGCTCGAGCAGCTTGAGCGCGTCGGCGAACGCGGCGCGTTCGCCGGCTCGGACGGGATCGAACGCGGGCACCCCGGCCTCGGCCCCCGCCGCACGGACGACCCGCTGGGCCAGCATCCCGATCGTGGTGACCGGCGAGGTGAGCAGCTCGGCGGCGCACAGGCAGAACAGCGTGTAGCGGCGCCGGTCGAACGGCGCTCCCGTGGCGCGGCGCCTCCGCGCGGGCCGGGTGGCGCTCGCCCCATGGTGACCGCTCGGTCCGATCTTCAGCAGCCGCGCGTAGCCCTGCCGCGGCTCGACCACCAGCCGCCACCCGCAGAAGTAGTCGAACCACTGCGTCAACGGCCGGCGCCGCTTCACGATCAGCTCGAACGCGGCCTGATCGGCGTGCCGCGACACCAGCGGCCGGCCCAGCAAGGTCCTGATCGCACGGGCGATCTGCTCCTTCTCCTCCCTGACCAGCTGGTTGGCGAGCCTGCTCATACGCCCCTCCCCCCGACGAGCCGACCGGCCGGCGTGTTCATGGCCCGGGCGACCGGCCGCGCGGCCGGTCGCGGGCGAGGTCCATGGAGCGGAAGTCGATGAGGTAGTCGGGAGCCCAGAACCATCCCTCCGAGGTACGCAGGACGGCCACCGACTCGTCGTCGGGAGGCCGCAACACGATCTCGACCCGCCCGTCCGAGGTGACGGCGCGCCGGAACCCGGTCGAGTCCGGCCGCTCGTCGAGTGCCCGTCCGAGCAGGTCGAGCAGGCGGCCGAACGTGTCGTGATCGAGGTCGCCGAGCTGCGACAGCCGCAGGGCGCCCGTGGCCGCGAACGCCGACCAGGCGGCTTCGAGCTCGGCCCGCTCCTTCGCGGCCCGCGCCCGGCGCTCGCCTCGCAGCGCGACCACGTCGCGCACCCTCCCCGTGCGCCCCATCCGCTCGGTACGGCCCCGCGACCGCAGCAACGCCGACACCTCGACCGGCGCCGCCTGCGACCAGGGCACGCCGGCCGGGATGAGCTCGGCGTCGGCGTGCGCGAGGTGCGCGTGCCGCGCCGGTCCGAGCCCGAAAGCCGCGTCCCACAGTCGATGCGCGTCGTCCTCGCCCGGTGCGCCGGCGAACCAGCGGGCGAGCGTGCGGAAGTCGGCCACGGCGCTGGAGGACCGGCGCCGCGAGTCGCTGACCCGATCGAGCGCCTCCAGCAGCGACACGATGGCCCGCCGCGCCACGTCGCGCAGCAGCCGCACCCGGGGGACGGCGCCGTCGCCTGGCGCGAACCACACCCACAGCCCGTCCCACCTGGCGGCCCTGTCCGCGAGCCAGACGGCCGACTGATCGCCGCCAGGTGCCCCCAGCGGACCGCCGCCGGGCGTCCTCGGCGGACCGCCGCCAGGCGTCTTCGGCGGACCGCCGCCAGGCGTCTTCGGCAGGTCCGCGCCGTCGAGGGCCCGGGCGTGCAGCACTCCGGCCCCGTGCCCGGCCACCGCGCGCAGCCCGGCGGCGATGGTGCTCGCCCGCTCATCCAGGTGGGTCACGTACTCCTGCAGGTAAGCCACCGTAGCGGCCTTGACCTCGTGGAACGCGGTGAGATCCGTCCCGTCGGCGCGCAGCAGCCGCTGGAGCTCGCCGTTGAACCGCACGGTGTTGTCACGCAGCCCGTCGAGGTGTCCCTCCAGTTCCATGAGACACGTGAAGATCCGCTGGTTACGACGGTGGTCAGGGTCTCCGAGCAGGGTTTCGAGCTCGCCCAGCCGATCGGCGATCGCGTCGAGCACGGCGATCTGCAACGCGCCGGACGAGGCCCGCGCCGCCATCGCGTGCCGCACGCCCGCGTACGCCGCCTCTCCCCGCCTGGTCAGCGAATATCGCAGGTTCTCGCGTTCGTACTCATCGGCGGTGGCGAAGTCGCCGGCGTGATGGAAGGTCACGTCGAGCAGCCCCCATCCGGCGAGTTGCCTGAGCGTGCCGCCCAGCTCGCGGTCGGCGGCCGGCGCGAGCCACCCCACCGCGCGCAGCCGCTCGCGCGTCTCCTCGACGGTCAGCGCCGTCTCGAACCGCTCGGCGGCCGCGCCGAAGGCGTGCAGGACCGCGGTGTTCAGGTCCGACCGCTCCGTGGTGGTGAACCGGAACATCTCCGGCGGCACCCGTGACAGCTCCGCCATCGCCCGTCCCCCTCGCGCGCACGACTACCGACAACCGCAAACCGTAGCGGGAGCCCCGGCGACGCGGGCCGCGGTTTGCGAGCAGATCAAGAGGGTACGGCGGCAGCATTGGAACGGGGGCTGTGATGGCGGAATTCGAGGCGACCCGCGGGATGCCCGCGAACAGCGTGATCGTGTACGGGATCGCGTCCGACGTCGACATCATGGACAGGTGGCTGCCACGGGGGCTGCACGTCAGCGAGGCCGGTCCCGGCACCCTGGAGGCCGGCGGCGAGCTGGTGCCCGGCGACGAGCCGCACGAGGGGCTGTTCCGCGCTTCCGAGGACCAGTTGCGGGTGGAGTGGGGCGGCCGCGACCACCCCGGGTACGCCGGCTGGCTGCAGGTGTCCGACGCGGCCGGCGGCGCGAGCGAGGTGACCGTCCACATCTCCCTGCTCGACGAGCCCGATTCCGGAGAGCGCGCGGACGAGGTACGCGGCCTGCTCGACCGTTCCCTCGACAGCCTCGCCGACGAGGTGGGCAAGCGCCTGAACACCGGCACGAGCGGCTGAACACGGACCCGAGCCAGGACGGGGCCGAGCTCGCCAAGGCGCAGGCCGCGCAGTTGTCGAAGGGCGTGCTGCTCACCAACGACGCCGACGGGCACACCGCCTACCACGGCGATGGCACCTGCCTGGAGCGGCAGATCGACCGCTACTGATCAGCGCCGTGGCCCCGCGCCCGGCGGGGTGCGCAAAGACCTGACAGCACCAGGGCCAGCACCGCGCCAACCCCCGCCGCGCCTGCGTGGCAGGGGTTCCGCCGTGGGCCAGATTAGGCGGACGTAGCCGGAAATTCCCCGTCCGAGGAGCCCATGGAGTCGCTGCTGATGCTGCACGCGGTGGCGGCGGTCTGCGCTCCCTGGCTGGCCGCCCGGCTGGGCCGTACCTCCCTCGTCCTGCTGGCCGTCGCGCCGGGCGCGGCGTTCTGCTACACGATCTGGCTGGGGGTGCGCGGCCTGCCCGCGCGGGAGAGCACCCCGTGGGCACCGGCGCTGGGGCTGGAGCTGTCGTTCCGCGCCGACCCGCTGGCCGTGCTGATGATGTCGCTGGTCACGGGCGTGGGCGTGCTGGTGCTGGTCTACAGCGCCCGCTACTTCCCCGAGGGCGACGAAGGACTCGGCCGCTACGGCGGCGCCATGGTGGCCTTCGCCGGGTCGATGCTGGGCCTGGTCAGCGCCGACGACCTGCTCCTCCTGTACGTGTTCTGGGAGCTGACCACCGTCTTCTCCTACCTGCTGATCGGCCACGACCCCGAGAGCCGGATGAGCAGGCAGGCGGCGATGAAGGCGCTGTCGATCACCACGGCCGGCGGCCTGGCCATGCTGGCCGGGTTCGTGCTCGCCGGGCAGGCGGCGGGCACGTACCGGATCTCCGCGATCGTCGCGGACCCGCCGGCCGCCGGGCCGGCCGCCGTCGTGCTGGTGCTGGCGGGGGCTCTGGCGAAGTCGGCGATCTTCCCGTTCAGCACGTGGCTGCCCGCCGCCATGGCCGCGCCCACGCCCGTGTCGGCGTACCTGCACGCGGCGGCGATGGTGAAGGCGGGCGTCTACCTGCTGGCCAGGCTCGGCCCGGCGTTCGGCGACGTGACGGTGTGGCGCGCGGTGGCGGTGCCGCTTGGCGCGGTGACGATGCTGCTGGGCGGCTGGCGGGCGCTGCGCGAGACGGATCTCAAGCGGCTGCTGGCGTTCGGCACGGTCAGCCAGCTCGGCTTCCTGACGGTGCTCTTCGGCATGGGGAACGCGGGCGCGGCGCTGGCCGGGGTGGGGCTGCTGGCGGCGCACGGGTTGTTCAAGGCGGCGTTGTTCCTGGTGGTGGGCATCGTCGACCACGCGGCGGGGACCCGTGACCTGGACCGGCTCAGCGGGGTGGGCCGGTCGATGCCGTGGGTGTGCGCGGTGGCGGTGCTCGCGGGCCTGTCGATGGCGGGGGTGCCGCCGCTGGCGGGGTTCGCCGCCAAGGAGGCGGCGCTGGAGTCGGTGCTGGACGACCCGATCGTGCTGGCCGCCGTGGTGCTGGGGTCGGCGCTGACGGCCGCGTACACGCTGCGGTTCCTGTGGGGGGCGTTCGCCGCCAAGCCGGGCGTGGCGGCGAACCCGGTCCACCGGGTGCCGGCGGCCATGTCCGGGCCCGCGGCGCTGCTGTCCGCGCTGGGCCTGCTCCTCGCGCCCCTGGCCGCCTGGTACGGCGGCGCGATGTCGGGCTACACCGGCACCTTCCACGACCCGGGGCACCGCACCCATCTGACGCTGTGGGCCGGGTTCTCTGCGCCGCTGCTGCTGTCGGCGGCGGCGCTGGCGGGCGGCGTCGTGCTGTTCCTGGTCAGGGGGCCGGTGATCCGGGCGGGGACGGCGCTGCACGTGTTCGACACCGGCCGGCTGTTCTGGGCGGTCATCCGCGGGCTCGACCGCTTCGCCGTGCAGGCCACGGGTTTCCACCAGCGTGGATCCGTGCCCGACTACCTGCTGCTGACGCTGGCGGCCGCCGCCGGCGTCGGCATGTTCTCCGCCGCGTACGGCGGCCTGCCCCGCCCCGGCCTGCCCGTCGTCGCCTGGCAGCGGCCCGAGCAGCCGTTCGCCGCCGTCCTGATCGTGGCGGCGGCGGCGCTCGCCCTGTGGGCCCGCGCCTACATCCTGCAGGCCCTCGTCATCGGCCTCACCGGGTACGGCACCGCCCTGCTGTTCCTCGCGCACGGCTCCCCCGACCTGGCGCTCACCCAGTTCCTGGCCGAGACGCTCAGCCTGGTGATCTTCGCGCTGGTGCTGCGCAGGCTGCCGATCGACCCGGTCAGGGGCCGGCTGCCGTTCCTGTTCCGGCTGGGGCTCGGGCTGGCCGTGGGCGTGGCGGTCACGGGCGCGGGCATGCTGGCGATGGCCGCCCGCGACGGCCGGCCGGTGGGCCTGCTCATGGCGCCGGCGGCGCAGGAGGCAGGCGCGCGCAACATCGTCAGCGCGCTGATCCTCGACATCAGGGCCTGGGACACGCTGGGCGAGAGCACCGTGCTCGTGGTGCTGACCCTGGGCGTGACGAGCCTCGTGTTCCTGCGGCGCAGGTCGTACCACATCGAGCCGAGCGGCGCCGGGGCCGCGGCCGCGCGGCGTACGCACTGGCTGGCCGCCACGCTGCCGCGCGGGCAGCGGGCGATCGCGTTCGAGGTGGTGGCCAGGCTGACGTTCCACACAGTGCTGCTGTTGTCGGTGTTCCTGCTGTTCGTCGGGCACAGCGGGGTCGGCGGCGGGTTCGCGGGCGGCATCGTGGCCGGGCTGGCGATCACGGTCAGGTACCTGGCGGGCGGCCGCGACGAGCTGGCCACGGCCGTGCCGGTACACGCGGGCGTGCTGATGGGCGCCGGGCTGACGTTGTCGGCCGGCACCGCGCTGATCGGGCTGCTGTTCGGCCGGGCGGCGCTGGAGATGCTCGCCACGGACGTGAGCGTGCCGCTCATCGGGCATCTGCACCTGTCCACGGGGCTGCTGTTCGACGTGGGCGTGTACGTGTCGGTGATCGGCATGGTGCAGGACGTGCTGCGCGGCCTCGGCGCCGAGCTGGACCGGCAGATCGACGCCGGGGAGAACGCGTGACCATCCCCCTGCTCCCGCTCGCGGCCTGCTGCGCGATGATCGCGGCCGGGGTGACGCTGCTGCTGGAGCGCAGCCTGGTGCGTGCGCTCACCGGCGTCATCGTCCTGGGCAACGGCGTGAACCTGCTCATCGTCACCACCGGCGGCGCCCCGGGCGGGCCGCCCATCCTCGGGGTCACACCGCCCGCGGCCATGGCCGACCCGCTGCCGCAGGCCATGGTGCTGACCGCCATCGTGATCACCCTGGGGGTGACGGCGTTCCTGCTGGCCGTGGTGCACCGCTCGTGGCAGCTCACCGGCAGCGACGAGGTCCAGGACGACACCGAGGACCGGCGCGTACGGCTGCGCGCCAGACGCGGCGAGCTGAGCGACGCGGTCCGCCGCAGGCGCGACGCCTACCGGCGGCTCGTCATCGAGCAGCGGGCCGAGCTGGCGAACCTGGAGGCCGAGCAGGCCGAGCGGGAGCGGCTGGAGGAGGCCGACCTGGAGCGGCGCATCGACCGGGTGCACATCGAGCTGGAGCGGTGGATGCGCGATCGCCGGCTGGAGGGGATGTCGGAGGAGGAGCTGCACCGGTACTTCGAGGAGGCCGGGCGGCGGGAGGACGCCGCCGCCGCGGACAACGTGCTGCGCATCGAGGAGCTGCGTGACGAGCACGCCCACCGGCGAGAGGCGCAGGCCACCAGGGAGCGCGAGCTGCGCAGGAGGCTCAGGTCGCGCCAGCGGGAGACGCGCAGGCAGATGCGCACGGCCATCCGCGAGGAGCGCGCCCGCCAGGCCCTCGCCGAGGACCCCGAGCTGAAGGGCGAGGACTGAGCCGTGGACGGCGTTCTTCTGCCGGATGGCGCCTGATGGATCGGCTCGTCTGCGTGCCCGTGCTGCTGCCGCTGCTGGCGGCCGGGGTGAAGCTGGCGATCGGGGGGCGGCTGCGCCACCTGCAGTCGCTCATCAGCATCGCCACCCTGAGCGTCTCGCTGGCGGTGTCGGTGCTGCTGCTCGTCACGGTGGACGCGCAGGGCCCGCTGGTCACCGACCTGGGCGCGTGGCCCGCGCCCCTCGGCATCTGCCTGGTGGCCGACCGGCTGTCGACGCTGGTCCTGGTGGTGTCGTCGGCGGTGACGCTCTGCGTGATGGTGTACTCGGTCGCCAACGCCTACGACCAGCAGGAGCACGACGCCCCCATGGCGATCTTCCACCCGGCCTTCCTGGTGATGGTGGCGGGGGTGGCCGACGCGTTCCTGACCGGCGACCTGTTCAACCTGTTCGTGGCGTTCGAGCTGCTGCTGAGCGGCTCGTACGTGCTGCTCACGTTCGGCGGGACCGAGTCGAGGATCCGGGCGGGGGCGACGTACACGATGATGGCGCTGGCGTCGTCGATGTTGTTCCTGACCGCGCTGGCGATCACTTACGCGGCGACGGGGACGCTGTCGATGGCGCAGCTCGCCGTGCGCTTCGGCGCGCTGCCCGAGCACGTGAAGCTGCTGGTGGAGCTGACGCTGCTGCTGGCGTTCGCGATCAAGGCGGCGATCTTCCCCGTGTCGGCCTGGCTGCCCGACTCCTACCCCACCGCGCCGGCCCCGGCCACGGCGGTGTTCGCCGGGCTGCTCACCAAGGTCGGCGTCTACTCCATCATCAGGCTGGAGTCGCTGCTGTTCCCCGGGGGGGCGGTGGCGACGCTGCTGATGTGGGTGGCGCTGGCCACGCTGCTGACCGGCGTGCTCGGCGCGGTCGCCCAGACCGACCTCAAACGGATGCTGTCCTTCACGCTGCTCAGCCACATCGGGTACATGGTGTTCGGCGTGGCGCTGTCCACGGTGGCGGGCCTGGCGGGCGCGATCTTCTACGTCATCCATCACATCACCGTGCAGACGAGCCTGTTCCTGGTGGCCGGGCTGATCGAGCGGCGCGCAGGCACGACGTCGGTGGCCGGGCTCGGCGGCCTGATGAAGGCCGCGCCGCTGCTCGCCGTGCTGTTCTTCGTGCCGGCCATGAACCTGTCCGGCATCCCGCCGATGTCGGGCTTCCTGGGCAAGCTGATGCTGGTGCAGGCGGGCCTGGCCGCGGGCGGCCCGCTGCCGGTCCTGCTGGTGGCCGGGGGCCTGGTGACGAGCCTGCTGACCCTGTACGCCGTCGCGAAGGCGTGGGGCAAGGCGTTCTGGCGCGCCCCCCGTGCCGAGCGGATGGGCAGGGTCGTCGAGAGCGAGGAGGACACCGGCGAGGAGGCCACCGTGACCACGACCGCGCTACCCGTGGCGCTGCCGCTCTCGGTGGCGGCGCTGGTCGCGCTCGCGCTGTCGTTCACGGTGCTGGCCGGGCCGCTGTCGGCGCTGGCGCGGCGGGCGGCCGGCGAGCTGACCGCCCGCGAACCCTACGTCTCCGCCGTCCTGGGGAGGGACCGGTGAACCCGAGGCTGCTCGTGCCGCACGTGTTCGGCAGGCCGGTGCCGCTGCCGCTGGTCGGCTGGCTGGCGCTGGTGTGGGTGGCGCTGTGGGGCGAGGTGTCCTTGGGCAACGTGCTGGGCGGGCTGGTCGCGGGGCTGGTGGTGACGTGGGCGCTGCCGCTGCCCGTACTCGACCCCGGCATCAGGATCCGCCCGGTGGCGCTGGCGCGCCTCTTGGCGGCTTTCGGGTGGGACCTGGTCGCCTCCACCGCCCGGGTGGTGGTCTGGGTGGTCCGCCCTGGCCCGCCGCCGGCGGAGATCGTCCGGGTACGGCTGCGCACGTCGTCGGAGTCCATGACCGTGCTGATCATGATCGCGTTGTCGGCGGTGCCCGGCACCCTCGTGGTGGAGGCGTACGCGGCGGAGCGGGAGCTGGTGCTGCACGTGCTCGGCCTGTCCGGCGACGTGGCCGGGATCGTGCGGACGGACGTGGCCGGGATGGAGGCGCGCATCGTGGCGGCGTTCGGCACCGCGCGGGATCGGGAGGAGCTGCCGTGACGGTGGTCTACGTGCGCGATCGAGAGGAGCCGCCGTGACGGTGGTCTACGTGGTGACGCTGGCGCTGCTCGCGTGCGGGGCGGCGGCCACCCTGTACCGGGTGGCGCGGGGGCCGTCGATGCTGGACCGGGCGGTCGCGTTCGACGTGCTGACGGCGCTGTCGATGTGCGGGGTGGGAGCGTTCGCGGTGATCAGGGACGACTACTCGGACCTGCCGATCCTGCTGGTGCTGTCGCTGCTGGGCTTCGTCGGGTCGGTGTCGCTGGCCAGGTTCTTCCCTGGGAGGTCGCGATGAGCTTGCTCGACGTGGCGGCGGGCGCGTGCCTGCTGCTCGGCGCGCTGCTCGCGCTGTCGGCGGGTGCCGGTCTGGTGAAGTTCGGCAGCACGCTGGACCGCATGCACGCGGGGACGAAGCCGCAGGTGCTGGGTGTGCTGCTGGTGCTACTTGCCATGTGGCTGCACCGGCCCACCTGGGCCACCGCGGGACCGCTGCTGCTGGCCGGCGTGTCGCAGGTGATCACCGTGTCGGTGGCCGCGTACGTGGTGGCGCGGGCGGCCTACTGGCGCGAGTCGCCCTCACGTGACGACGGCACGGCGTTGCCGCCGGTGGAGGAGGACTGATCCGACCGGCTCAGCGCCGGCTGCCCGAACCACGTCCACAGGGACAGCAGGGCGAGGATCAACGCGGTGCTCCAGGCCAGGAGTGCGCCGAACAGGTAGTCGATCACGAGCAGGGTGGCCGTCGTCATCGACACCGCCAGGGCGAGCGCGCCCATGATGCCGTAGGAGTTGGAGCGGCGTACCAGCGTCTCCTTGCGTCCCTGCCTGAACAGCACCCGGTGCTGGGCCGTCGGCGCGATGTAGCAGATGGACGCGACCGCGGCGCCGACCAGCGCCACGTAGAACAACCACCGGTCGGCCAGGTCCAGCCGGGCGAACCCGGACGAGAAGGGCACGGTCAGCAGGAACGCGAACAGCACCTGCACCCCGGTCACCGCCACGCGGGCGCCCTGGAGGAGCTCGACGAAGTTCCGGTCCGCCCGCTCCTCATGCGATTCGTTCTTCAAGGCGCCTCCCGCCCTCGGCACAAGAGACTCCCTCTTCCTTGCCAAGGCGGGCTAAAACCTCAGCGCGAGGATCTTGGGCGGTGTGATGGGGAGATGCCTGATCCGGTGGCCGGTGGCGTGGTACACCGCGTTGCCGATCGCGGCGGCCGTGCCCACGATGCCGATCTCGCCGATGCCCTTGCTGCCCATCGGGTTGAGGCCGTCGTCCTGCTCGTCCAGCCAGACCGCCTCGATCCGCTCCACGTCCGCGCAGGCCGGCACGTGGTACTGCGCCAGGTCGCGCCGCAGGAAGCCGCCGAACTCCTCGTCGGTGAGCGTCTCCTCCATCAGCGCCATCCCCAGGCCCATCGTCATGCCGCCGACGAACTGCGACCTGGCCAGCCTGGCGTCCACGATGTGCCCGGCGGCGAACACGCCGAGCAGCCGCGGGACGCGGACCTCGCCGGTGACGGCGTTGACCCGGACCTCGGCGAACTGGGCGCCGAACGCGTGCCTGGCCGTCCGCGCGTCGGCCGCGACCTCCTCGGTGGTGTCGGCGCGGCCCTCCTTGCCGTCGGCCTTCAGCTCCTCGCACGCGCGTACGACCGCCGAACCCCACGAGGCCGTCCCCATGGAACTTCCGGCGACGGGCGCCTCCGGCAGATCGCTGTCGCCCAGCTCGACGTGCACCCGGTCGGGGGCGACCCCGAGCGTGGCGGCCGCGATCCTGGTCAGCGCGGTACGGGCGCCGGTGCCGATGTCGGTGGCGGCCACCTGGATCAGGAAGTCCCCGTCGTCCGTCAGGGTGGCGACCGCCTTCGACGGCCGGCGCCTGGCCGGGTAGGTGGAGGCGGCCACCCCGGTGCCGGCCAGCCACTCCCCCTCCCGCCGGAGGCCGGGCGCCGGGTCGCGCCGGTCCCAGTCGAAACGGTGTGCCCCCTCGCGCAGGCAGGCCACCAGGTTGCGGGAGCTGAACGGCAGCCCGCCGTCGGGCTCCGCGTCCGCGTCGTTGCGGACGCGGAGCTCGACGGGGTCCATGCCCATGGCGTAGGCCAGCTCGTCCATGGCGGACTCCAGCGCGTACATGCCGGGGCACTCGCCGGGGGCGCGCATCCACGACGGGGTGGCGACGTCCAGCCGGACCAGCCGGTGCGCGGTGCGCAGGGCGGGCGTGGCGTACATGACGCGGGCCACGACCGCCGTCTGCTCGGCGAACTCCACCAGCGTGGAGCTCTGCTCGTACGCCACGTGCTCCAGCGCGGTGAGCCGGCCCTCGGTGTCCGCCCCGAGCCGCACCCGCTGGATCGTGGGCGTGCGGTAGCCGGTCACGTCGAACATCTGCTGCCGGGTCAGCGCGAGCTTCACCGGGCGGCCTGCGGCCCTGGCGGCGATGGCGGCGAGCACGGAATGGGGGCGCGTGGTGCCCTTCGAGCCGAAGCCGCCGCCGACGTGCCTGGACACCACGCGCACCCGCTCCGCCGGCAGGCCGAGCGTCCTGGCGATGGTGTCGCGGCTCAACGTCGCGCCCTGCGTGGCGTCGTACACCAGCAGTCTGCCCTCCGTGTCCCACAGGGCCACGGCGGCGTGCGGCTCCATCGGGTTGTTGTGCAGGACCGGGGTCGTGTAGGTGACGTCCACGGCGGTCGCGGCGGCGGCCAGCCCGGCCTCGACGTCGCCCTTCTCGGTGTCGGACGGGTAGTCGGGGTTGACGACCTCCGGCTGGTAGAGGCCGGGATGGTCGGCGCTGAGGCTGACGTCGTGGTTGCCGGGCTCGTACTCGACGCGTACGGCGTCCGCGGCGGCGCGGGCGTTCTCGTAGGTGTCGGCGACGACGACGGCGACCAGCTGGCCCCGGTAGGCGACCTCACGGCTCTGGAACAGGGCCAGCTCCGCGTCTGCGTCCTTGGCCAGCTCGGGCGGGTTCTCGCTGGACAGCACGATCACCACGCCGGGCATCGTGAGCGCCTCGTCGCAGTCGATCCTGGCGATGCGGCCCTTGGCGACGCGCGACTGCACCGGATAGGCGTGGGCGACGCCCTCGACGGGGTATTCGGCGGCGTACGTGGCCAGCCCCATGACCTTGACGCGGCCCTCGATGCGGTTCACGAAACGAGCTCCTCCAGCGTGCGGACGATCAGGTTGCGGGCCAGCGGCAGCTTGTAGCCGTTGCGCGGCAGCGCCCTGGCCTGCTCCAGCTCGGCGTCGGCGGCCTGGAGGAACGCCTCGCCCGTCGCCGGGCCGCCGATGATGGCCCGCTCGGCGCGTTCGGCCCGCCAGGGCGCGTGGGCGACGCCGCCGAGCGCGATGCGGCAGTCGCCGACGACCCCGTCGGGGCGGACGTCGAGCACGGCGGCGACGGACACCAGCGCGAAGGCGAAGGAGGCCCGCTCGCGCACCTTGCGGTAGAGGGAGGCGCCTGGCGGCGGCGCGGGCAGCTCCACGGCGGTGATCAGGTCGCCCGGCTCCAGGACCGTGTCCCGCTCCGGCGTGTCGCCTGGCAGGCGGTGCAGGCCGGGCATGGGGATGATCCGGTCGCCGCCCAGGCCGGTGACGTGCACCTCGGCGTCCAGCGCGGCCAGCGCCACCGCCATGTCGGACGGGTGGGTCGCCACGCAGGAGCCGGAGGCGCCGAGGATGGCCAGGTTCGTGTGGTCGCCCGCGATCGCCGGGCAGCCGGTGCCCGGCTCGCGCTTGTTGCACGGCCTGCTCACGTCCTGGAAGTACGGGCAGCGGGTGCGTTGCAGCAGGTTCCCCGCCACCGTCGCCATGTTGCGGACCTGGCCGGAGGCCCCGATCAGCACCGCGCGCGCCAGCATGGGGTAGCGCGAGCGGACGACCCGGTCGGCCGCCAGGTCGCTGTTGCGCACGGCGGCGCCGATCCGCAGCCGGTCGCGTACCTGCTCGATCCCGGTGAGCGGCAGCCGGCTCACGTCCACCAGCCGGTCAGGCGTGGCCACGCCGAGACGCATGAGGTCGACCAGGTTGGTGCCGCCGCCGAGGTACATCGTGCCGGGACGGAACCTGCTCACCGCGTCGGACGCGCTGGTGGCGCGGTCGAACTCGAACCGTTTCACCGCGTCACCTCGGCGATCGCGCTGACGATGTTGACGTACGCGCCGCATCTGCACAGGTTGCCGCTCATCCGCTCCCTGATCTCCTCGGGCGTCAGGTCGGGGTCGACGAGGATGTCCTCGGTGACGGCGCTCGGGCCAGGCTCCCCCAGCATCCCGGCCGCCGAGCACAGCTGCCCCGGCGTGCAGTAGCCGCACTGGAAGGCGTCGTGCTCGATGAACGCGGCCTGCAGCGGATGCAGCTCCTCCCCGTCGGCCAACCCCTCGACGGTGGTGACCTCCAGGCCGTCCACCGCCACCGCCAGCGCCAGGCAGGCGTTGGCCCGCCGCCCGTCGATCAGGACCGTGCAGGCTCCGCACTGCCCGTGGTCGCAGCCCTTCTTCGAGCCGATCAGCCCCAGCCGTTCGCGCAGCAGATCCAGCAGGGACATCCTGGGGTCCACGTCCACCGTGCGCGGTACGCCGTTCACCTGCAGGCTGAATTCCATGGCGCACGACTACCCGACGCGCAGACGAGAGAACCCCTGAGTGCGGTAAAACCGGACCGGACGTTCGTCCCTTGCGTCCGTTTTGTAGAGACGCTCGCGGGTAGCCGGGCGGGCATGGGTCAGGCATTCGACGAGCTGGTCGTGGAGTCCGAGGCGATACTCACCGTCAACGCCGGTTCCTCCAGCCTCCGCCTGGACCTCGTTCAGGGTGGCTGCGTGCTGGACGGCGCGCACGCCGAGCGCGCCGTCGACCCTCGGTCCGCCGGGGAGGAGCTGGCGGCGTTCCTCGGCGGCCACTTCGACCGCGACATCAGGGCCGTGGCCCACCGGGTGGTGCACGGCGGCGAGGTCGTGCGCGCCCCGGCCGTGGCCGACGACGAGACGGCCGCCGCGCTGCGCGGCCTCACGAGCCTGGCGCCGCTGCACCTGCCGCCCGCCCTGGCGCTGCTGGACGCGGCCCGTGAGCAGCTGCCCGCCGTCCCGCACGTACTATGCCCGGACACCGCCTTCCACGCCGGCCTGCCGGACCGGGCCGCGGTCTACGCCCTGCCGCGCGAGTGGCGCGAACGGCACGGGCTGCGCCGCTACGGCTTCCACGGCCTGTCCTACGCCTGGGCCGCCGACCGGGTGGCGGAGCTGCTCGGCCGGCCACTGGCCGAGCTGGAGCTCGTACTCGCGCATCTGGGCGGCGGGTGCTCGGTGTGCGCGGTGTCGGGCGGGCGCAGCCTGGACACCTCGATGGGATTCACGCCGCTGGACGGGCTGCCCATGAGCAAGCGCTCGGGCAGCGTGGATCCGGGGATGCTGATGTGGCTGCTGTCCGAGGGCCACCTGTCGGTCGCGGAGCTGAGCGAGGGCCTCGAACGGCGCTCCGGCCTGCTGGGCCTGTCCGGCGGCCGTTCCGGGGACACCCGGGAGCTGGTCGCGGCGGAACGGGACGGCGACGAGGCCGCCGCGCTGGCGCTGCGCGTGTTCGCCCACCGGGTGAGCCGCGAGATCGCCGCCGCGGCCACCTCGCTGGAGCGGGTCGACGCGCTGGTGTTCACCGGGGAGATCGGCTGGAACCAGCCCGAGGTGCGCGAGGCGGTCTGCCGCCGCCTCGGCCTGCTCGGCGTCGAGCCCCCGGCCCTGGGCAACCGCCACGACGACGGGCCCGTCAGCGCGCCGGGCGCCGCCGTGCCCGTCCTCGTGGTGCAGGTGCGCGAGGAGCTCCAGCTCGCCCGCGAATGCCTGCGGATCCTCGCCGAGGAGGAGGCATGACGGATCTCGGCACGGTACGCCACTCCGCGCTCCTGCCGGCGGCCCGGAGGACCTGAGTATCCGACGGCCATGTGACCTTTGTCGGTGCCGGATGGTTTGATCGGGAGCTGTGGAGGCGTCCGTCGAGCAGCTCGTCTTCGTCCGGGAGGACGAATACACCGTCGCGCGCATGAGCGCCGACGGCGTGCCGGACTTCGTGGCCACCGGGCGGGCGCTGGCCGGGGCGCAGCCGGGTGAGACGCTGCGGCTGCTCGGCGACTGGAGCCGGCATCCCCGCTACGGCCGGCGCTACGCGGTGACCGGGTGCGAGCGGGTGACGCCCTCGTCGGTGCGGGCGATCCGCATCTACCTGGGTTCTGGGCTGATCAGGGGGATCGGGCCGCGGCTGGCGTACGCGATCGTCGACCACTTCGGCGAGGCCACGCTCAAGGTGATCGACGGCGAGCCCGAGCGGCTCACCGAGGTCGTCAACATCGGGCCGCTGCGGCAGGCGCAGATCGTCGAGGCGTGGCGGGAGCAGAAGTCGATCGCCGCGCTGATGGTGACCCTGCAGGGGCTCGGGGTCAGCCCGCTGCTTGCGGCGAAGATCTACCAGGTGTTCGGGCAGGACGCCGACGAGGTCCTGGCCACCGACCCCTACCGGCTCATCGGGCGGGTCCGGGGCATCGCCTTCCGCATCGCCGACCGGATCGCGCTTCAGTCCGGGGTGCCCGAGCGCAGCCCCCAGCGGGTCAAGGCGGCGCTGCTCGACCGGCTGGAGGCGGCTGGCAGCCGCGACGGCCACTGCTTCGTGCCGGTGACCGCGCTGGTCAGGGAGACTGCGGAGCTGATCGAGCAGGATCAGGACCTCGTGCGGCCGATGATCGACGCGCTCGTCGCGGACCGCCGTCTGGTCGTGGAGACGGCGCCGGGCCGTCCCGGGCAGCCCGAGCGGGCGGTCGCGTACGCCAAGCACGTGCACAGCCGCGAGACGGCGCTGACGGCCCACCTGACCAGGCTCATGCACGCCCGCTCGACGCTGCCGATGCGGGTCTTCCGCGAGGACCCCGGCCTCCACGACGACCAGCGCGCGGCCGTCAACATGGCGCTGACCAGCACCGTCTCGGTGCTCACCGGCGGCCCCGGCTGCGGCAAGAGCCACACGGTGAAGACCATCGCGACCACCGTCAGGGCCGCGGGCGGCACGGTCACCCTCACCGCGCCCACGGGCAAGGCGGCCAAGCGCCTGTCCGAGCTGACCGGGATGCCGGCGATGACCGTGCACCGGATGCTCGCCCAGCAGCCCGACCCCGATCCTGAGACGCTGTTCGACGAGACGCCGGCGCAGGCCGACCTGATCGTGGTGGACGAGGCGTCCATGCTCGACCTGCACCTGGCCACCCGGCTGACGGCGGCCGTGCCGTCGGGCAGCCACCTGCTGCTCATCGGCGACAGCGACCAGCTGCCCAGCATCGGGCCCGGCGACGTGCTGACCGACCTGCTGCGGGTCACGGCGATCCCGCGCGTCCAGCTCACGCACGTCTTCCGGCAGTCGGGCGGCAGCGGCATCATCGACGCCGCCCACCGCATCAGGGCCGGCCAGGTGCCGGCCACGCCGGGGCGGGGCGGGTTCTGGTTCGAGGAGCTCGACGATCCCGAGCAGGTCGCCCGGCGGGTCGCCCACCTGGCCATGGTCGCGATCCCGCGCAAGCAGAACGTCGAGCCGGACCAGGTCCAGGTGCTCTGCCCGATGCGCAAGGGCGAGACGGGCGCCACCACGCTCGGCCGGCTGATCCAGGACCGACTCAACCCGGCCGCCGACGACAAGGACGAGCACTGGTCGGGCGCGTCGGTGTTCCGGGTGGGCGACCGGGTCATGCCGATCCGCAACAACTACGACAAGGGCGTCTTCAACGGCGAGACCGGGACCGTCACCGCCGTGGTGCGGCAGGAGCGGATGGTCGAGATCCGCACCGACGACGGGGAGAGCGTCCAATACTCCTTCGACGAGCTCGACGACCTGACCCACGCCTACGCGATCAGCGTGCACCGGTCGCAGGGCAGCGAATATCCGTTCGTGGTGGCGCCGATCGTGTCCGAGTCCGGCGGGATCATGCTGCGGCGCAGACTGCTCTACACGCTGGTGACCCGGGCCAAGGCGTGGGTCGTCCTGGTGGGCCAGCGGGAGGCGCTGGAGCTGGCGGTGCACCGGCTGGGCCTCCGCAGGAACACCGGCCTCGCCCGCCGCCTGGCCCTGAGTCTCGAGAGCTGACCCTCCTGGTTATCCGGGCGTGGCCGGGCGTGACATGGCGGTGTCGAGGAGTTCGGCCAGGTGGCGGCCCTCCCGTCCGGCTTCGGCGGCGGCGATCTGCATGCGGCAGGAGAAGCCGTCCGCGAGGATCGCCTCGTGCGGGCCCGCCGCGCGTACGGCGGGCCAGAGTCCCTCCTCCGCGCACGCCACGGACACGGCGTGATGCTCGCGCTCGAACCCGAAGTTCCCCGCCTGCCCGCAGCACCCGGAGTCCAGCACCGACGTCCGGATGCCGAACCTGTCGAGCACGGCGCGGTCGGCGTCGTACCCCATGATGGCGCTCTGGTGGCAATGGACCTGCGCCACCGCCTGGCCGCCCGCCGACGCGGGACGCCAGTCGGCGGCGCGCTCCTGGAGCAGCTCGGCCAGGGTCAGGGTGCGCTCGGCGAGCAGGCGGGTTTCCGGCGTGTTGAGGAGTTCGGGCCCGTCGGACCTGAACACGGCGGTGCAGCTCGGCTCCAGCCCCACCACCGGCACCCCCGACTCCACCCACGGCCGCAGCGCCCGCACGGTACGCGCGAGCACCCGGCGGGCGATCCTGAGCTGCCCGGTCGAGATCCAGGTCAGCCCGCAGCACAGCGGCACCGGCGGCACCCGCACCTCGAACCCGGCCGCCTCCAGCACGCGCACCGCCGCCTGCCCGACGTGCGGGTCGAAGGAGTTCGTGAACGTGTCCGCCCACAACACCACCC
>NZ_JADOGI010000194.1 GCF_015645445.1 Nonomuraea cypriaca | reverse complement strand
GTTCCCCCGGTCCCCCCATGTGTTCCCCCCGGACCCACTTCTTGGCTGCTCTGCGGAATCACATTGGCGAAGTGGTTGGTGGTTCGCAAGGGGGTGGGGGTTCTTTTCTGGAAACTGTTCGTTGTGGCGTGCCGCCTTTGGAAGGTATGTCGGGATGGTTGCATCTTGCTTTCGGGGGGCTTGCCGGGGCGGGGTGTGCCGCCCCGGTGTGGCTTAAGTCACAGTCTTGCCAAGGGTCTGGTGTCCAGTAGTTCGCCTACCAGGTCGGTTTGGCTCACCATTCCGATGATCGTTCCTTGCTGGTTGGATACCAGGGCCAGGTGGGATCTTGCCTCCTGGAGGGTTGTCACCGCTTCTGGGACCTGTGTGGTGCAGTCCAGTGTTGGCAGGGGTCTGGTCAGGTCTATTGCTTTGCCTGAGGGGGTTAGTAGGGCGTCTCTCGTGTGGAGGACGCCCACTATGTCTTGGCCGTTGGTTACCAGGAGTCTTAGGTGGCCGGTTGTCGCCGCCGTTGACTTGATTTCCTTTGCCGTTGCCGTCTGGTGCACCCTTGCTGCTTGGTCGATGGGGACCATCAGGCGTTCTATGCCCTGGTCGCCCAGGCGTAGGGCCCTTGTCAGGAGGTCGTGTTCCTCTCTGTCGAGCAGGCCCATGCGGCCGGACTCGCCTACCAGCATGGCGAGTTGGCGTGGTGTTCTCGTTGTGGCCAACTCGTTGCGGGGCTGTACTCCGCCGAGACGGAGTATGACGTTCGTCAGGCCGTTCAGTGTCGACAGCAGCGGGCGCATCAGGGACGTGAAGGCGCGGAACGGCAGGGCGAGCACCAGTGCCGCGCGCTCCGGGTGTGTGAGTGCCAAGGACTTCGGTGCCATTTCGCCGACCACCATGTGGAGGAACGTCACCAGCGCCAGGGAGATCACCAACGCGATCGGCAGGCGCAGGGCGTCCGGTATGCCGATCGCGGCGAAGACCGGCTCCAGATAGTGCTCGATCGCGGGCTCCGTCACCTGGCCCAGGCCCAGGGTGCACAGGGTGATGCCGAGTTGGGCGCCGGCCAGCATGAGCGACAGTTGCCGGCCGCCGCCCACCGCCGACTTGGCGGCTATGCGGATCAGGCGGTTGCTGCCCGTGGCCATCTCCTCCAGGCGATGGCGTCTGGAGGAGACGAAGGCGAACTCCGCCGCCACGAAGAGCGCGTTGAACGCCAGCAGCGCCAGGCTGAGGATGATCATGCTCATCGGGTCGCCTCCGCGTGCTGGGCGGGGGCCAGGCGGACCCACTCGGGAACTCTGCGGTTCAGGGACATCACGGTCAGCTCGGCCAGGTGCTCCTCGGCCTCGTCGGCGAACGGGTCGGCGACCGACTTGATCGGGACCGTCACGGTGTCGCCCGGGTTGGGCATGCGGCCGAGCTTGGCCAGGACCAGGCCGGCGAGGGTGTCGTAGTCGTCGCTCTCCGGCAGGGCCACGCCTGTGGCGCGTTCGACCTCGTCCAGTCTCAGCGCGCCTGGGACCTCCCAGACGCCGCCAGGCTGCTCCACGACGCCCGCGGGCTCCGGGTCGTTCTCGTCGACCAGTTCGCCCACCAGTTCCTCCGCCAGGTCCTCGACGGTGATGACGCCGGCCAGGCCGCCGTACTCGTCGATGACCAGGGCGATGTCGTCGCCTGCCACGCGCATCCGCTCGAGTACGGCCGGCAGCGGCACCGAGGCGGGCACCAGCATGGCGGCGCGGGTGATGGCGGCGATCGTGCCCTCCTCCATGCCGGACGAGAGCAGCTCGCGCACGCCCGTCACGCCTGTCACGTCTCCGTCTTCGCCGAGCACGGGGTAGCGGGAGTGGCCGCAGTCGCGCATGACCTCCAGGAGGTCCGAGATGGGCTGTGAGTCGCGGAGGACCACCACGCGGGGGCGCGGGACCATGATCTCTTCCGCTGTGCGGTCGCCGAACTCCAGCGCGCGCTCGAGCAGGTCCGACAACCTCGGAGGCAGTTCGCCCGCCCGGGTCGACTCCTCGATGATGCGGGAGAGCTCCTCGGGCGTCGCGCCGTGCTCGACCTCCTCGACGGGCTCGATGCCGACGCGCCTGAGCAGGCCCGTGGCGGCCGAGTCGAACAGGCGCACCACCGGGCCCACGACCGTCAGGTAGACCAGCGTCGAGGCGGCCAGGAACTTGGCGACCGGCTCCGGCCTGGCGATGCCCAGGTTCTTCGGCGCGAGTTCGCCGAACACCATCTGCACCACGGTCGCCACGAACACGCCGGCCGCGACGGAAACTCCGGTGATCATGCCTTCGGACAGGCCGGCGCCGGTCAGCCATGGCCGTACGATGGTGGCGATCGCGGGCTCGGCCAGGAAGCCGACCAGCAGTGCCGTCACCGTGATGCCGAGCTGGGCGCCGGAGAGCATGAAGGAGAGCCGGGAGGTCACCTGGAGTGCCTTCTCGGCGGAGGTGTCACCGGCGGCCGCCTGCTCCCGCAGGATGCCTCGGTCGGCGGTGACGAAAGCGAATTCCTGGGCGACGAAGTAGCCGGTCGCCACAGTGAGAAGAAGAAGGGCCAGTAGCCCTAGATAGGCGCTCACCGCAGTGAGCCCTCAGAGGAACCCGTGCACCAGCACGGGCTAAGACTCCATGGGTCCGGAGCGGACACGATCTTCCCTTCGATAGACGTTGCCCATAACCGTAACGACACAGGTGGCGTCTATGTTTCCCAGGTGACTGCGCGTCACACGGCCGATGACGCGCATCGACGGCCCAGAACGCCCGCCGGTCATCGCGCTGCGCTTGTTCCCGGTACTTTTCCGTAGACAAACCTTGGTCAGAGGTCTGCACTGGCAGGAGGTTCGACGTAGCGTCTATGGCACATCGAAGGGAAGAGGGCGAATTGTCTGAGGACGACCGGACGAGGGCCATGCGCTCGCCAGGCGATGGCCGCCCGCTGCCGCCGAGGCAGGGTGACGGGCTGCGATCTGGAGGTGCGCCGGCTCACCAGATGCCGTCCGGCGGGCCGACACACAAGCTGCCGGCCGCCTCGCAGTTCCCCGAGCCGCCATCGCGGCAGGACGAGCCGCCCAGGGCCAGTTCGCGCGTGTACGGCAGGCAGCGGTCCGGCCGCGGCCCCGTCAAGCCGATGCGGGCCGGTCGTGAGCCGTCGCAGAAGGGCCCGCGTGAGCCGCGCAGGCGGCCGTCGGGCAAGACCATCCTGAAGATCATCGCAGGGCTGCTCGTGGTGCTGCTGGTGGCGGTCGTGGGCCTGTTCTTCTGGATCGACTCGCGGCTGGCCGGGATCGACGGCGTGCTCGACGACTACGAGGGCCGTCCCGCCGACACCCCGGGCGCCAACTGGCTGCTGGTCGGCTCCGACAGCCGCAAGGGACTGACCGCCGCCGAGCGCAGGAAGCTGGCCACCGGGCGGGCGGCCGGGCAGCGTACCGACTCGATGATGTTGCTGCACATCCCCGAGGGCAGCGACAAGCCGACGCTGGTCAGCCTGCCGCGCGACTCCGCGGTCACCATTCCGGGCAAGGGGCGCGACAAGCTCAACTCGGCGTACGCGATCGGCGGGCCGAAGCTGCTGGTCCGCACCGTGGAGACGGTCACCGGGGTGTACGTCGACAACTACATGGAGATCGGGTTCGCCGGTTTCGTGGACATCGTGGACGCGATCGGCGGGGTCGAGATCAACGTCAGGGCCGCCGTCGACGACCCCAAGGCGGGGCTCAAGCTCAAGAAGGGCACGCAGGAGCTCAACGGCTCCGAGGCGCTGGGCTACGTACGCACCCGCAAGGGCGGCGCGCTGCCCGACTTCGAGCGGACCAAGCGGCAGCGGCAGTTCCTGGGGGCGGTCGTGAAGAAGGCGGCCAGTCCTGGGGTGCTCATCAACCCGTTCACCTCGATCCCGCTGGCGATGAGCGCCACGGACGCGGTGGAGGTCGACTCCAGCACGGGCGCGTTCGACATGTTGTCGCTGGGGCTCGCCATGGGCGACAGTCCGGTGACGACGGTGGTGCCGTTCGGCGGCAACGAGCTCATCCCCGCCGGCGGCACGGCGGTCAAGTGGGACCGGACCAAGGCCCTGGCGCTCTTCGACGCGTTGAAGAACGACAAGCCGGTTCCGAAGGACATCCTCGACGCCTCCTGATCCGGGTTCAGCCGGAGCCGGTCATGGCGATGACGGCCGAGGTCGCCGCCGCCACGCCGGCCACGGTCTTCGTGACCGGGGCCGGCGCCCAGTCGGCCTCGGCGATCTCCCTGACGCGTGTCCTGGTGGCGCCGGGGAAGAGCTTCTGTTCGAGCCCTGCCGCGTGCATGATCGCGATCAGCGTGGCCGTACGGGCGTCGGGATCCGCGCCCGTCAGCACGCCGGACACCTCCTCCCTGACGTTCGCCGCCACGCCGGGGTACACGTGCGGCCACCGCGTGACGGGGAAGATCCCGAGCGCCCTGCCGCGCTCCTCGGCCAGCACGCCGGCCGTGACCAGCTTGGTGAGCAGCCGCCTGCGCTGCTTGCCCGACTGGAGCGTCTGCACCCACCAGGTGGGCGACCTGCGCTTCTGGGCGATGCGCGCCAGTGTGGCGTCGAGCTCGGCGTCGCCGAGCGGGGCCGGATCGTTGATCGTCAGCTTCCTGCCCGACAGCTCCACCCGGCCGGTGACGGCTAACTCGGCCAGGATCGCGCCGGCGAGCGCGGGATCGAGCCAGAGGGAGCTGACCAGCGGTTTGCCCGCGTTGCTGTGGACGAGCAGGAGGAGCTCCTCGGCGATCGTCAAGGGCATGCTTCGACATTAGCCTCCTGGCCATGACCATCTCGGAGAAGTTGCACGCGATCGGCCGGCCGTTGCTCCAGGCGCAGCTCGAACATCCCACCGTCGCCGGGATCGGGCGTGGCGACCTGGCCGAGCCGGTGTTCAGGTCGTGGCTGGAGCAGGACTACCTGTTCCTGCTGGACTACGTACGGGTGTTCGCGCGGCTGGCGTGGCAGGCGCCTGACGGGCATCTGGGGGATCTGGTGGATCTCGCGCACACGACGTACCACGACGAGTTGAGCCTGCATCGGTCGATGTCGGCGGGGTTCGGGGCCGATCTGGATGGGGCGGTGAAGGGGCCGGCGTGTGCGGCGTACACGGCGTTCCTGCTGGAGTCCGCGGGGTCCTATGGGGAGGGGCTCGCGGCGCTTTATCCGTGTATGTGGGGATATTCGAGTCTCGGGAGGATTTTGGCGCAGAATCCGCCTGATGAGCCGAGATATCGGGCTTGGGTGGACACGTATGCCGATCCTGGGTTCGAGGCGCTCACCGTGCGGATCGCGCGGATGATCGACGAGGCCGCGCCGGATCGGGAGCGGGCGGAGGCGCTGTTCGCCGAGGGGATGGCGCACGAACTGGCGTTCTGGGACGTGCCGTAGGCGTCCGAGTATCCACAGGCTGTGGATGGTCCGGTGTGCACCGTACTCTGGGGGCATGCCGGAACTTCCTGAAGTGGAGTCTCTCGCCCACTTCCTTCGCGAGCGGGCGGTGGGCCGTACGATCCTGGGCGTCGACGTGGTCGCGATCCAGGCGCTCAAGACGTTCGATCCGCCGGTCACGGCGCTCGGCGGGCTGACCATCACCGGCGTGGCGAGGCACGGCAAGTTCCTCGACCTCGACTGCGACGGGCTGCACCTGGTCATGCACCTGGCGCGGGCGGGGTGGCTGCGCTGGCGTGACGACCTCTCGGGGGCCAAGCCGGTCCGCCCGGGCAAGGGGCCGCTGGCGGCGCGGGTGCGGCTGGCGCCCGACGACGAGGGCCTGGCGCCGGGGTTCGAGCTCACCGAGGCGGGGACGCAGAAGCGGCTGGCCATCTACATCACGAAAAATCCGGACGAGGTCCCCGGCGTCGCCGCCCTCGGCCCCGACCCCCTCGACGAATCCTTCACCGCCGACGCGCTCAGGCGGATCATCGGCGGCAACCGCACCCAGATCAAGGGCCTGCTGCGCGACCAGAAGGTCATCGCGGGGATCGGGAACGCGTACTCGGACGAGGTGCTGCACGCGGCCAGGATGTCGCCGTTCAAGGTCGCGGCCACGTTGACGGACGCACAGATCGCCGACCTGCACGAGGCCATCGTCACCACGCTGCGGGAGGCGGTGGAGCGGGCGCACGGGCTGGCGGCCAAGGACCTGAAGGCTGAGAAGAAGTCGGGGCTGCGCGTGCACAACCGTGCGGGGCAGCTGTGCGACGTCTGCGGCGACACCATCCGCGAGGTGTCGTTCGCCGACTCCGCCCTCCAGTACTGCCCCACCTGCCAAACCGCCGGCAAGCTTTTGGCTGATCGCCGTCTTTCTCGGTTGCTCAAGTGATTTTTTTTGCGGAGGAGCCACCCGTCGCTGCGCGCGCCATTGCATGATCTTTTACGGCGGAGCCCCCATCACCGCACGCGCCGACGGTGGTTCCCCCCGTCATGGCCGGTCGTGAAGGCCAACGGGCCGGGCGCCGTGACGACGCGCATTCTTGGCCGGCTCCGTGGTCCGCGTACCGGCTCAGATGTTGGCTGGTACTCGGTCTGCCGTGGGCTTGCGGGTGCGGAGGCCCGTTGCCGCTATGACGGTGGCCAGCAGGGTGGCTGTGAGGGGGACGAGCAGGGCCGTGCGCATGGCTGTCAGGCCGGCCTCCGGGGTGGCCGCGGCCAGGGCGGCTACGTTGACCGCGGTTACCACTGACAGGCCCAGGGCGGCGCCGAACTGGAACGAGGTGTTGATGAGGCCGCCGGCCAGGCCCTGTTCGTGTTCGGCTATGCCGTCTGTGGCGACGATGGTCAGTGGGCCGTAGACGAACGCGAACATCAGGCCGATCAGGAGCATCGAGGGCAGCATCGCGGCGTAGGTCCAGTCGAGGCCGATGCCGAGGAACAACGCGTACGCCAGCAACCCCGACAGCAGGCCCGTGACGACGACCTTGGCGTTGCCGTATCTGTTGACGAGCCATGGGGTGAGGGTGGGGGCCAGGGCCACGTCGGCAGCGGCTGCCAGCAGCGCCAGGCCCGTTTGGATGGTCGACCAGCCGCGTAGCTCCTGGAGGTAGAGGGTGACCAGGAACTGGAAGCCGAAGAACGAGGCCGTGAGGAGGGCGGCCACCAGGTTGGCGCGGACCAGCGGGGTCGATCTGAGTATGCCCAGGCGGACCAGGGGGTTCGGCGAGCGGCGTTCGATGGCCACGAACGCCGCCAGCAGGGCGAGGCCGCCGGCGAAGGCCGCGACGGTCAGCGGCAGGCCGTTGGACGGGTGCTCCAGGCGTACGACGCCGTAGACCAGCAGCATCATCGCGCCCGTCACGCTCAGCGCGCCCGCGATGTCGAAGCCTCCGGCGGGAGGGCGTTCGGTGGCGGGCTCCTTGAGCAGGGGGATCGCGGCGAGCAGGATCACCAGCGACAGCAGGACCGGTGCGAAGAAGACCCAGCGCCAGCCGAGCGCCGTCAGCAGTCCGCCGATCACCAGTCCGAGCGCGAAGCCGCCGGCGGCCGTGCCCGCGTAGATGAGCAGGGCCCGGTTGCGGTGCCGGCCCTCGGGGAAGGTCGTGGTGATCAGCGAGAGGCCGGCGGGTGTCATGAAGGCGGCGGCCACGCCCGTGACGAACCTCGCCAGGAGCAGCACCCAGCCCTCGTTCGCGAAGCCGCCAAGCCCCGAGAAGGCCAGGAACACCCCCAGCCAGAGCAGGAACATCCGCCGCCGGCCCAGCAGGTCGGCCGCCCGGCCGCCGAGCAGCATGAAACCGCCGTAACCGAGCACGTACGCGCTCACGACGCCGCTCAGCATCCCCGTGGACAGCCCGAGGTCGGCGCGGATCGACGGGAGGGCGACGTTCAGCATGGCCACGTCGACGCCTTCGAGGAAGATGGCCCCGCACAGGATGGCCAGCACGCCCCAGGAACGGGCAGGAATGGACACAACTACCCCCGGTTACGTAAAAGCAGGTCGGTTATCTCTGGTAACCGTCCACATCATGGGCCATCATGAAATCTCGTGGAAGACGGCACTTTCAGATCACTCAGTTACTGCGAAGGCACCGTGGACGACGATTACGACGTACGTCAGTGGGACACCCGGGAGGACTGCGAGGTCCGCCAGATACTCGACCGCATCGCGGACAAGTGGTCGCTCCTCGTCATCGCCCTGCTCGACTGCCAGAGCCTGCGCTTCACGCAACTCCGCCGCGAGATCGACGGCGTCAGCCAGCGCATGCTGAGCGTGACCCTGCGCCAGCTCGAACGCGACGGCCTGGTCACCAGGACGGTTCACCCCGTGGTGCCGCCCAGGGTGGACTACGCGCTGACGCCGCTCGGCCGTACCCTGCACCAGACCATAAAGTCCCTGGTCACCTGGACCGAGGAGCACCAGGGGGAGATCGCGCGGGCGCGTGCCGACTACGACGCGCGGCGCGAGATGATGGAGTCATGACCGTTCATGAGATCGAGGTCGGCGCCGTTCCCGCGGACGCCTATCTGCTCGACGTCCGCGAGCAGGACGAATGGCTCGCGGGCCACGCCCCCGAGGCCGTGCACATCCCCATGACCCAGCTCCAGGAGCGGGTCGCCGAGGTGCCCGAGGACAAGACGGTCTACGTCGTCTGCCGGGTGGGCGGCCGGTCGATGCAGGTCGCCGCCTGGCTCGGCCAGCTCGGGCGCGACGCGGTCAACGTCGGCGGCGGCATGCAGTCGTGGGAGGCCGCGCGCCGCCCGATGGTCAGCGAGACCGGACAGCCGCCCTACGTCGCCTGAGGCTCAGCCCTCCTTGCCGGCCGGTCGGTTCACCAGGCCCCTCACCCACGTGAACCGGCGCCCGTCGTGAATCCTCAATGGCCGCCGAGGCCGGCGGCCCGCACCGTTGTGGGCATGAGGAACAAAGCCGATCTCATCATCTACCTGGCCGTGGCCTTCGGTGGGGCGTGGCTGGCGGCGATCCCGCTGTGCGCCCACGCTTCTCGTGGCCGCGCGCCGGGCCGGTCTGGCAATCCGTGAACGCTTAGGGCATCATTGGGGGCGCAAGCTGGGTAGATCCCCACTTTGCCATACAAGTCAACGCGGGAGCTTGGGGCAACCAGGCTGAGAGGGCGACCGAGTGCCGTCGCCGACCGCACGAACCTGTCCGGGTAATGCCGGCGTAGGGAGTGTGCGATGGCGCGCGTCACCGACGAAGTTCCGCTGACTCTCGAAGGAGAGCCCCCGAAGACGCTCGGCGTCCTCGACCAGGGCGCCCTCTGGGCGAATCTCGGCGTCAGCCTCCTGGGTTTCTCGGGGGCGCTGTTCCTGCTCAACCCGCTCGGCGACGCGCCGCTCAGCCTGGCCGCCGCGCTCGTGGCCACCGTGGTCGGCAGCCTGATCGGCACGGCCATGGTGGGGCTGTCGGCCGTCCCGGGCACGCGGACCGGGCAGCCGGCGATGGTGCTGCTGCGCGGGCTGTTCGGGGCGAAGATCTCCTATGTGCCCACGGTGCTGAACATCGTGCAGATGCTCGGCTGGGGGGCCTTCGAGCTCTGGGTGATCGCCAAGGCCGCCACCGCTATCTTCGGCGGCGTGCCGTACCAGGTGTGGGTGATCGCGGCGGGGGTGCTGACCACCGCGCTCACGATCTGGCCGCTCGGCGCGGTACGCATCCTGCGCCGGTACGTCACCATCGGTGTGATCGTGTCGATGCTCTGGTTCACCTGGTTCTTCCTGACCGAGGCGCCGGCGCCCACCGGCGGGTCGTGGACGGCGTTCGCCCCCGCCGTGGACTACGTGATCGCGCTGTCGGTGTCGTGGGTGCCGGTGGCCGCCGACTTCGCCAGGCACTCGCGCTCGGGACGGGCCGCGTTCACCGGCGTGGTCGGCGGCTACACGCTGGCCCAGGTCGCCTGCCTCGGGCTGGGCGTGTACGCCGTGGCGATCGCCGGCGCGGACGCGGTGCTGGCCGACAGCACGGCGGTGTTCAACCCGTTCGTGGCGGTGCCTGTGGGCGCGCTGTTCTTCGGCATCCTGGTGCTGCGCGAGACCGACCAGTCGTTCGCCAACGTCTACTCCACCACCGTGTCGCTGCAGAACCTGATGCCGCGCATGGACCGGCGGGTCATCTCGGCCGCCATCGGGGTGCTCACCGTCGCGATCGCGCTGGTCGTGGACGTCACGTCGTACGGCGCCTTCCTGGGCGTGATCGGCGCGGTGTTCGTGCCGATGTTCGCGGTGCTGGCCGTGGACTACTTCGTGCTCGGCGGCTCCCGCCGCTGGAACACCGCCGAGGACGCCCCCGCCCGCTGGTCGATGCTGGTGCCGTGGGCGCTCGGCTTCGTCGCGTACTGGCTGACCACCTCCACCCCCACCATCGCGGCGTGGGACGGGTTCTGGGCGTCGGCGCGGGAGCTGATCGGCTTCACCCGGCAGTCGTGGATGAACGGCGCGCTGGGCGCGGCGGTGGTGGCCGCGATCGTGACGGTGCTGGCCGGCCTGCTGACGAGCGGCTCGCGCCGGTCAGCGGCCCGCTGAGACCCGCTGCTCGACGTTGAGCAGGTGCTGCTTGGCGGCCACGCCCCCCGCGTAGTCGCCGAGCGCGCCGTCCTCGCGCACCACCCGGTGGCACGGCACGATCACGCAGACGGGGTTGGAGGCCAGCGCGTTGCCGACCGCCCGCAGCGCGCGCGGCCTGCCGATGCTCTCGCCGATCCGCTCAAGCGTCGTGGTCGTGCCGTAGGGGACCGCCATGGTCTTCTGCAGGACCGTACGCGCGAACGATGTGGCCAGCGTCAGGTCCACCGGCGTGGCGAACGCCCGCAGCCGGCCGGAGAAGTACGCGTCGAGCTCCCTGCGCACCGGGTCGAGCCGCCGCGCGTCGGGTCCGATGGAGGTGCCCAGATGCCGGGTGACCAGCTCGAACACGTCGTTTTCCGGCTGGAAGGCGCAGGCCGCGGTGCCCTTGCCCGTCACGGCGAGCACCAGCCTGCCCACGGCGCCGTCGTAGGTGCCGAACGCGACGTCGGGCGGCCTCTGGCCGCGGTAGGTGCTGGAGGTCACACGCAGCAGGGCATCGAGGTCACCGCTCGACATACCCTCACCCCTCCACAGCCACCAAGAAATACCGTGACCGCAGCGTATCGGACGGATCGCCCGACGCACTCACCACGCCACGTGCACTATGGAGGTGTGGGGGACGAATGGGCCGGTAGTGATGACGAGATCGCTCGCGCGGTGCTCGCCGGCTCACCCAATGCCATCGTGGCGCTCGACCGGGACCAGAGCGTGCTGGTCTGGAACGACGCCGCCGAGCGGCTGTTCGGGTGGCCGGCTAAGGAGATGCTCGGGCGCCGGGCGCCGATCGTCCCCGGGGAGCTGACCGCCGAGCACAACGCCGTGCTGGAGCGCGTACGGACCGGGGGGCAGGTGTCGCTGCGTACCAAGCGCCTGCACCGCGACGGCAGCGCGCTCGACGTGCGGGTGGACATCAGCGCGTTGCGCCTGGGCAGCGCCGTGGCCGGGTACGTCTGCGTGCACCACCTGGCCCAGGCCGACGAGGTGGCGAGGAACCGCATGGCCCGCCGCGCCCGGCTGGTGCGCAGGCTGACCGACGTGGTGGGCGACATCAACTCCGATCTCGAGCTCTCCGCCGTGCTCGACCGGATCTCGGCCAGTCTCACCGAGCTGACCGGGGCGGACGCGGGCGGGTTCGTGCTGATCGAGCAGGATCGGCTGCGGCTGGTCAGCACGTACCAGCTGCCGGACACGATCAGGGGGACCACGACCGAGCTGCGTACGAGCCTGGTGGACAAGCTCTTACGAACCGGCAAGACCGTCATGCTGGAATCGAACGGCCTGGACGACCTGGTGTGGGCGCGGCTGAAGGGGCTGCACACGATCGCCCTGGGACTGGCCGCCGTCGGCGGGCGGCCGTACGGCGCGCTCTACGCGCTGTTCTCCCGGCGCACGCCTGGACACCTCGAACTCGAGTTGCTCGAGCTGCTGGCCGGGCACGCCGGCATCGCCGTCGGCAACGCGGTGGCCTACCAGGACGCGGTGCGGCAGCGGGCGCACGAACGGGCGGTGTTCGACGCGAGCGCCGACGGCATCGCTGTACTGGACGGGGCCGGGCGGGTGGTGCGGTGGAACCCGGCCGCGGCCGAGCTGACCGCGTTCTCCGCTGCGGCGGTGATCGGCGGGCCGCCGCCGTTCCCGCTGCCCGAACCGGGGGAGAAGCTCACGTTCCAGATGGAGAGCGGGCGGTGGCTGGACGTCGTGAGCGCGCGGATCGAGGAGACGGGCGAGGCGGTCATCGACTTCCGCGACGTGACCACGGCCAAGGAGCTGGAGGAGGCCAAGGACCTGTTCCTGGCCACGACCAGCCACGAGCTGCGGACGCCGATCACGATCGTACGGGGGTTCGCCAGCACGCTCGACTCGCGCTGGGACAAGATGACCGACCTCGAACGCCGCGCCGCCGTGCACACGATCGCCGAACGGTCCAGGTCGCTCGGGCAGCTCATGGACCACCTGCTGCTGGGCGCACGGGCGGGGGCGGACGAGCTCAAGGTCAGCATCGAGAAGTTCGACCTGGCCGAGCGGATCCACGCGGCCACGCTCGGGCTGCCCGTGCTGTCGGACAGGCACCGCGTCGAGGTGGTGCTCCCCGACGACCTGCCCCATGTGCTGGGCGACGCGCTCGCCACGGACATCGTGCTCGGGCAGCTGCTGGAGAACGCGTTCAAGTACTCGCCCAAGGGCGGTCTGATCAGCGTCGACGCGTGGCCGGAGGACGGGAACGTGGTCGTGGTGGTCGACGACGAGGGTGTTGGTATCGCCCCACCTGACCGGGAACGCATCTTTGAGAGGTTCGTCCAGGTGGACAGCGGCGACCGGAGAAGGTTTGGTGGAGTGGGGCTGGGTCTTTACATCGTCCGCAGCCTCGCCAGAGCACAGGGAGGAGATGTGAGCGCTCATCCGAGGCCAGGAGGGGGCACCAGAATGCGGCTCGTATTGCGCTGCTCTTCCCCTATCGGATCCGACACACCGATGCGGTAACGAGGTGGTCACGGTTGCGCTGATCTATCTTCCAATGTGTACAAGCTGTGATCGAGATGCGGTTTCTGGGATTGAGTAACGGGGCATTTCGGTCGTACCGGGGAGTGTTCCCGCGGGGGGCACGGGTAACGGGGAGGTGGGTGTGTCAAGCGTGGTGCTGCTGCCGTACGCGCCGTCCAGCGTCGCCGTCGCCCGCCAGCGTCTGAGCACAGACCTGCAGGACAGTGGGGTCTTTTCCACCGCGATCGACGACGCTGTGCTGGTGGTGAGCGAGTTGCTGAGCAACGCGCTGCGGCACGCGCATCCGCTGCCGTCGGGCATGGTGAGGGTCGCCTGGCTGCGCAGTGACAACCACATCGAGGTGGCGGTGAGCGACGGTGGCGCGGCGACCGAGCCACGGGCGGGCCGCCCGACCCTGTCCTCGCTCGGGGGCAGGGGGCTCGGCATCGTGGAGTACGTCGCGGAGAGCTGGGGCGTCAGGCACGACGGGGACACGACGACGGTGTGGGCGATACTGCCCGCCCCCAAATCATCGGTGAACGGGCAGGTCGCGGCCCTCAGAGAGGCCGGCTAGCGAGCACGGCCCGCTCACCCGTGGCCCACGCCGTGGAGACGAGCAGGTAGAGACCGCCCGCCAGCGGAAGCACGAGCGCGGCCAGCACGGAGCCGTACGGCAGCAACCGCATGATCTTCCGCATCGCCTCGGGCTGCTCCTCGATCACCTTGATCTGCCTGGCCGACGACCACGCCACCACGGCCATCAGCGCGATCATCACGACAAAGACCGAAAACGGCCCGCTGGCCAGACCGTAATTAGCCACGACGCCCGCCACCTGCTGCCCCAGCGGTGCGCCGAAAAGGTCATGCCCGGCCAGCGCGGTCGGATGCGTAGCCACCCGGTACATCAGCCACATGAACGGCACCTGCGCCAGCCCAGGCAGGATCCCGGCGAACGGCGAGCTGCCTTCCTTGGCGTAGAGCGCGGACAACTCCTTGGACAGGCGCTCGGGATTGCGCGCATGGCGTTTACGCAGTTCGCGAAGCTTGGGCGCCAGGCGCTCCCGGATCTTGACGGTACGGGCCTGGCGGACGTTCAGCGGGAGCAGCAGGAGCCGTACGAGCAGGGTGAACAGCACGATCCCGAGGGCCGCACCGCCCCCGGACATGCCGATGACGAACGAGACAAGAGAGTCGATCATGAGCCCTTTCCTTCAAGGAGGTGGATCAGGGCTCACTCGTCGAGGAGCCCCGCTTGACGGAAGCGGGGCGATCTCAAGGGGCGCGCGGACGCGAGCGTCCGGCCGCGTCGGGGTCGCGCTGGCGCTGGAACGCCGTACGGCGCGCGTAAGTCAGCGGAAAGCGCGGTGGCTCCCCGCTGAGGATCGGCAACAACGTCGCCGCCCACGTGGCCAGCAGCAGGACCGCCATCATGGTGATCCCGACCAGCCACGGGTCGAACAGGAACAGCGTCAATGCGAGCGGGAGGACTTGCCGACGACGGTGACCGCCACGAACACGAGCAGAGCGACCACGCCGATGATCAATCCGATCTTGACCAGGCCCACCAGCATCGGCAGCAGGAAATTGAACAGCACGAAGAGACCCAGCAGGGTCCCTATGACGAGCATCACGACTCTACCCATGGGCTAACCGTACGTCCTTCGGGCAAGATCCGCGAGCCTTACGAACCAATGACGTCCATGCCACGGCCGGGGGGCTTGCCCGTACCGTGAAGTCGTGAACACGCGCATTCTGGTGGTCGATGATGATCCGACCGTCTCTGAGGTCGTCGCGCGCTATCTGGAGCGCGACGGCCACGAGGTCGAGTGCGTGGGCGACGGCGCCGAGGCCCTGCGCAGGGCGCTGGCGCGCCCGCCGGACCTCATGGTGCTCGACCTGATGCTGCCCAAGATCGACGGACTGCAGGTGTGCAAGAAGCTGCGGGAGCGCTGGCCGGTTCCGGTGATCATGCTGACCGCGCTCGGCGAGGAGATCGACCGGGTGGTCGGGCTGGAGACGGGGGCCGACGACTACGTGGTCAAGCCGTTCAGCCCGCGCGAACTGGCGTTGCGCGTCCAGTCGGTGCTGCGCCGCGCCCGCGGCGCCTCCGTCACGGGCGGCACCGGTGTGCTGCGCGACGGCGATCTGGTGGTCGACGTGGGAGCTCATGAGGTACGGCTGCGCGAGGGCGAGGTGATGCTGACCGCCAGGGAGTTCGATCTGCTGGCCTACCTGATGCGCAATCCGCGGCAGGCGTTCAGCCGGTCGGCGCTGCTGAACCAGGTGTGGGGGTGGTCGTTCGGCGACTCGTCGACGGTGACCGTCCACGTCCGGCGGCTGCGGGAGAAGATCGAGCCCGACCCGACCGAACCGCGGCGGATCGTCACGGTGTGGGGCGTGGGATACCGGTACGAGCCCTTGGACGGTTCCTGATGCCGGCGGCCATGTTGCCACCCGCTGTGGCGGTCGGCGAGTTGCCCGTGGTCGTGGCCGTGGCGACCGGGTTCGGGCTGCTCATCGCGCTCGTGGGCATCTGGGTGATGTGGTGGCTGCGTACCCGGTCCATCGGGGCGATGCTGGCCGTGGTCGTGGTGGTCGCCGTCGCGGCCACGCTGGCCGGCGTCGTCGCGATCATCATGCGGATGATCATCGAGGGGCCGGTCAAGGACTTCGTGCTCAGCGTGGTGGCCGTCGGTGGACTGGTGGGGCTGGGGGTGGCGTTCGTGCTGGCGAAACGGGTGGTCAGGGAGAGCAGGCGGCTGGTGGCGGCCGTACGGGACCTGCCGTTCGTCGCGCCGCAGGGATTGCCTGCCGAGCTCCAGACGATCGCGAACACGCTGGAGGAGGCGTACGCGCGGGAACGGGCCCTGGAGGGGGCCAGGCGGGAGCTGGTCGCCTGGGTGAGTCACGATCTTCGGACACCGCTGGCCGGGATGCGGGCCATGGCCGAGGCGCTGGAGGACGGCGTCGTGTCGGATCGCGCGACGGTCGCGCGCTACCACGGGCAGATCAAGCTCGAGGTGGAGCGGTTGTCGGCGATGGTGGACGACCTGTTCGAGTTGTCGCGCATCCACGCGGGGGCGCTGCGGCTCTCACGGTCGAGGATCGGGCTGGCCGATCTCGTGGCCGACACGCTCGCCGGGGCCGAGCCGCTGGCCAGGGCCAAGGGCGTGCAGCTCACGGCAGAGGCGGCGGCCGCCGTGCCGGTGGAGGCCGACCCTGGGGCGCTGGGACGGGCCCTGGGCAACCTCGTGGTGAACGCCATCCGGCACACACCGTCGGACCGGACCGTGGTGCTGCGGGCCGGGCTGGACGCCGAGGGGATGGCCTGTCTGTCGGTGACGGACTGTTGTGGGGGGATTCCCGAGGACGATCTGCCTCGGGTGTTCGAAGTGGCTTTCCGGGGGGAGGCTGCTCGTACTCCGACCGCTGACGGCGGGGCCGGGCTCGGGCTGGCGATCGCGCAAGGGATCGTGGAGGCGCACGACGGGATGATCGGGGTGGTCAACGACGGGCCTGGGTGCCGGTTCGAGATCCGGCTTCCCGTAGTCGGCGGTTGACGCTCTCACAACCCTTCTGCCCTCCCGGGCTCAGGCGCTTTCTGGGAACGCCGGGCCGCTCATGTCGTCCATGGTCGCCTTGCCGTTCGAGTCCCGAGGCGAGCCGAACGACTCCGACATCGCCCGAAACGTCGGGCAAGGCCAGCGCCACATGCAGCTCCGGCACCGCAGGATCGGATGGGCGGTGTCACTGGTGATGCCGCCCGCGTCGCGCGGCTGGTGGAGATCGAGCAGCCTGAGCCCGAGCTCGGAGAACCTGAGCAGATCTGAACGGGCCCCGGCGAGGAAATCGAGGTCCTCGCTCGCGAGCCGGGTGCGGATGGGGACGTAGCCTTCGTGGTTGAGCAGGCCCCGAAGACGCCCTGCTTCGTCATGCCATGAGGTGGCCTTTTCTGTGCGGATGAGGATGGTCTCCAGGCGTTCTCGGAGCCCCTGTCGCTGAGGATCTTCCGGTTTGTCGGCTTTCATCGATACGGGGCCCCGTGAGTCGTGCCCCAGCCCCTCCTTCTCCATGAACCGGCGGCGGTTTCGGTGTCACGCTGTCAAGCTTCGCGTACTCTCCGTTTTCATGGAGCCCAAACGGAGGACAAAAACCTGTGGTTCCCCTCTCGGCGTGACAACGTGACCGGAAGGCTTCGCGCCGCTAGCCTGCCCATGTGGAGCTCAAGGTCTCGACTCGATCACATGCCGGGTGCGCACTCGTTGTCATCACCGGCGAAATCGACCTCTATACGGCGCCTCACCTGCAGTCCGAGTTCACTCGGCTGCTGCAGGAAGGGCCCAGCCGGGTGGTCATCGACATGTCCGCCGTGGATTTCTGCGACTCCACGGGGATGAACGTGCTGCTGTCGGCACTCAAACGGATGAAGGAGCAGGGCGGGGCGCTCGACGTCGCCGCCCCACGTCCCGCCGTACGCAAGATCCTGCAGGTCACCGGGCTGGACTCGGTGTTCACCGTGCATGATGAGGTGCCGCGGGAGTTCCTCATCGCCGAGGGATCATGACCGCGTACGTACGCGAGCTCCGGCATGGTCGCGACGTCGGCCGCGTCGCGCACGTGTTCTGCTTGCGCGGAGAGGGTGGTGAGGGTCGGTGAGTGGCGATACGGCGGTCATCATCCCGGCCGTCAACGAAGCCGATCGCATCGCGGCCACGATCAGGGCCGCTGCGGCGCTGCCCGGTGTGGACCTGGTCGTGGTCGTGGACGACGGCTCGATGGACCAGACCGGCAGGGTGGCCCGCGCGACCGGGGCCCGGGTGGTGCGGCACAGCCGCAACAGGGGCAAGGCGGCCGCGATGGAGACCGGCGCCGAGGCGGTCCGGCTCCTGGACGAGGAGGACGCCCCTCCTCGCCACCTGCTCTTCCTCGACGCCGACCTGGGCGAAACGGCCCAGGCCGCTGCGCCGCTCATCGAGCCCGTACGCGCGGCCAAGGCCGACATGACCATCGCCGTGTTCTCGACCAGGGTGAAGCTGGGCGGCCATGGCTTAGTCGTGCGCCTGTCCAAAGAGGGCATCCGCCGAGCCACCGGCTTCCGGCCCGCCCAGCCGCTGAACGGCCAGCGCTGCCTCACCAGGGCCGCCTTCGAAGCGGCTCGGCCGCTGGCGCACGGGTTCGGGGTGGAGACGGCGCTGACGATCGACCTGCTGCGCAAGGGGTACCGGATCGCGGAGGTAGAGGTCGAGATGGCGCACCGGGCTACCGGCACGGACTGGCGGGCGCAGTTGCACCGAGCCCGCCAACTTCGCGACGTGGCGCGCGCATTGGCCACCAGAGACCCCATTGTCATCCAAAATCTCGACAAACTCCGCCCCAAACGCTGACCCTCTCCCCCACACCACCCACACCGCGCCCGGCATCGAGCTGTGACCAGGCAACAGGGCGATGATCGCGGTCGTGCCGGCCGCCGGTGGGGGCGTCGTCCACAGGCTCACGTCGCTCGGGTCCAGGCACCTCACGAGTGTGCTGGAATTTGCGGGTGACTTCGGAGACGCGGCACGAAAACGGACGAGGCCGGTCCGCACGGCCGGCCACGGGGATGATCGGCGCCTCGGTCCTGCTGACGATCGCCATCGGCGTCCTCGGCCCATCGGCCATGGTCCCCGCCCTGAGCGGCCCGGCCTGGCAACCGCCGTACTCTCTCGACGTCCACCCCAGCCCTTATCTGGTGATCGCCCTGGCCGCGACCGCGCTGGTCCTGGGCGGCGTCGGTCTCCTGACCGCCCTCATCGTCACCCGCACCCCGGCGACCACCGAGGCCCGGAGCCCGGGTCCCGTCCCGAGGGCTCCGCGTGCGCTGCCGAGCCCACGGGCGTTGGTGCTCATCGGCTGCGTCGCCGCCGCGATCCTCGCGTTCCTGCCTCCCTCAGGGTCCGGCGACCATCTCAACTACGCCGCGTACGGTCGCATGCTGACGTTGGGGCTGAGCCCGTACACGCATGGTGCCGTCGACCTGCCCGGCGACCCGATCGCGGACGCGGTGGAGGACCCGTGGCGGGAGGAGCCGAGCGTGTACGGCCCGGTGGCCACGGCACTCCAAGCGGTGGCGAGCTGGGTCGGCGGTGACTCGTTGCGGCTGACGATGTTCGTGCTGGCCCTGTTCAACGCGGCCGCCTTCATCGCGACCGGTCTCCTCGTCGACCGTTTCACCAGACACGACCCGGCCAGGCGGTTGCGGGCCGCCCTGCTGTGGACGGCCAACCCGCTCCTGCTCTACCACCTGGTCGCGGGTATGCACGTGGACACGCTCGCCATCGCCTGCATGGTCGCCGCCCTCCTGGCCAGAAACCGCCCCGCAGGCTCGGGCGTCCTGCTCGGGCTGGGCGTGGCGACCAAGCTCAACGCCGGACTCGTGGCACTCGGCCCCGCCTGGGAGCTACGCCGCCGCCCCGCCCGGCTGGCCCTCATGGCGGCCTGCGCCCTGGCGGTCGTGGTCATCGGGTACGCCATCGCGGGCCCGGAGGCGATCACACCGGTGACACGCACGAGCAAGGCCATCTCCCACGCGTCGTTCTGGAAGCTCGTCCAGGGGTGGCTCCAGTCCATCGTGGGCACCGGCAGCGCCTACCGAGGCGAGATCCAGGTCGGCTCCCTGCTCGTGCTCGCCCTCATCGCCTGGTCCCTGCTCCGCCTCGCCTCCCGCTCCCGCCGAACGACCCGCCACCCGCCACCCGCCACCCCCGTTCATCGGGCGCACATGGCGGCTCACGACGCCTCGGGCCGGCCCGCCG
>NZ_JADOGI010000193.1 GCF_015645445.1 Nonomuraea cypriaca | reverse complement strand
CCCTCACCTCCCCCTCCGCCGCCGCCGTAATCGCCCACAACGGCGCCCTGACCCGCGCCTCCGGCCAGTAACCCCCCAACATCCCCCAGCCCCTTTTTGGGGCGCGTCTGACGGTGCTCTTTTCGGTGCGTCTGGCCGTCCCCGGCCGGCCCACGAGGCCGATAAGGGCCCGGCCCAAGCACACGCGAAGAAACCCGGCCAAGAAGGCGCGTCGTCACGGCGAGCAACCCGTGAGCCTTCACAACCGGCCATGACGGACGGGAACCGGCGGCGGCGCGTGCGGGTTCGGCGGCTTCGCCGTAATGGAAGGGGAGGGCTCAAGGGGCGTGCGGGACGGGCAGACGCACCGAAAAGGCATCAGATGAGGGACTCCATGGGCGGGTTGAGGCGGGCGAAGCCCTCCTGGCGGCGGTAGGGGAAGTAGGGGTAGGCCGCGTTCGTGGTGCTCGCCTGGTCGAGCCGGGCGATCTGGGCGGCGGACAGGTCCCAGCCGATCGCACCCAGGTTCTGGCGGAGTTGCTCCTCGTCGCGGGCGCCGATGATGACCGAGGAGATGGTCGGGCGCTGGAGGAGCCAGTTGAGCGCGATCTGCGGCACGGTCCTGCCGGTCTCCGCGGCGATCTCATCCAGGGCCTCCACCACCGTGAAAAGGTGCTCGTCGTCGACCGGCGGGCCGGCCGCGGCGGTCTGGTGCAGCCTGCTGCTCTCGGGAAGCGGCTGCCCACGCCGGATCCTGCCGGTGAGGCGGCCCCAGCCGAGCGGGCTCCACACGACGGCGCCGACGCCCTGGTCGCGGGCGAGGGGCATCAGCTCCCACTCGTAGTCGCGGCCGACCAGCGAGTAGTAGACCTGGTGGGCCACGTAGCGGGGGTAGCCGTACTTGCCGGACACGGCCAGCGACTTCATGAGCTGCCAGCCGGAGAAGTTGGACACGCCGACGTAGCGGAGTTTGCCGGCTCTGACCAGGTCGTCCAGGGCGGACAGCACCTCCTCCACCGGGGTCGCCGCGTCGAAGGCGTGCAACTGGAAGAGGTCGACGTGGTCGGTGCCCAGGCGGCGCAGGGCGTCGTCGACCGCCTTGATCAGCCGCGGCCGTGAGGTGCCCGCGTCCCCGGGACCGCTCCCCATGGGCAGGCCGGCCTTGGTCGAGATGAGCGCGCGGTCCCTGCGGCCATGAAGCGCCTGCCCGAGCACCTCTTCCGAGGCGCCGTCGGAATAGACGTCGGCCGTGTCGAACATGGTGACGCCCGCGTCCAGGCAGATGTCCACCAGCCGCCTGGCCTCGGCCACGTCGGTGTTGCCCCAGGCGCCGAAGAAGTCGCCCTTCCCGGCGAAGGTGCCCGCGCCGAAGCTCAGCGCGGGAACCTTCAGCCCGGACGCCCCCAGCTGTCGATATTCCATGCCCGACCATCCTTAATGGTTCATTCGTTCCGTTAGCAATTTAGCACGCTAACGGAACTTATCTCCCACTAAGGACTCGGGCGTGTCATGCCTCCGTGCGCGGGAGGTTGCTGGCGGACACCAGCGTGCGGATGGCGCGCAGGGCGACCGAGAGGGTGGCGAGGTCGAAGTGGTCGCTCTCCCAGATCTCCGACAACGTCTGCCGGGCCCGGGCGACGGCGGCCGAGTTGGCCTCCGTCCACCGGGCCAGCCGCTCCTCCGGCGGCAGTCCTGGCTTGCTGTGGGCGAGCACGTCCCGGGTGAGTGAGGCGTGCGCGGCGTAGAGGTCGTCGCGCAGGGCGGAGCGGGCCATGGAGTTCCACCGGTTGTCCCGGGGCAGCGCGATGATCCGCTCCCGGAGCCTGGCCAGTTGCAGGCGTTCGGCCAGGTCGAAGTAGACCTCGCCGACCTCGTTCACCGGCCGGCCGGTCAGCGAGGCCACCTCCACCAGATCCAGCGTCGAGTACGCGGGCACCATGGCCGCCACCCGCTCGGCCAGCTCCAGCGGCACGCCACGGGCGTGGAAGGAGTCCCGGCGCTCCTCGTACGCCGCCAGATCCGGTCCGGTGAGCAGCTTGGGCAGGTGGGCGACGAGCCCGTTCACGCCCTTGGCGAAGAAGCCCGCCGACCCGGCCAGGTCCAGCGGCGGGCGGCGGTTGACCAGCAACCAGCGGGTGCCGCGCTCGGCGAGCTTGCGGGCCTCCAGGAGCATGGCGATCTGGGTGGCGGTGTCCACCTGGTTGTCCAGGGACTCGACGGCCCGGTGGAAGCTGGGTAGATCGAAGACGTCCCGCGCCACCAGGTAGGCCCGGACGATGTCGGGCGTCGAGGCGCCGGTCTCCTCTCCGAAGCGGTGCATGAACGTGGTGCCCATGGAGTTGACCAGCTCGTTCACCACGCAGGTGGTGATGATCTCGCGGCGCAGCGGGTGCGCGTCCATGTAGGGCCTGAACCGCTCGCGCAGCGCCGACGGGAAGTACGACACCAGCCACGACTCCAGATAGGGCTCGTCGGGCAGGTCGGAGGCGAGCAGCTCGGCATCGGCCACCAGCTTGGTGTAGGCGAGCAGGACGGAGAACTCGGGAGCGGTCAGCCCCAGCCTGGCCTGGCGGCGCTCGGCCAGCGTCTTGTCCGAAGGCAGGAACTCCAGCTCCCGGTTGACCAGTCCCTCGCGCTCCAGCCGCCGCAGGTAGCGGGCGTGGATGTGGAGCATCTCGACGGCCTGGGCGCGGGCGGCGGCGAGGACCACGTTCTGCGCGTAGTTGTCGCGCAGCACCAGGTCGGCCACCTCGTCGGTCATCGAGGTGAAGACCTGGTTGCGCTGCTTGTCGGTCAGCTCGCCGTCGCGGACGACCTGGTCGAGCAGGATCTTGATGTTCACCTCGTGGTCGGAGGTGTCGACGCCGGCCGAGTTGTCGATGAAGTCGGTGTCGACCAGCCCGCCGTTCAGCGCGAACTCGATCCTGGCCAGTTGCGTCAGGCCCAGGTTGCCGCCCTCGCCGACGACCTTGCAGCGCAGGTCTCCCGCGTTGACCCGCAGCCCGTCGTTGGCCTTGTCGCCCACGTCGGCGTGGGACTCGGAGCCGGCCTTGACGTAGGTGCCGATGCCGCCGTTCCACAGCAGGTCGACGGGGGCCCGCAGGATGGCGCTGATCAGGTCGTTCGGCGCCAGCGAGCCGATGCCAGCCGGGATGGCGAGCGCCGCGCGCATCTGCGGCGTGATCGGGATGGACTTGGCCGTGCGCGGGAAGACGCCGCCCCCTGCCGAGATCAGCTCGGCGTCGTAGTCCTCCCACGAGCTGCGCGGCAGCTCGAACAGCCGCTGCCGCTCGGCGAACGACCGGGCGGCGTCAGGGGTGGGATCCACGAAGATGTGCCGGTGGTCGAACGCGGCCACCAGCCGGATGTGCGGCGACAGCAACATCCCGTTGCCGAACACGTCGCCCGACATGTCGCCGATCCCGGCCACCGTGAAGTCGGTGCTCTGCACGTCGACGCCCATGGTGCGGAAGTGGTACCTCACCGACTCCCACGCGCCGCGGGCGGTGATGCCCATCGCCTTGTGGTCGTAGCCGACCGAGCCGCCGGAGGCGAAGGCGTCGCCCAGCCAGAAGCCGTACTCCTTGGCCACGCTGTTGGCGATGTCGGAGAAGGTCGCGGTGCCCTTGTCGGCGGCTACCACGAGGTAGGTGTCGTCGCCGTCGTGCCTGACCACGTCGGCCGGGGACACGACCTTGCCGTCCACGAGGTTGTCGGTGATGTCGAGCAGGCCCGAGATGAACGTCCGGTAGCAGGCCACGCCCTCGGCGAGCAGTTCCTCGCGGGTGCCGCTGGCTGGCGGACGTTTCACGACAAATCCGCCTTTAGACCCAGTGGGCACAATAACGGTATTTTTCACCATCTGTGCCTTTACCAGCCCCAGGATCTCCGTCCGGAAGTCCTCCATCCGGTCGGACCACCGCAACCCGCCCCGCGCCACCTTCCCGAACCGCAGGTGCACACCCTCGACCCGCGGCGAGTACACGAAGATCTCGTACTTGGGCCGCGGCAACGGCAGCACACTGATCGCCTGCGGGTCGAACTTCAGCGATATGTAGGGCTTCCGCTGCCCGTCAACACTCTGGAAATAGTTGGTGCGCAGGGTTGCGTCGATCATCTCCAGGTACGCCCGCAGGATCCGGTCCTCGTCCAGCGAGGCCACCGCGTCCAGCGCCCCCAGGATCTCCTCGTGGAGCGCGTCCACGAGATCGGCCCGCACGTCGTCGCCCCTGCGCGGATCCAGCTTCGCCTCGAACAGGCGCACGAGCAGCCGCGCCAGCAGGACGTTCCCGGACAGCACCCGCTCCATGTAGGGCTGCGAGAACGTGCTCCCTGCCTGCCGCAGGTACTTGGCGTAGACCCGCAGGATCTCGACCTGCTCCCAGGTGAGCCCGGCCCGCAGGATGAGGGCGTTGAAGTCGTCGGCCTGCACCCGCCCCTTCCACAACGCGGTCAGCCCGTCCTGGAAGAGCCGCTTGAAGTCGTTCCTGTCGACCTCGGCGGACGGCGCGTACCGCACCCCGAAGTCGTAGATCCAGGCGTTCTTGGTGGTGGGGTCGTTGTCGCGGTCGATCTCATACGGCCGCTCGTCCACGACCTCCACGCCGAGCCGCTGGATCAGGGGCAGCGCGTGGGACAGCGAGATGGGCGAGCCGACCCTGTAGATCTTGAGCCGCCGCTCCCCTTCGGCCGCGTCGTACGGCTCGTAGAGGTTGATCCCGACCTCGTCGCCGTCGTCCTCGCCGACCAGTTGCTCCAGGCGCCGCAGGTCGACCACCGCCACCTTGGGCGGGAAGTCGGCCTTGTAGCCCTCGGGGAACGCGGAGGCGTACCGCTTGATGAGCGCGGGGGCCTCGTCCTCGGCGGTCATCTCGGTCAGCGCGGTGGCCAGGTCGTCCTCCCAGGAGCGGGCCAGGGCGGCCAGCCGGGACTCCAGCTCCTCCAGGTCCCCGCTCGGCGGCGGCAACTGCTTGCCCCGCTCGCCGCGCACCACCACGTGCAGCCGGGCCAGCACGGACTCGCCGATCATCGCGCTGTAGTCGAGCGACTTGCCGCCCAGGGCCTTGAGCAGCACCTCCTGCATCTTCAGCCGCACCTTGGTGGTGTAGCGGTCGCGCGGGAGGTAGATCAGGCAGGAGATGTAGCGTCCGTAGTCGTCACGCCGCAGGAACAGCTTGACCTGCTTGCGCTCGCGCAGCCGCAGCACGCCCAGCGCGATCGGCACGAGCTGCTCGACCGAGGTCTGGAACAGCTCGTCGCGCGGGAACGTCTCCAGGATCTCGATCAGGTCCTTGCCGTCGTGGCTGTCGGGCGCGAGCCCAGCCTTGTTGAGCACGTCGGCCAGCTTGCGCCGCAGGACCGGGATCCTGGAGATCGACTCGTTGTAGGCCACGTGCGTGAACAGGCCGAGGAAGCGCCGTTCCCCGATCACCTCGCCGTCGGGCGAGAACAGCTTGACCCCCACGTAGTCGAGGTAGGTCGGCCGGTGCACGGTGGCCCTGGAGTTGGCCTTCGTGATGATCAGGAGCTGCTGCTTCTCGCGCGCCTTGGCGCGCAGCTCGGCGGGCAGCGCGGAGAAGCTCTCCGAGCCCACCTTGTCGTCGCGCAGGATGCCCAGCGCCGCGCCGGGCAGCGCGCGCAGCGTGTCGCCGTCGTCGGTCCGCTCCAGGCGGTACTCACGGTAGCCCAGGAAGGTGAAGTGCCCGTCGGCGAGCCAGCGCAGCAGGTCGAGGCTGTCCTCGACCTCCGCGGGCTCCAGCGGCGGCGGGTTCATGCTCAGGTCTTCCGCGGTCTGTACGGCCAGCTGGCGCATCTTCCTGAAGTCCTCGACCGTGTGGCGCACGTCGGTGAGCACCCGCTGCAGGTCGGACTCGATCCGCTTGAGCACGTCGGGGTCGGACTGCCGGTCGATCTCGATGTGCATCCACGACTCGACCAGCATCTGGCCGGTGACGTCCTCCTGGCCGCGGCCGAGCATCCGGCCTGTCACGTCGCGGCGCACCCGCATCTGGGGGTGGATCACCAGGTGGGTGCCGACGTCGTGGCGGTCCAGCTCCATCGTCACCGAGTCCACGAGGAACGGCATGTCGTCGGTGACCACCTGGACCACGGAGTGTCCCGGGTCCCAGCCGTTCTCCTCCAGGGTGGGCGAGTAGGCCCGGACCATCGCTCTGCCCTGGGGGCGGACCTCGGCCAGGTGGCGCTGGGACATCGCGGGGCCGTAGACGTCAACGGGGTTGCGGTCGAGCAGGTCCTCGGGCGCGACATGCCGGTAATAGAACCGCAGGAAGGCCAGCGCCTCATCGGTGCTCACATGCTCGCTGGTCGACGCGCAACTCTCGGCGACTCGCTGGAGCAGCTCATCCTTGGCCTCGTCGAGGGGCATTTCAGCTCTCACTCCTTTGTGAGGATCAGCCATGACCATTTACAGCCAGGCCCTTAGTTCCCACAACAGCGGGAAGTAGTGCAGGCGCGTTCTACCGCGCAGATAGGGGGCGCCCGTCGAGCCTCCGGTGCCCGACTTGGTGCCGATCTGGCGCTCGACCATCTGGACATGACGCATCCGCCACTGTGCGGCGGTCTCGTCGTGCGTCAAGAGGTCCTCGGCCAGTTGCCACAGGTCGTCGTAGGACTCGCGGTCCCTGGCCACGGCCAGCAGCGAGGCCATGATCTCGGCGTCGGAGACCGGCAGGCCACGCTGGGAGAGGGCGGCGAGGTAAGCATCCCACAAGGTGGGCTCCGCGAGCCTGCGGCGCAGCCTGGCGAGCTCCGTGTCGCCGGCGTGTCTGAAGCTGCCGAGATAGCGCTCGTCCTTCAGCCCCGACAGGAACTCCAGCTCGCGGAACTGCACCGACTGAAAGCCGCTCGCCGGCGCCAGGATAGCGCGGAAGCCGAGGAAGTCCTGGGGCGTCATCGTCTCCAGGACGTCGACCTGCTCGACCAGCACCCGCTCGACCGCGTGCACCCGCTGGAACAGGTGCCTGGCCCGCCACAGCTCGGACTCGAACATGGCCTCGCGGGCCGCCTCCAACTCGTGGAGCAGCAGCTTGAACCAGAGCTCGTAGACCTGGTGGACGGTGATGAAGAGCAGCTCGTCGGGCGCGCCGGAGCGCGGCCGCTGCTGCGCGAGAAGCTGGGGCAGGCGGAGATAGCCTCCGTACGACAGCCGGCCGCCTTCCTCTCCGAACCGCCGATGCGGGGGAACGGGCGCATCATCGTCGATGCCCACCGAACACCTCCCCCAGAATCGCCCGGTTCTGGAGCACCGGGCGTAAGGCCTCGCTCTACCGATACCACCCGAAAAGGGCACAGACGTCAACGTGACATCGACATCGGCGGATCGTCGCCCGAGGAGGCCGAGGGGGCGTTCTTGAGCTCGTCGAGCTCCTCGGGAAGCTCGGCGAGCTCGATCAACTCCGCCTGGCACCGCTCACACGTGTCGAGGTGGCGCTCGAACGCCTCGTGTTCCTCGTCATCGAGGACGCCGAGGACATAGGCGGCCACCCCGTCGTGCATCAGCCGGCTACCCCCTTGTCCCGCAGAAGTTCGCGGAGAGCCCGGATCCCGTAGTAGAGCCGGGACTTCACCGTGCCCGGCGGGATCCCCAGAATCTCCGCCGCTTCACTTATCGTACGGTCTCGAAGGTAGGTCTGCTCTATGACTTCGCGGTGTTCTTCGGACAGGGCGCGGAGCGCATCGGCGACGACGATCGCCGAGAGAGCCCGCTCCGACCCATCGGGCACCGACATCATGTCGACTTCGGGCGGCTCGACCTCATGCGGCCGGGCGCTCTTCCGCCGACGTCCATCGATCACTATGCGGCGGGCCACCGTCAGCAGCCACGCCCATATAAGGCTTGGTTCCCATTGCAGTCTTGCCGAGTTCCGCCAGGCCCTGACGAGTGTCTCCTGCACTACGTCTTCAGCCCATTGAAGGTCGTTACCTGTCGATTTGCGTACGTGGCGCAGCAGAGGGCCGCCGAACTCCTGGTAAAGCACCGCGATGCGATGCTCCGCCTCGGCATCCGCACTCTCGAACCTGCCGTCGAGGTGACCTAGCACGGGGCACATCTTTACACCTTCGTTATCAGTCCGGTAGCCACTCCGATAACTCCAGTCATTTCTAACTATCTCCGGCCATAGGTGAACCAGGCGTGGAAAGCCCGCGTACCTCCGACCATGCACAGGCTTTTGCGCGGTGAGGTCTTCATGCTCGGCGGCTTCGTCGTGGCGGCCGCGGTGACGATTCTGCTGGTCATGCCCCCGGCGATCGATCCCGCCGCCGCGCAGTGGACGCAGACGTCCTCGGGGCCTCTCACGGCCGCCGACCGCGACCTGCTGGTCAAGGTGCGGCAGGCCGGGCTATGGGAGATGCCCGCCGGCGAGTACGCCAAGACCCGCGCCGAGTCCCAACGTGTCAAGGAAGTCGGCAGGCTGATCATGGAAGATCACATGAAGCTGGACCTGCTGACCCGTCAGGTCGCGAAGAAGCTGGGCGTCGCCATCCCGGACGAGCCCAGCCCCGACCAACAACGCTGGATGGCCCAGCTGGCGTCGGAAAGCGGTCCCGCCTTCGACAAGGACTACGCGAACCTGCTGCGTGCCGCGCACGGCAAGGTCTTCACCACCGTGGCGGCCGTGCGGGCCGGGACCCGTAACTCCGAGATCAGGAAGTTCGCCCAGGAGGGCGTGACCTACGTCATGCGGCACATGGCCCTGCTGGAGTCCACCGGCCTGGTCGCCCACAACGAGTTGCCAGAACCTCCGACGCCCGCACCCGCTCCCCCCGTCGCACTGGCGGTCGAAAAGAGGAGACACACATGAGGAGATCCAGACGCATGGCGGCGGCCGTGTCCGCTTTGGCCGTGGCGGCGGGCGGACTGGTGTCCGCGGCCGTCATCGGCGTCGGCGTCGGCCCGGCGCTGGCCGATCACTGCGACCCGGCCGAGGCCACCCAGTCGCCGCCCGCACAGCAGGGCGAGCAGGATCAGAACCGGAACCGCAACCAGGACCAGAATCAGGACCAGGACCAGCCGCAGGACCAGGAACAGCAAGCTCCGGACGAGCAGTCGCCCGATCAGCAGGCCCCGGACGAGCAGCAGGACGAGCAGCAGGACAACGGCGGGCAGGACGCCGACCAGCAGGCCCCGGAGCAGCAGGAGCAGGCTCCGGAGCAGCAGGAGCAGGCTCCGGAGCAGCAGGAGCAGGCTCCGCAGGGCGGCGGCGCCGCGGTGCTCGACCCAGCCGAGTCCGCCGAGCCGGAGGAGTCCGCCTCCACGTTCGGCCGCCGCGGGCGCCCGAACCCGACGCGTACCGCCACCCCGATCCAGACCCCGACCCCGTCCGAAGAGCCCACAGAGGACCCCACAGAGCCGCCTGCTGGGGAGCCCACAGAGGAGCCCACGGGATCGCCGTCGCCGTCACCGTCGCCGACCGCGACCGGGGGCGCCGAGGAGGAGTGCGCCGATCTGGGGCCGTTCCCCGAGGACTTCGTCGACATCCGCCGGGTCTCGCCGGGTCAGGGCGACGCGCGGATCGGCAGGAACGGCTCGAGCGGCAGCTTCGTCTCCCAATGCGGGACGAACCGCAACGGCCACAACAACCCCGACAACTTCATCGTCGCGCCCGGCGTCAGCAACGGAGCGCACCACCTGCACGACTACGTGGGCAACCTGTCGACGGACGCCTTCTCCACCGACGAGAGCCTGGCCGCCGCGGACACCACCTGCCGGCAGAGCGACAAGTCCACGTACTTCTGGCCGGTGCTCAGGGACCGCAAGTCGGACGAGAACGTCGAGGACCCGGACGGCAACGTCGGCCAGGTGCTGCGGGCCCGTTCCGTGTCACTCCAGTTCCGCGGCAACGCCACCTCCGACGTCGTCGCGATGCCGAGGTTCCTCAGGCTGATCACCGGTGACGCCAAGGCCGCGACGAACGGAACGGCCAACGCCCGCGCCGCGTGGACCTGCTCGGGATTCCAAAATCGCATAACTCCCGACAAATACCCGCTTTGCCCGCGCGGCAGCCAGGTGATTCGTATTCTGGACTTCCCGAGCTGCTGGGACGGGCAGAACACCGACAGCGCCAACCACCGCACCCACGTGGTCTTCCCCGACCAGAGTGGTGCCTGTCCGCAGGGCACCAAGGCTGTCCCGCAGTTGCGCATGACCCTCACCTACTCGGTGCCGCAAGGGCCGTCGTACGCGCTGGACGCCTTCCCCGAGCAGAAGCACAACCCGGTCACCGACCATGCCGACTTCGCGAACGTGATGCCCGACCGGCTGATGCAGACCGTCGTCTCCTGCATCAACCGGGGCCGCCGTTGCTGATCTGAACGCCCCCGCACGGGCACAGCCTTCCGAGTCGCACCCTCACCCGACCTTGGAGGGAAATACATGCTCCACAGACGACACCCCCGGCACGCCCCCACCAGCCTGGACACAAGGAACGTCAGGCTGGGGGCGAGCGCCTCGATCATGGCGATCGTGCTGTCAGTGTTCGCGCTGACCAGGACGGAACGCGGGATCGCGCTGCTCGGCCGAGGGATCAGCTTCCTCGAGTACTACGCGGGCGTGTTCGCCCTGGTGATGCTGACCGCGACGGTCGCGCTCGGCCTCCTCACCACGGAACGCGTGTTCCTGTCGCCGGTGAACCGGGTCAGGGCACAGCTCGCGCACCGGGCCACCGCCTTCATCGGGATGGCCTACCTGGTCACGCACATCACAGTCATGATCTCCCTGGGCCACGTACCCGCCGGGGCTGCGGTCGTACCTGTGGCCGGGCTCTACGTGGGACTCGGCGCGCTGGCCTTCGACCTGATGGTCGTGGCCGTGGCCACGGGGATGCTGAGAGGGCGGTTCGCGGTACGGAGCCGCCCATGGATGTGGCGGATCCTGCACTCCGCCGCCTACCTGGCCTGGCCCGTCGCGATCACGCACGGCCTGACCGCGGGCCGCCCGGCGGCCGGCTGGGTGGCCTGGTCCTACGTGGCCTGCCTGGCGGCGGTCGGCGCGGCGCTGGTCGTACGCGTGCTGGCCTCGCTGCGCCGGCCGCCGATCATGGCGGAGTGGATCGAAGGACCCGCCGTGACGACGGCGGCGGCCGTAACGCCCGTGGGCGTGCCCGCGGAACGGCCGCAGAAGGTCGCGGCGGCCGCCGGAGCGGGGAACGCCGCCCCGGTGAGTCTCGCCGAGGCCCGGCGCCGATTCAGGGAGGCCGGATGAGCCTGCCCGCGACCCACGAGGAGCGGCCGTGATCCCGCATCGAGTCCCACGGGTGCTGCGCATGGGCCCGGCCCGGCTGACAGCCGGTCTCGACCACTGCAGGCGGCTCGACTTACCCGCCCACCGCACGCTCCACGGCGCTCAGGAGCCGCGTGAGCTGGGCGAGCTCATCTCGCAGGCCAACGAGGTGGACATGCGGGGGCGCGGCGGCGCGGCGTTCCCGTTCGCGCGCAAGCTGCGGGCGGTCGCCGACGCGGCCGGCGCCGGCGAGAGCGTCGTGCTCGTCAACGGCGCCGAGGGCGAGCCGGCCAGCTCCAAGGACGCCATGCTGCTCACCCGCAACCCGCACCTGGTGCTGGACGGCGCGGTGCTGGCGGCCGAGGCGCTGGGCGCCCGCGAGGTGGTCGTCGCCACGGCGGGGGGCGAGGTGGCCGAGTCCTCCGTCGCCGCCGCCGTGGCGGAGCGCCGCGCCGCCAACGTGTCGGGCGGCTCCGAGAGCCGCATCCCGATCCGGGTGGTCGGCATCCAGGAGAGGTTCATCTCGGGAGAGGGCGGCGCGCTCGTCCGCGGCGTGAACGGCGAGGAGGCCATCCCGCCTGGCAGGAAACGACGGGCCGCCATCAGCGGCGTGGACGGGCTGCCGACCCTGCTGTCCAACACGGAGACGTACGCGCAGTTCGCGCTTCTCGCGGAGTACGGCCCCGAGAAGTACGCCGAGGTGGGCACGAGCCGTGAGCCGGGCACGATCCTGCTCACCGTCAGCGGCGGCGCGGCCCACGGCGCGGTCATCGAGGCGCCGACGGGCACCCTGCTGGCCGACGTGCTCGCCCTGTGCGAGGCGGAGGTCGGCGACGGGGTGCTCATCGGCGGCTACCACGGCGCATGGCTCTCGGCGGACGACGCCGAGACGGCGGTGATCTCGCGCGAGGGCATGAAACTGGCCGGGGCCACCCTGGGCGCCGGGATCATCGTGCCGCTCGGCGAGTCCACATGCCCGCTCGGCGAGGCGGCCAGGGTCGCCTCCTACCTGGCGGCCGAGTCCGCGGGCCAGTGCGGCCCGTGCAGGCTCGGCCTGCCGGACATCGCCAGGGCCATGTACGCGCTGGTCGAGGGCACGGGCTCGGTCGACGCGGTACGCCGCTGCGTACGCGGGGTCGAGCGCCGGGGCGCCTGCTTCCACCCGGACGGTACGGCCAAGTTCGTGTTGTCGGCGCTGGACGCGTTCGAGAGCGAGATCGCGCTCCACCTGGAGCACGGCTCGTGCGGCCGGCCGGTACGCGGCGTGCTGCCCATGCCCGAGCGCGCGGCGGAGCCCGAGTACCGGCTGGAGGTCGACTGGTCGCGCTGCCAGGGACACGGGCTGTGCGCGCACCTGCTGCCGGAGTTCGTGGACCTGGACGACTACGGATTCCCCTCGTTCAGGAACGTCCCCGGCTTCATGGCCAAGGAGGCGCGGCGGGCGGTCGAGATGTGCCCGGCGCTGGCCCTGCGGCTCGCCCAGACCACCGGGGACGGGCCGCAGCCGGCCGGGTCGCCGCTGCGGCTGGTCAAGGGCGGCGTGCTCAAGAAGGCCGGGGCCGGCAGGCCGCGGCTTACACGCGTGGCCCCGATCGGCGGAACGGCCGGGTGATGCCGAGGTGGCGCACCTGGATCGGAGGAACGGCGAGGTGATGCCGAAGTGACGCACCTGGATCGGAGGAACGGCGAGGTGATGCCGAAGTGATGCACCTGGATCGGAGGAACGGCGAGGTGATGCCGAAGTGATGCACATGTGACCAACCAGGTGGATACCGCGCACGTCTCACCGATGAGTCCGTTTCGATCATCGGGAGGACGTCAATGGACCGCCGCGACTTCCTCGGCGTCGCCGCGCTCGCCCCGCTGGCACTGTCCGCGCCGCCGCCCAACTGGGCCAGGCTGCGGAGCCGGCTGGCGGGCACGCTCGTGTTGCCAGGAGACTCCGGTTACCCGGCCGCGCGCCGCGTGTACAACCCCGCTTTCGACCGCGTCAAGCCGGGCGGGGTCGCCTACTGCGCGAACGCGGCCGACGTGTCGGCGTGCCTGGCGTTCGCGCGGGCCAACGGCGTGCCGGTCACCTCCCGCTCAGGCGGCCACTCCTACGCGGGCTGGTCCACCGGCTCCGGGCTGGTGATCGACGTGTCCAGGATGAGCTCGGTCGCCTACGCCGACGGCCGGGCGGTGGTCGGCGCGGGCGCCAAATTGATCGACGTGTACGACCGCCTCTCCCGCCACGGCGTGAGCATCCCGGCCGGTTCCTGCCCGACGGTGGGCATCGCCGGGCTCACCCTGGGCGGCGGCATCGGCGTGGTGTCCAGGAAGTACGGCCTCACGTGCGACGTCCTCACGTCCGTACGCGTCGTCACGGCCGACGGCCGCCTGCTGACCTGCGACGCCCGGCACCATGAGGGCCTCTACTGGTCCTGCAGGGGCGGTGGCGGCGGCAACTTCGGCGTCGCGGTGTCCTTCACCTTCAGAACGCACGAGGCGCCGGGCCTGACCGTGTTCTTCCTGCGCTGGCCGTGGTCCAGGGCGCGGGCGGCGCTGCGCGAGTGGCAGGCGTGGGGGCCTTCGGCGCCGGACGAGCTGTGGTCGTCGCTGCACCTGGGGCGCTCGGCCGGCGGCCTGGACGTGGAGCTCGTCGGGACCTACGCGGGCCGGCGGTCCGCGCTGGACCGGCTGCTGGCCCCGCTGGTGGCCAGGATCGGCCGGCCTTCGTCCCGCTCGGTCCGGCGGGCCTCCCACCTGGACGCGATGAAGATCATGGGAGGCTGCGCGTCGATGTCGGTCTCCCAGTGCCGGCGGATGCCCCGGGCCACGTTCTCGGCCAAGTCACACCTGGCTTACCGGAGGTTGCCGGCGGACGGGGTGCGGGCGCTGGTGGACGGGGTGGCGCGGGGCGGGCGGCACTCCGTCCTGCTGGACGCCATGGGCGGTGCCATCGGGCGGGTCGGTCCCGCCGCCACGGCGTTTCCGCACCGGGCGGCGATCTTCTCCGCGCAGTATTACACGGAGGGGACGAATCGGAGATGGCTTCGCGGTATACACACCGAAATGTCCCGATATTTCGGGGATCACGGGTATGTGAATTACATTGACCCGGATCTGAGGAATTGGCGTTCCGCGTATTACGGGGACAATGCGGCGCGGCTGGCGGAGGTCAAGGCTACCTACGACCCCGACCGGCTTTTCCGGCTCCCGCACGGCGTTTAGGGAAGGGCTCCCCGCGTACGTACACCGGGTCGCCGATCTTCGCCAGCTCGTACAGGCGCTTGGAGGTCTCCAGCGGGAGGCGTACGCAGCCGTGCGAGGCGGGGCGCAGCGACACCTTCGTGGAGCCGTGCATCGCGATGCCGCCGACGAAGTACAGCGAGTCGAACATCGTGCCCAGCGGTCCCGTCGTCCACCCGGGCGCCCGCTGGGTGACGCGGAAGTCGCCCACCGGGGTGATCGCGTCGCCGCAGCGCCCGTTCTCCAGTAGCGCACCTCCGCGCCGCTCGAGATGTGCGAGATCAGCACCGGGCGGCGGTTCTTGAAGACGGTCAGCAACTGCAGGCGCAGGTTGATCTCGACCCGGTTCGCGCCGCCGCCCGGCACCAGGGGGCGGACGCGTACCGGCCGGTCGAGCGCCTTGAGGATCTCCGGCCCGACCGCTCCCTGGAGCGGCAGGCGGCGGTGTTTCTGCAGGGCCCAGACGGCGAACCGGGTCTGCTCGTCGTACACGCCGTTCAGCTTGCCGAAGTAGTAGCCGTCGTTGTGCAGCCGCCGCTGCAACACTCTGACGGCGGCACCGCGATCGCCGGGCCTCAGGATGATCGGCTTGGTCTCCGCCACGGGCTGGGGCTCCGCCACCGGCTTGGTGTCCGCAACAGGCTCGGTCTCCGGCTCCAGCTCCGCCACGGCGGAGACTCCCAACAGCAACGGCAGGCCGCATCCAACGGCAGAAGCGGCTATTCCCCAAACCATAAAGCAATGCCTACCCAGACCGCCGCGAACGCACCTCCAGTACGAGCTTTACCGGGCAAAGACTAGCAAATCTCCGAATCCCACTAAGAGCGGCATTTCGCATTTAAGTGGCCCGCGGTTAGAAGTCGAAATCGTCAATATTGTCCTTGTTGAACACCGTGGGCTTGCCGAGCAGCACCTCGCCCTTGGCCCCGATCGTGTACTCGCCGAGCTTGCCGGCCGTGAACTTCTCGCCCTCGGCGCCGGTGATCTGTCCTGAGGCCAGCGCGGCGGCCGCGTACGACGCCAGATAGCCCAGGTCGGCGGGGTTCCACAGCTCGAACGCCTCGATCGTGCCGTCCTTGACGAACTTCCTGAGCTGGTTCGGGGTGCCCAGCCCGGTCAGCTTGACCTTCCCCTTGGACGGCGAGTCCGACAGGTAGCGGGCCGCCGCCGCGATCCCCACGGTCGTCGGCGAGATGATGCCGGCCAGATCCGGATGCGACCGCAGCAACCCCTGCGTCTCGGTGAACGACTTCTGGTCGTCGTCGTTGCCGTAGGCGACCTTGACCAGTTCCATGTCCTTGTACTCGGGCTTGCTGAGCTCGTCCTTCATGAACTCGATCCAGGCGTTCTGGTTGGTCGCGTTCGGCGTGGCGGAGAGGACGGCGATCTTGCCCTTGTGATCGATCTGCTCGGCGAGCAGTTGCACCTCCGTACGGCCGAGGTCCTCGGCGCCTGCCTGGTTGACGAACACCTGGCGGCCGTCGGCGGCGGTGTCGGAGTCGTAGCTGACGACCTTGACGCCCGCGGCCATCGCCTGCTTGAGCGCGGGCACGACCGCGTTCGGATCGTTCGCGGCGATCACGATGGCGTCCTGCTTCTGCTGCGTCAGCGTGTTGATGTAGGACACCTGCGAGGACGCGCTGGCATCGGAAGGACCGACCTCCTTGCCCTCGCCGCCGAACTCCTCGGCGGCCGTGATCCCGCCCTCGTCGGCGATCGTGAAGTACGGGTTGTTGACCTGCTTGGGCAGGAACGCGATCTTGAGTCCCTGCTTGAGAGGGGCGTTCGGATTCGCCGCCGCCGACGAGGCCGCGGTGGCCGGGGCCGAGGACTGCTGCTGTTGTACGTCGCTCCTGGTGGTGCCGCCGCACGCGGCGGTCAGCAGGGCGAGGCCGGCGAGGAGCGCCGTACGACGCCAGGGGGTACGCGTTGTCATGAAACGGACTTCCCTTCGACTTGTGGTGATGTACGCCGCCGCCAGACCGCCCCCAGGTTGGGCGCCAGCACGGATGCGACGAGCAGCAGGCCCGTCACGAAGTTGAGCACCTCGTTGGCCACGTCCGCGAGGATCAGCGCGTTGCGTACCACGCCGAGCAGCAGCACCGCCATCAGCACCCCGGGCAGCGTGCCGCGCCCGCCGAAGATCGACACCCCGCCCAGCAGTACGGCGGCCACCACGGCCAGTTCCAGCCCCATGCCGTTGTCCGCGCGGGCGCTGGCGTACCTGAACGTGTAGACGAGGGAGGCCAGCGAGGCCATCACGCCGGACGCGACGAACAACCAGAACTTGATCCGCTTGACCCGCACGCCCGCGAAGTACGCGGCCTCCACGTTCGAGCCCAGCGCGAAGATCGAGCGGCCGAGTCCGGTCGCGTGCAGCACCACGGCCGCGACCACGGCCAGGACCGCGACCAGCACGGTCGCCAGCGGCACCGGGCCGATCGAGGCCGTCGCGGCGCCCGTGTAGGCGGGGGGCAGGTCGGCCACCGCCTGGTCGCCGAGCATTACGTACGCGAGGCCGCGGAACAGCGCGTATGTCCCGATCGTGACCGCCAGCGAGGGCAGGCCGAGCCGGGTGACGAGCAGGCCGTTGAACGCGCCGCACACCGCCCCGACCAGCAGGCAGACCGGCATGATCAACTCGATCGGGAGCCCCGCGTTCCAGAGTTGGCCGAGCACCGCGCAGGACAGGCCGAGCGTGGAGGCCACGGACAGGTCGATCTCGGCCGCCACGATGACCAGTGTCATGGTCAGCGCCATCAGCGCGATCTCGGTGGTGTCGAGGAGCAGGAACGAGATGTTGGAGCCGTTGGCGAACCCGTCCACCCCGAGCGAGGCCCACACGAGCACGCCCACGAGCAGCCCCAGAATCAGCCCCTCCCAACGCCGCGCCACCCGAGCGAGATCACCGGCCATCGGCCCACCTCCCACAGCGCGCCGGACAGGCGCCATCCGACCGCCACCCGCACCGGGCCGGATGGCGGCCTTCGGGCGGCCTTCCACAGCGGACCGGGCAGCGACCATCCGACCGCCACCCGCAGCGCGCCGGATGGCGGCCATCAGACCTGCATCCGCACCAGGCCGGACAGCGGCCATCGGACCACCGCCGCCCGCAGCGGGCAGGGCAGCGGTCGTCGGGCCGCCTTTCGCGGCGGGGCGGGTGGGTGAGGTCAGCGGTCATCGGACCACCTCCGGCGGCGGAGTGCGGCGGCCACCCGCAGGGCGAGGACCCGGTCGAGGACGATGGCGGCGATCAGCAGCGCGCCGTTGATCGCCGTCTGGGCCAGCGCATCGACCCGGAGCACGGCCAGCGCGCTGGTGATGCCGGTCAGCAGCAGGGCTCCGAGCGCGGCTCCGTACACGGTGCCGCTGCCGCCGAAGATCGCCACGCCACCGACCACGACGGCCGCGATCACGTCGAGCTCCTTGCCGGTCGCCACGGTGGCGTCCACGGTGCCGAAGCGGGCCGCCCACATGACCCCGGCCAGCCCGGCCAGCGCCCCGTTGGCCACGAACGCGGCCAGGATCCGGCGGCGCACCGGGATCCCGGCCAGGACCGCGGCCTCGGGGCTTGAGCCGATGGCGTACAGCTCGCGGCCACCGCGCAGGTTGCGCAGCATCCAGCCGACGGCCAGCAGCGCGGCCAGGGCCACCAGGGCGAGCAGGGGGACGCCGAGCACCGAGCGGGTGCCCAGGGCCAGGAAGCCCTCGGGCATGTCGGCCGCGTTCACCTGGCGGCCGCCGGCCCAGGCGTAGTCGATGCCGCGGAAGGCGTACAGGGTGCCGAGGGTGGCCACCAGCGCGGGGACCTTCGCCGCTCCGACGAGCAGCCCGTTGACCGCCCCGCAGGCCGCGCCGAGCGCCACGCAGCCGGCGATCACGACCGGGATCGGCACGCCCGGGTGGTCGGCCAGCACCAGCGCGCCCCCGAACGCCGACAGGCCCACCACGGAGCTGACCGACAGGTCCACGTTCCTGGTGATCACGACGAGCGTCTGGCCGACGGCGAGCATGGCGATGATGGCCGAGTTCAGCAGGATGTCACGCAGGCTCGCGTAACTGAGGAAGGCGGGGTTGACCGCGCCCGTGACACCGAACAGCAGCGCGAGCGCGACCACGATGCCCAGCTCGCGCACGCGCGCGACACGGTCGACGAGCCGCCTCCCACCGTTGCGCCCGGTGGTCTCCGGCGGTGCCGCGGTAGCCGTCACGCCGCCTCCCACCTTCCCGGCCACCTTCCCGGCCACCCTCCCGGCCGCTCGCCCGGCCGTCCTCCCAGCCGCTCGCCTGACCGCGCGCCCGGCCACTTTCCCGGCCGCCCTCCTGGGCGGGCCGCCGTCATGCCGCGCCCCTTCCTGTGGCGGCGGCCAGGACGCTCTCCTCGGTGGCCTCCGCCCGGGGGAGCTCCGCGACCAGCCGCCCTTCGCGCATCACCAGCACCCGATCCGCCATGCCCAGCACCTCGGGCAGCTCGGACGAGATCATCAGCACCGCCACCCCGCTCCCGGCCAGCTCCGACAGCAATCGGTGCACCTCCGCCTTGGTCCCCACGTCGATCCCCCGGGTCGGCTCGTCCACGATGAGCACCGACGGCCCGCGCGCCAGCCATTTCGCCAGTACGACCTTCTGCTGGTTGCCACCGGACAGGACGTTCACCGCGTCGGTCAGCCGGACGAACTTCAGCCGCAACCGCACCGCCCAGTCCCTGGCCCGCTCCCGCTCGGCGAGCCGCGAGATCAGCGGCCCCCGCCGTACGGACGCCAGCCCGGCGAGCCCGATGTTCCGCTCAATGGACAGATCCATGACCAGCCCCTGCTGACGCCGGTCCTCAGGCACCAGCGCCAGCCCAGCAGCCATCGCCGCCGTCGGGCTGCCTGGCCGCAGGCGTTCGCCGGCCACCTCCACGCTCCCCGCGTCCCACCGGTCGATGCCGAACACGGCCCTCGCGACCTCGCTGCGCCCGGCCCCCACCAGCCCGGCCAGCGCGACGATCTCGCCCCGCCGCACCTCGAACGACACGTCGGTGAAGACGCCTTCGCGGGTGAGCCTGCGCACGTTCAGCGCCACCTCGCCGAGGTCCGCCCGCTCCTTGGGGAACAGCGCGGCCAGGTCCCTGCCGACCATGCGGCGTACCAGGTCGTCGGGGGTGATGTCGGCGATCAGGTCACTGGCGACGAGGGCGCCGTCCCGCAGGGTGGTGACCCGCTGGCACAGCTCGAACATCTCCTCCAGCCGGTGCGAGACGAACAGCAGCGCGCACCCCTGCTCGCGCAGCGCCCTGGCCACGCCGAACAGCCGTGCCACCTCCTTGCCCGACAGGGCGGCGGTGGGCTCGTCCATGACGAGCACCCGCGCCCGCCGCGACAGGGCCTTGGCGATCTCGACGAGCTGCTGGTCGGCGATCGACAGGCCGCGGGCGGGCCGGGCG
>NZ_JADOGI010000192.1 GCF_015645445.1 Nonomuraea cypriaca | reverse complement strand
CTTCCGAGGTGCCGTTCTCCTGCATGGACTTGATCTCGCAAATCCAGATCATGCCAGGTCAGGACGGCACCTCTCGCATGATGTGACACTACGTTACGAGTTCCCCGAAGCACGAGAATTCACGAGGTCAGCGCGAACGGCTCCTCGTGGATGCCACCCAGCTCGATCAGCGGCAGCCGCAGGACGTGGATGCGCACTACTCACCCGCCGAGGCGAGCAATGCGAATCGGCGCTCGAAGATCGACTTCTGTTCGGGCCAGAACGCGCCAGCGCCGTCGTGGCACACGTAGTCGCCGAGGTAGGCACGGCGCATGCCCTCCGGCGTCTGGATGCCCACGTACTCGGCCGACCGGCCCCGGATCGCGGTCCGCCCGACGACCCCCTGCAGCTTGGAGTACTTGTTGACCCAGGCCACGATCGTTTCGACCTCGGCGCCCTCGACCTGCACGGCCTCGACGAGCTCCGGCGTGTACTGGTACTCCTTGATGCCCATGATCAGCGTCTCCTCTTTCGGCGCGCGATCTGGCGTCGCCGGTAGTCGGTGCGGACGGTGCGCATGTGTGCGCGCATGATGACGATCAGCGGGAGCAGCGCATCGTGGACCGCCCGGGCGGCGGCGCCGATCTCCTGCATCCGCTCGGCGACCGCGCGGCCGTCGAAGGTGAATAGCGGCACGTCGAACGGCTCGCGCCGCGCAATCTCGCTGCTGTCGAGCAGACGCTTGCGGCCCTGTTCGTCGAGGTCGTAATGGTACACGCGGGCCTTGACGGCGAGCGCGTCGGTCAGGATCAGCTCGACCCGGTACGTGTCCCGTGGGTCGATGTCGTGCGCCCGCATCCAGGCCAGCAGACGATCGCGGCCCGGGTCGATGTTGAAGGGTGTCAACGTCTGTATGCGTGCTCGGCGGCGGTCATGCGCCCTCCGCTCTGGTCGACGCCACTGTCTCCAACAACTTGCCACCCCTTATTTCACCTAGGTGCGATAGGAGCATGGCAGTCCAGAAAGGGGACATGACTTGGGGGGCCTCGAAAGAATCACGCAACCCACGCTGGGACGTACTCGAAATTCTCGTGCGCGCCCACCACGGCAACGAACAGCTCCACGGGTGGGCGATCATGAAGGCGACCCACCGCGCAGGGCCCACCGTGTACAAGGCGCTCGACCGCCTCGAAGACGCCGGATGGATCACTGGCAAGAGGAACTCGGCCCCGACCAGCCCGGCCCGCGACGCCGCTTCTACCGGCTCACTGAGATGGAGTGCCGAGTGCCTGCGCGCTCCTGGCGGAGCGTCGCCCCGCCGCGCTGAAGACGCGGCCCGCGTTCGGGTTCGCCCCGCTCGCTCAGTTCCGTGGGCTATTGGCTGGTGGCCGATGACCACCGAGATCGTGATGCTCATCATCGGCGTACTCGTCGCCGAAGGCACCGAGGTCGCCCCCTGGCTCGCCAAGCGGCTGGCGTGCTGGTCAACCAAGTTGCGGTATACCGATCCGAAGCGAGCCGTGATCCGTGCGGAGGAACTCGCGGCAGTTATCGACGCCCGCCCCGGCAAGCTATTCAAGCTGATCACAGCGCTGCTTTTCGTCGCACAGGGATGCCTGGCATGGGGTCATCGCATCGGGCAGCGCGCCTGGAAACGTGCGATCACCTCCGACCGCATCATCCACGTGGTCCTGCGCCGGCAACCGAAGCCGATCAGTGCCGAGAACCGACGACGCTTACAAGGTGAGGGCAGCAGGAACCGAGTGGACTATCGGTTGATCCACACGGATTCGACGACGTGCCGCCGCTCGTCGCTGGAGCTGGCACGGACGCGGTAGTCGATCGTACGGCGTCAGCTCGATCGCGCGGATAAGCGCACGGGGCTGGTCGCGCAGCGTCTTCATGAAGGCGACGAGATCGCCGTTGATGTCGTTGATCGTCTCGATCTGCACCGGCTTCTTGGCGAAGAACACCGCGGCGCTGCCCGCGAACGGCTCGCAGTACACCTCGTGCGGCGGCAGGAGGTTGGCCAGGAACGGAGCCAGCCTGCCTTGGTCCACGTGCCCAGGTTGACTCGGCCGTAGTGGTGAATCCACGCCGACTTGTCCAACGCGCTCGATCTCGACCTGGGCACACCACACTCCTACTCGACCGCCGACGCCACCAACTGTGAAGGATCTCGTTCCAGTTGGTTCGCCGCGTGCAGGTACAGCATCGTCGTGTTCAGGTCCTCGTGGCCGAGCGCTTCCTTGATGCGGTCGGCGACGCGCCCAGGTCCTTCGCGATCGACGCCCACGTATGCCGCAGAACGTGCGGCGTCACCTTCGCCTCGATCCCCGCCTGGAGGCCGATCCGCTCCACCAGCTCCGACGCCGACGACCGGTAGAACCGGCCGCCCGTATCCGTCACGAAGACCCGCCTCTGCAGGTCCGCGACCTCGACGCCAGCGCGGCGCGCCCGATCCTCCAGGTACCGGTCCAACGCATACCCGGTCTCCACCGGCAGACGGCGGATCTTCGGCTTGTCCCCCTTACCGACGATCCGCAGCGTCCGCACCCCCCGCGCATGCCCGAGCGCGTCCAGCTCGGCCGCAACCGCTTCCTCCACCCGGATCCCGGTGTGCACCAGAACACGGATGAACGCCGCGGTGCGCAGCCGGGCCGGCCCATGATCCTTGTCGGCCGCCGCCACCAGGTGGTGCGCGTCGTCGCGGGTCAGCGCTGTCGTCTCGGAGTGGTTGCGCGGCACCTTCGGGCGGCGGGTGCCCTTGAGGTGGTTGACCTCGATGACGTCCTCGTAGGCGAGGTAGTCGTACCACGACGACACCGCCGAGATCCGCCGCGCCATCGTCTTCGCGGGGATCGGCTTCCCGGCCTGGAGCTCAAGCCACCGCTTGTACACGTCGCCGTGTCTCTTGCGTGCCTGCAGCGGGTCGAGCCCGGTCTCCGAACAGAACGTGAACCACCGCTCGATCTCGCGCCGGTAGGCGTCGCGCGTGTTCGGCGAGTCGTACGACAGCAGCCACGCCATCGTCGTGTCCTGGGTGTAGCCGAGCAGGGTCGGCGGGAACGCGAGCCCGCCTCCCCCGCTCGGTTCGCGGACCAGCTCAGCGGTCACGCCGACCCCTCCCCGCCCGGTTCGCGTCGAGGCGATCGACGCGCTCGTTCCAGGCGGCGATCTCGGCTGCCCACTGGGGGTCGATCGTCCATACCTCATCCGGCGGCGTGCGGGTGACAACGATGCGCGGAGAGCATCGCGACGCATCGCAGCAGCTTCTGAAGATCCCGGCAAGGTTCTCCGCGACAGGATCTCCAGAGTCAATGCAGCATTTGCCGAAGCAGCCTCGCTCGTGGACGACCTCCGGCGTGATCTCGAAGCCCAGCAGGTCGCCCGCGAAGCGCTCATCACCCAGGCCGAGGAGCAGCAGCGCCTCCTTGAGGCGAACGAGGAGCAGGCCGAGAGGATCCGGCAGATCCTCGTGGGCAAGACGAAGGCGACCATTCGCGCCGAGCGACGCCAACAGTGGATGTTCTTCGCCCTGGGCATGGCCATGTCGATCCCGATCGGTGTCGTGATCAACTTGCTCGTGCCCTGATCACGAGACCTTACGGGCGAAGCCGACCCTCGGGTTCTGGTGGCGTACCCCTTGCCGCGTTCTGCTCGTCGGCGGCCGGCCCCGGTCCCGCGAAGTGACCGGGTTCCATTTTTCCGACCGGCGACCAGGCTTTGCCGCTCAGCCGACCCGGGAGGCCGTACGACCAGCACACGCATCACATAGAGTGGCGGCGAAATTTCGTTCCGCTATCACTCGTGGAGATGCCCGTGAAAGCTCGTCTAACCGTCATCCTCGCTACCGGCGCGATGCTGACCGCCGCGCTCACTGCTCCCGCCGCTGCCGCCACTGGATCCGGAGACCTCGTCGGTGGAGCGCTCGGCGGATTGCTCGCTCAACTGCTAGACGCACTCTCTTCCATCCTTCACGTCGGCGTTCTCGGCGGCTGATCGCCCTAGCCCGGGCCGGGACCAAGCACTAGAAGCAGCGCTCGCCTGCGCCGCTGGCCCGCGCCTGAACATCGAGGGCGGCGACGAGGACCAGGCCGACGCCGAAGCGCGCGGTTAGCGCTGGCCGCCGAACAGCTGGTCGAAGTTCGTGGCGGCGGAGCTGGTCGCGAGGGCCAGGTGCAGCCTGTGGGTGCCAGGAATTCGGCCGCCCTATGCGACCTGCGCGTATTCGTGGATCAGCCCGCCGAGGCGGTCACGCCGAATGACCTTGATATCGTCCTCGACCGAGTCGGGAAGGGCTCGCAGCGGAGCGGCCTGGCCCAGAGAGCGATGTGGGCGATGCTCATTGAAATGGGTCTCGTAGGTGGCCAGCACGCGTCGTAAGTGGCGGGCGTTGACGATGAGAATCCGATCGAGGAGTTCGCGGCGCAGGCCGCCGATCCAGCGTTCGGCGAAAGCGTTGGCCCGCGGAGCGCGAGGTGGTGTCTTGAGAATGCGGATGCCTGCGGCCGTGAAGACGTCGTCGAACATCGCGGTGAATTTCGTATCCCGATCGCGGATGTGGAAGAAGTCGCATGCCAAGATTCCCGTGGTTTGAGCACGCAGGAACTCACTCCATGTTGGTCCCGCGCGTCGTGGCGCGGGGTCGGACCGTGCACGTCCTGGGAGTCACCGCGCATCCGAGCGGAGCCTGGGTCGCCCAGCAGGCCCGCAACCTGCTCATCAAGCTGGGGCAACGAGCTGAGACTCTGCGGTTCGTCGTCCGCGACCGCGACGTAAAGTTCACCGCGACGTTCGATGAGGTGTTCACCTCACTCGGCATCCGGATCACCAAGACGCCGATTCGGGCGCCCCAGCGAACGCGATCGCCGAACGCTGGATCGGAACCGCCCGGCGCGAATGCACCGACCGACTACTGATCTACGGCGAAACTCACCTCCGCCAAGTGCTGGCGGAGTATCAGCGGCACTACAACAACCATCGTCCGCACCGGTCACGAGATCGACGACCACCGCCACCGGCTGGTGTATCGGCACCCGACGATCTCGACCAGCCCCACCTGGAGCGTCACGAAGTACTGGACGGACTGATCAACCAGTATCAACAAGCGGCCTGACCAGGCTTGCATACGCCCAGGTAATTCCACGAATCGTAGTTTTCGCACCCAACAGGCTTCGGCGCCGCGGGCGGCGTGGCCCCGGGGCGTCCGATCGGCATGACCCGTTGACAAGCCCTCCCAGAGCCCCGACATTCGAACAGACATCCCCCTCCGAAAGAGGCCGTACGCCTATGACGATCCGACGCCGCATCCTTCTCTCCTTATGCCTGATCGCCGGTCTGCTGGCCGTCCCTCGGCCGGCCACGGCGGACGTCACCGGCCCGCCCGTGCTGGACGCGCCGGTCTTCAACGACCCGCTGGCCGAGTCGGGCGTGCCGGGCACCCCGAGCGCCGGACAGTCGGCCATCCTGGACCAGCTGATCCGGCTGATCCGGGCGGCGCAGCCGGACAGCGACATTCATTTCGTCTGGTACGCCTTCGCGAACGGCCAGCGGTCCACAGAGGTGGCCGAGCAACTCGTCGCCGCGCACCAGCGGGGCGTGCACGTCAAGGTGATCCTCGACAGCATGGAGAAGCTCGGCACCGACGCCAAGCCGTACAACGACCCGGTGACCGACACGCTGAGGGCGACGCTCGGCACCTCGGAGTCAGCGGCCTCGTGGGTGATCCGCTGCGAGTACCCGAACGAGGGCGCCGTCGACCGCGGCTGCATCGCCAGGGACTACATGCATAGCAAGTTCGCGCTGTTCTCCCGCATCACGGTGAACGGCGCCACCCATGCCAACGTGGTGTTCCAGACCTCGTCGAACCTGGCCGACTGGGACATGTACAGCGCGTTCCAGGACTCGTACACGTTCACCGACACCGCCGTCTACGGCGCGTACCGGCAGTACTTCTCCGACCTGCAGGCGGGCCGCCGCAAGGCGGTCGACCCCGGCTACTCGTGGACCACCCCCACCGGGACCAAGCACCGGGCCACGTTCTTCCCGCGGCGCGCCACGGACCCCGATCCCATCGTCAACGTCCTCAAGCTCATCGAGTGCGGCTACGACGACAACGGCGTCCGCCGGCAGACCGACATCCGCCTCGCACTGACCATCTTCAACAAGCACCGGGTGGCGATCGCCAACGAGTTGCTCCGGCTGCGCGGCGAGAACTGCTGGGTGGACGTCGTCTTTTACGAGAACGCCGCGAACGACGATACCAAGAACGTGGACGCCACCATCCGCCAGGTGCTGAACACGACGGTGAACGGGCGCAAGATTCAGGTGACGCCCTGCCGCATCCCGGCCGGCTCGCGCAGCGTGGCGATGCACAGCAAGGTCATGATGATCGACGGGTATTACGACGACGACATCACGCCGCGGGTGTACATGGGCAGCGCGAACTTCTCGCACATGGAGAACTCCGACGACTCCATGGTGCGCATCGCCGACGGCGAGGTTCACAAGAAGTACCTCGACTGGTTCTGGCACGTACGCGACACCTGCGCCGCCGGGTAGCGACAGCAGGCACCGGACGGGCCTGTCGAGCTTGACGCCCTGACAGGACGCCTGCGACGGCCAGGTGGCCTCGGCCGCCACCAGCAGTCCGCCTGCCGGCAGCAGGCGAGGAAGGCGGTGCATGGGTCGCAGCCGAGGTCATGCCGCAGCTCACCTGATGCCATACGGGGAAGGCTCGCCGGTTGATCAAGCTGCTGCGTCGAGGGGGCATCCGCCCCAGCGGATGCCCCCTCGCTGCGGATGCGGGCGCGTTCCTTGCGCTGGGCGGCGAGTACGTCGGGGTGGCGAACGTTCGCGTTGCGGGAGTCCAGATCGCCAACGGTCAGCGGCGGGCCGTCCGGGGCGTCCGCGTGATCGCGGCCAACCGGGGCGACCGCCTGGAAAGGTTCGTCGGCCGACCCCGGGTCAGGCCCTGGGAACGGTCTTGCCGCCCGAGGCGGGATTCCTGGTCGTTGCCTTCCCTCTCTTAGAGGTGGTGGTCTTCTTCCCGGAGGTGGTCTTCGGCGCGGCGGTCTCGGAGACGTCCTCAAGCTCCTGCGCGGCCTCGTGCCCCCTGGCGCTGATGATGTGGCGGCCGCGGACGGCCAGGTCATCGTAGAGCCTGCTGAGCTTGCCGACGGCGGCGTCAGCGTACTCGCGGGCCTTATCCGAGATGTTCGTCGGGGCGGCAGTTTCACGCGCCTTGCCGGGCAGATCCTTGGCGGTCTCCCGAACTTCGCGCCGGCGCTGCTGGAGCCGGGTGCCGAGCCTGCGCAGATTCTCAGCGGCGTAACCGCCTGCGCCCGTTACGGCATAAAAAGGCTTGGACTTGGCGATCTTCTTGATCTGGTCGGTGAGCGTCATTGGTGCTCCCTCCTGGACGCTCCGGGGCTCCCGCGAATGCGTCAGGCGGGTCTGTCGGCCCGCTCGGCCGACCCCCCGCAGGCCGGCTCATACCTTGGCGGCGAGCAGTTCCTCTGGTCGCCACCTTCGGATGTCAGCCGGACAGCCGCCGACGCAACAGCTCCTTACTCTCCTCAGCCCCCTTGCGGCTTGCAGACTGAGCTCGGCGGAAAAGATCCGCTAGGTCGGAATCGCCGGCCCGCTCGGCATCGGCAATGAAAATTTCCATCCGCAGTGCGTTGCTCAGACATTGCTCGACGAACCAGATCAGGTTGTAGTCCTTGTCCGCCGTCCCGGTGACCCCACCTGTTTCCTGACGTGCCTCAACCATCTGGATCTCCTACCTCAGCTTATCCGTTCGGGCCAGTACGCCCATCCCCTACCCGGGCCGCAGCAAAGGGGGTCCCAGTAGCAATGAAGAAATTCCAACAGATATACCGCTGACCTGCGACGATGTACGGCCCTATCACTGAGGTCTCGGTTCGCTACGGTGTGGACCATGAGCGACGACAAGCCGGAGTTCGGGTACGGCGCGGGGGTCAGCCGCTATGGACCGTGGCCGGGGGTTCCGTCGACGGGTTCTCAGGCAGTGCTCCACGTGATCCAGCGGGCACCGGGGCCGTGCCGGGGCGGACGCCACCGGCGGGGGCCAGGCCGACGCCGTCGCGGGCCTCTTCAACCACGCCGGAGATCCACTCGTCGACCTGGTGGTAGGCGCTGGCCCAGCACATGGCCGCCTTGGGGAGGGACATGCCCGCGGGGAGGTGGACGGCCCCGCCGTCCGGGTCTTCGGCGGTGTCGGGATCCCACCGGATGCCGGACTTAGGATGCGGTCATGATGCCGAGCGGCGTGGTGCGGTATCGCGGGGCATCGACCGGCCAGTGCCTCTCACGCCCAACGCGCGAAAGACGCGGCTCAACGGCTGGGACTTGGCGGCCTCGATCGCGGCGAGCAGCTTGGTGGTGCTGCTGTCCCCCATGCGGTCCAGCCCGATGATCTGCTCGTGCACGAGGCTGAACAGGTCGCCGAGGTCGGCGATGAGGCCGGTGTCGAGCATCTGCTGGATGCGGCTTTTCGCCAGTCCTTCGATGTCGAGCTGGTCGCGGCCCGCGGCGTACGCGATGGACGCCAGGGCATAGCACTTGCGGCCTTGGACGCACCGCCACCGCTCCTGCGACTTGTCGATGGCCTTGCCGCAGTTCGGGCACACGTCCGGGATAGCGACCGGCCGCTCCTCGCCGGTTCGCAGGTGAACCACGGGCGCCTCGATGCGCGGCTCCGGCCGGCCGGGATCGCTCGCGGCGCGGGACGGTGCGCGTCAGGCAGGCTGACGGGGCATGCGGGCGCGCGCCACCAGCACTTGGTTGTAAGGAAGAACGCCGACCGCGTCCGCCCAGTCCTGCCACCGGGCAGCCAAGTCCTGAACGCGATCCGGGTACTCGCCCGCGAGGTCGTTGCGTTCACTCCGATCGGACGCGAGGTCGTACAGTTCCCATGGCGACCCGTACTCGTGAACGAGTTTCCATCGACCCACACGGATGGCGGCGTTGCCGATGTGCTCCCAGAACAGATCGTGCTCGACCGCCTGCCCGCCCCTGAGTACGTCCAGCATGCTGACACCCGGCAGGGACGGAAGCGTCCGCCCGTTGCGTTCGGCGAGCGGCTGCACCTCGGTTGCTTCGAACAGCGTCGGCGCGATGTCGGTCAACTGGTGGGGCGCGTCGAGGACACCGCCGCTGAAGCCACCGTTCGGCCAGGAAACGATGAGCGGAGTCGAGATACCGCCTTCGTGCACCCACCGCTTGTACAACCGGAAGGGGGTGTTCGAGAGGTTCGCCCAAGCCCGCCCATAACTCGTGTAGGTGTCTGCCGTGCCCGGCCGGATCTCAGGCGTGTTGCCGACCCGCATCGGCGTGCCGTCGGGAGCTCTGGGCGGGATGATCAGATGGTGACGCCGGAAGCGTTGCGCCGACTCCGGATCACTGCTGAGCTCCTCCGCGCAACCGCCGTTGTCGGACAGGAAGACCACGATGGTGTTGTCGCGCTGACCGGTGTCGTCCAGCGCTGCGAGAATCCGGCCGACGGCCCGGTCCATCGCCTGCACCTGCGCGGCGTACACCTCCATCCGCTGGAGCTGCCACTTCTGCTCGGGCTCGTCGTCCCAGGCAATGACGGCCGGGTCGCGGTCATCGAGCGTCGCGTTCTCCGCACAGATGCCGGCCGCGATCTGTCGCCGGTGGCGGCGCGTCCGGAGCACATCCCAACCCTCGTCGAACCGGCCACGGGTGTTGGCCAGATCTTCGTCCTTCGCGTGCAACGGCCAGTGCGGAGCGGTGAAGGCGACGTACCCGAAGAACGGTTGCCCGTGGGCGGCTGCGTCCCGGATCGCTCCCGCGGCGTGCGAACCGATCTCGTCGGTGTAGTAGAAGTCCTCGCCGAGCTCGGACAACGGAATCGGGATCTCGCCGTCGTGCAGGGTGGTGGTCTGGAAGTAGCTCCCGGCGCCGCTGATGGTTCCCCAGAACCGGTCGAAGCCACGCCGGGTCGGCCAGGTGCCGTCCGGCTGTTCCCGCTCGTTGGACAGGTGCCACTTCCCCGTCATGTGCGTCCGGTAGCCGGCGGCGCGGAACGCTTCCGCCAACGTCGCGCACCGCTCGGTCAGGCTCCCGGGGTATCCAGCGGGCCCGTCGTTGTTCACCAGCTCGGCGACACCCGTCTGATGCGGATGCAGCCCGGTCAGCAGCGAGGCGCGGGACGGGCTGCATCGCGCTGTGTTGTAGAAGTTCGTGAGGCGAACGCCCCGATCGGCCAAGCCGTCGATATGCGGTGTGCCAATCTCACCGCCGTAGCAGCCCACATCCGAATATCCCATGTCGTCGGCGAGGATGACGAGGACGTTGGGCCGTGCCGGATCGGGGATCTGCGTGGTATCAGCGCTCACGGTTCGGTGACTCCTCAGTCGTGGTCCAGCGGCCGGCTTCCCCAGCGCGGGACCAGCACGCCCATGGTCGTGCTGAGGCTGCCGCAGGCGTCCGCCGATTTCCTGATGGCGGTCCTTGTCGGGTAACGGCTACCCGCCGAAGGCGAGTTCCCGCCGGCGCCGGCGGAACAGCTCGACGGCGTCCTTGTGCTGCGGGTCGTCGATCACGTTGCGGGTCTCGCCGGGGTCCATGTCGAGATCGAAGAGCACCTCGGGCAGGCCCGGCCCGTAGTGCTGGTACTTCAGGGCACCCCGCTTGATCATCAGGTTCTTCCCGTTGTACTGCGAGACCGCCTCGTCGTCCCATCCGTGGGCATCCCCGCGCAGCAGCGGCACCAGGCTGCGGCTGTCCAACCCGGACGGTGCGGGTACCCCGGTCAGCTCGCACAGGGTGGCGAACAGGTCGCACAGGCTCACGTTCTGCCGCACGGTCCGGCCCCCGCCCAGCCCGGCCGGCCAGCGTACCAGCAGCGGTACCCGGACGCTGCCCTCGAAGAACTTCTGCTTCTCGAAGACGCCGTGCTCACCCAGCATCTCCCCGTGGTCGGCGGTGTAGATGACGATCCACTCGTCGAGGTCCTGCCCCACGTGGTGCAGCGCGTCGATCACCCGGCCGAGCCGGGCGTCCATGCTCTCGACCATCGCGTAGTACGCCGCGGTGGCCCGCCTGATCTCCCGCTCGCTGGCGTCGGTCCCGGCGACCACCCGCAGCCCGCCGCCCAGGAACGGGTGGTCGAATGGCTGCTGTCCGGCGTACGTCGGCACCCTCGGCAGGTAATAAGCGAACCGCTGCGGATCCTCGGCGAGGAACGGATAGTGCGGTTCGTTCAGGCTCACCTTGAGCAGCAGCGGCTGCTCGGGAATCGCCCGGTCGTAGAACGGGTCGACGAAGTGCCGCGTCAGGTAATCGATCGCGCCGACCACGGTGTACTCGTCGGCCACCGCGGACGGCCCGCGACCGGCCCCCGCCCGCTGTACCTCCTTGACGATCGGCCACTTGTGCCCGATCGGGTTGGTCGGTTTGACGACCCGATCGGGGAGGTGCCGGGCGTCCACCGTCACGTCGCCGCCGACCCGCGCCGTCCAGCCCTGCATCTGGTCCGGCCCGGTGTGATGCAGCTTGCCGCAGGCCACCGTGGCGTAGCCGTACTGGGCGAGCCGCCTGGCGAAGGTCATGTGGCCGGGCGCCAGATCCTCGCCGTACCGTTCGCAGCCGGTCGTCCGCGGGAACTGTCCGGCCATCATCGACTGCCGGGCGGGTACGCAGATCGGTGCCGGGGTGTACGCGTTGGTGAAGACCGTCCCGTCGGCGGCGAGCCGGTCGAGGACCGGGGTCCGCACCACGGCGTTGCCGGCGTACCCAGTCACGTCGGCGCGATGCTCGTCGCTCATCAGGAACAGGATATTCGGCCGTCTGCCCACTGTGCTCAATCTGCTTTCCGCCTATCGCTGCATGCCAGTTGTGTGCGGCCCGGTTGGGTTGGTACGTCGCCAGCGGCAGATCGTCCACGACCCGGGTCGCCCACCGCAGCATCCGCTCCACCAGCTCGGCGCGGATGCCGGCGCGGGCGGGATCGTCCCACCGGTTGTCCAACTCCATCGGGTCGACGGCCAGGTCGTAGAGTTCTCCGTCCCCGGTGACGCTGTGCAGCAGCTTCCACCGGCCGCGCCGCAGCATCCTGGTGGTGCCGCTCTGGGTGACGGCGTTGAGTTCGTCGTACTGCGTGCCGTCGTACGGAAAGTGCAACGGGGGTCGCTCGCCGGGCCGGTACGGCAGGCCACCGTAGCCACTCTCGCCGTAAACGCTGTCGAACTCCTCCACCGGATAGCCGGCGCCGGTGAGCATCGGCCATAGGCTGCGCCCCTGCACGCCATACGGGATCGATGCCCCGACCGCCTCACAGAGCGTCGGAAAGATGTCCGCGATCGAGACCAGATCGCGGTCATTGTCCCGGGTGGCCACCCCGGGACCGGCGATCACAAACGGGACGCGCATCAGTGCCTCCGGCATGCCGGCGCCCTTGCGCTGCAACCCGTAGTCGCCCACGTAGTCACCGTGGTCGGCGGTGAACACCACGATCGTGTCGGCCAGTTCGTCATGCGGCCGACTGAGGAGCAGCCGGCGGAGTTGGTCGTCGATCAGGCTCAGCATCCCGAGGTACGTCGCGCGATAGCGGCGCCACAGGCCGTCATACCCGGGTCGCTTCTCCTCGATCAGTTCCCGCAGCCACCGCCAAGCGCCGCCCTTGGCCTCGGCCGCCTCGGGCCCGCAGATGCGCGGCGGCACCTCGTCCTCCGGAAAGAGCGAGAAGTACGGTTCCGGCGCCTGGTACGGGTTGTGCGGCTCGGGCAGTGAAACCCAGCAGAAGAACGGCCGGTCACGATCCCTGGCGTCCAGGGCGGCGATCGCATCGGACACGATCCGGTACGCGTACTGGCGGTCGAGCGGGAACGGGGTGGCCTCGGTCGTTGGGCCGTGGTCGATGTCGCGCAGCCACGCGGAAAACTCCCGCTGCGACTGCGTGACGTCGACCGCGCCGTCGTGCCAGTACGGGCCCGCGAACGAGTCGAAGCTCTCCGGACCCCGGTACATGTGCGTCTTGCCGGCGAAGTGCATCGAGTAGCCCGCCTCACCGAGCACGTCGAGCAGGTCCGGGCCCCGGATCACCGCATTTACCGCGGAGTTCTGGCGGACCCGGTGAGCGCTCGGGAACCTGCCGGTGAGCAGGCTGGTCCGTGCCGGCACGCAGGCCGGCGCGGTGGTGTACGCGTTGCGGATCCGGGTACCGGTGGCGGCGAGCGAGTCGAGGAACGGCATGGTGTCCACCGGGAGGCCCTCACCGGCGGTGAATCCGTGCCGGTGCTGGTCGGTGGTGATCAATAGGATGTTCGGACGTGCGGACATGACGGCTACGGCCTGCCCGTCTTCGTCAACCGGAGCAGAACGGCGCCCGTGCTGGGCACCCGGAACGTCACCAGCCCACGATTCGCCACCCGCACTCCGACAATCTCGTCGTGCCGCGCCTCGCTGAACTCCCACAGCTCGCCGATCGCATGGCCGAGGAGCTCGGACAGGTCGGCCTGGACCTCGTACGCGGAGGTGACGGAGCTGTTCGTGACGAGCAGGTCGATGTGGTCGCCGCCCGGGGCTTCCGTGGTCATGGCGAGCAGGTCTGGGCTGCTCGCCACGCTTTGATGGGTGGGGCGGCCGCCCTGCAGCGCCCGGATGCCCATCCGCAACGCGTAGTAGGTCACCCGCCGCGTCCCGTCCTTGCCGATCAGGTATGGCCGCGTCGGCGCGTCGTACAGGTTCACGATGTGGTTGCCGTAGACGTAGTAATCGCCGGGGCGGGACATCCGGATCAGATTGTTGATCATCAAGATGCCGTAGGGCACCTTGAGGAACGAGTCGGCGCCCCGGAAAACCGGTCCCCATTCGGTGACCCACAGTGGACGGTCCGGATAGCCGGCCGCCGTCATGATCTGGTGCACCTCACGGATATGCTCGCTCGGATCATCGTCGAAGTCATGGAAATCGACGCAGTCGAAGTACTGCGGCACCTTCGCGAGCGCATCTTTGATCCAGCCGAACCGTTCGCCGGCCTCGTTGACCGACGTGCCGGCGCTGACCGGCGCGAAGGCACGGTACGACCGCCCCGGCAGGTACTTGTGGTAGACGTGGTCGATCGCGTCCTTTGTCAGCTTGACGAAGTCCCAGTAGTCGTCCTCGGTAGCGATGCCCTGCCAGCCCTGGCCGGGGTGGTTCGGCTCGTTGCCGATCTCCCAGTCGTCGACCCGGTAGTCGTTACGGACGTTCATCCAGTAGACCACCGCGAAGACGTGCTCCCACCATTCGTTGCGCCCCTCGGGCGTGTTCGGCGGGTTGAGCTGGGCCGCCCAGTCCGGCTGGATCTGCGCGTTCTGCACCCGCAGCGACACGACCGGCTTGACGCCCGCGTCCTTGAGGTCTCCGAAGATCTTCCGGCTGTTGCCCTGCCAGCCGACGCCGGGATCGGTGACCTCCCAGAATGCGCTGCCCTCGGGTGGGTTGGTGAACGCCTCGTCCCACCAGGCCCAATTGATCACATTCGGATCGGCCTTGATCTGCTCAATCGTCGGCAAGCCGAAGACGCCGTCGTCGTCGCGGTACTCCCACGGAGCCATGCCGCTGTAGAACCGGTAGCTATTGATGCCGAGGTCGCGGAAGTCAGCGATGTCGAAGTTGGTGATGCCACGGTCGGCTCCGATGTACCGCGTGCTCACCCCCCACTGGTCGCCACTTATCTTGATGGTCGCCGGGACGGCCGGAGCCCGGTCCGCAGCCGCCCGACCGGTCCCGGCGCCGGCGAACAGCAGCGCGGCGGAACCGCCGCCGGCCATCCCCAACAGCCTTCGTCTGGTGAACCTGGACATGCGTGTGGCTCCTTACTCGCTCGGCGTGCCGTCGTGGATGCGAGGCCACCCGCCGGAGCGGTCCCAGTAGAGGACGTCCATCATCAGATAGCGCCCGCCGGTGCACGACTCGCCGGACTGGCTCAGGTACGCGTGGTAAAACACCAGCCATCCGTCGGCCGCAGTGTGCTCGATGTCCTGATGGCCCACGCCGCAGTAGCGGGGGTCGTTGTTGCCGGACAGGATCGGCCCGCCGCTCGGATCCTTCGTGAAGGTGCCGGTGGGCGATGTGGAACGGGCCACCCCGAGCGCGTACGTGTCCCGGTTGTACGTCGCTCCACTGTAAAAGATCCAGTAGAAGCCGCCTTGATACACCATGGTCGGCGCCTCGACACTGACCCCTTCCCACGAACGGGCGGGCGCCACGATGTGGTAAGGCGTGCCGATCCCGGACAGGCCGTCGTCGTTGATGGGCCGGATGACGATCTGCTTGGTGCCCTCGCTCGGATTCGGGTCGTCCTTGTACAGCAGGTAGTGCCGCCCGGTCACCGAGTCAAAGAAGATCGACGGATCGATGATGCTGTAGGCCGCCGTCGGATGGCACAGCAACGGCCGCCCCAGGTCGGTGAAGTTGTAGGGCGTCGAGGACGTCGCCCGCCCGATGCAACGCTTTCCCGTGGCGGTGTTGATCGCGGCGAAGTACGCCACGTACTGGCCGATCGAGTGGAAGAAGTAGATTTCCGGCGCCCAGTACCCGTACGACGAGTCGGACCAGCCAGGCAACTTGCCCGACTCGAAGACGTGACCACTGTTGGACCAGCTGTGCCGATCAACGGAGACCCGGACGGGCATCACGCCGCCAGTCGAGTCCACTCCAGACGTCGCCGCGACGTAGTACCGGCCGTCGGTGTAGATGGTCCCGGGATCGGCCGTGCCACCCCACGTGAACAGCGGGTTGGGGAAGCTTCCAGCGGCCATCGCACCCGGCGGGGCGGCGAACACCGCCACCAACGCGAGTGCGGCGGCAAACAGACGATGTACCGGTACCCTCACGAGCCGCTCTCCCTTCTCGCAGAACCTCGACAGCATCAATCAGGCGCGACACATCCAATGCGACGCATCAGCCGGTGGCGAGGGTGGCCGCCCGGATGCGCTCCAGGTCCACCTCCGCGTACGACTCGACCCGGTCGACGATCGACCCATCGGCGGCGCCGAGCGTGACCACGAGGTCGTACAGATGCGGATTTTCCGGGCTCCATAGCGCGACCCCGGGCCACTCGCCGATGTGCGGGCCGGGCGGTTTGGCGCCGCCACGGCCGAGCTGCAACGAATGTGTGAGGACGGAACTGTCGACGGCGACGATGTCACGGGCGACCGGCCGGCGGCGTCGTCGTACGCGAACGACCAGATTCCGTTGAGGCTGGTCCACCGGTCGCGACGCAGTTGTGGTCGCGGGTACTCCGGCCGGGGTGTCACGGCGCCACTCATGCCACGACCGGCCAGTCGTCGTGGAACTTGAGGCGGGTCCACCAGAGCTGCCGACCAGCCGATGGGTTGCTGCGTTCGCGGGCATGGAAGAACATCTGCCAGCCGTTGTTGCCGTCGGGCATCGGGAACTGCCCGCCCGGGCCATCGAGCACGTCGTCGCTGGCGAGGATCGGGTCGCCGTGCTTGACGTATCCGCGGTCGATGTACCGGGAGCGGGCGACGCCAACCGCATACGACGCGTTGCCGAAGTTGTTGCCGCTGTAGAACAGGTAGTACCAGCCCTTGTGGAAAATCAGCGAGGGCGCCTCGACCACCTTGCCCTCCCACTCGAGGGTGTTGAAGAGCAGATCGGTGGCGGTGCCGACCAGGGTCAGCCCGTCTGCGGTCACCTCCTGCAGGACGAGGGCCGTCGGCCGGGGCGGGGTGAGCGCGTTGGTGTTGTTCTTCCACAGTAGGTAGCTGCGTCCGGTGGTCGGATCGACGAAGAAGCTCGGGTCGATCACGCTGTAGTCGGGCCGGCTCACCAGCGGGTTGCCCAGATCCGTCCACGGGCCCTCCGGGTGGTCGGCGGTCGCCGCTCCCACGCAGAACCACCGCTGCGGGCCGTCCGAGGCGTAGTAGATGACGTAGCCCCCACCGAACGCGTGCACCTCGGGCGCCCAGAACCGCTTCGGCCCGGTGACCCAGGTCGGCAGGCCGTCGATGGGGAACACACGACCGACATCGCTCCACGTCGCACCGCCGTCGGTCGACCGCCGGATCGGGATGGCGCCGGTGCTCGATCCGGAGGTCGAGTAGCAGTACCAGACGCCGTCGACGTCCAGCACGCCCGGATCGGCGGTGCCCAATCGATGCACCGGCGCCCCGAAGGTGTTCTTATTCGTCGCCGCCGGAGTCGCGCCTTCGACAGTCGCGCCTTCGACAGTCGCGCCTTCGACAGTCGCGCCTTCGGCAGTCCCGCCGAGGAACACGCCGGCGAGGACGGCGCCACCGGCCCCGAGGGCTCCCGTCAGCAGGCGTCGTCGTGCAAACGCCGTCATCAGCGCTCCTTGATTGAGGGGTGGGTGGTATCACCACACCATCCAGAAACTAGTTTCGTCAATCGTTTCCGAAAAAATTCGCTACTCGAGCGCTCTCCGCCTCGATCCGCTGGGCTCGTCCGGTTACGATTGACCGGCCTGCGGAAAATCTGCCTCAGGCTGTTTCCGAGGAGGTGTCCGTGACATCCGCAGGGTTCGGAAAACCAGACGACAAACGGCGCAGGACGATCCGTGACGTGGCCGCCCACGCCGGCGTATCCGTCGCGAGCGTGTCGCGGGTTCTCTCCGGCAAGTACTCGGTCGGCGCGGACACCCGCAGCCGGGTGCTGCGCGCCGTCCAGGAACTCGACTTCGTCGTCAACGCACACGCGCGCGCGCTGACCTCGGAGCAACCGGGCATGATCGCGTTGGTGGTCCATGCGGTGACCGCCTCCTTCCTGGCCAATGTCGCCCAGGCGGTGGAGCAACAGGCCGCGGCCGAGGGACATCTGTGCCTGGTCTGCACCACGCAGGGCCGTCCCGATCGGGAGGTCGCCGTCGTGAACCTCATGCGCGAGCAGGGCGCGCGGGCCGTCCTGCTGGTGGGCGGCGTCGTCGAGACTGAGGACTACCCCGCCCGGATGCGCCAGGTCGCGCACGCGCTCGACGCTGCGGGGTCACGACTCGTCTTCTGCGGTCGGCCGGCTCCCGCACCCGATCTGCCGGCGGCGGTGGTGACGTACGACAACGAGGGCGGCGCCTACGCGATGACGAGTTTCCTCGTCTCTGCCGGCCATCGCAGCATCCTGTTTCTCGGCGGCGACGAGGGGCATACCACGGCGGACGAGCGCATCGCCGGGTACCGGCGTGCCCTGAACGACTGGGCGATTCCGTTCGATCCGGCCCTCGTACAGCCGGGACCGTTCACCCGCACCTTCGGTTATCAGCGGGTGAAGGCGCTGCTCGGCAAGGAGCGTACGTTCACCGCCGTGTTCGCCGCCAACGACCTCGTCGCCGCGGGCGTGCTGCGCGCCTGCCGCGAGGCCGGGGTGGCCGTGCCGGACGATCTCTCCGTCGTCGGCTACGACGACCTGCCACAGGCCGCCGACTTCGTGCCATCGCTCACCACCGTACGAATCCCGCACGACGAGTTGGGCCGGGCCGCGGTGCGCGCCGCGCTGCATCCCGAAGACCCGGTCGACGATCACGTGCTCGGCACGCACGTGGTCGTTCGCGACTCGGTACGTCCGCCGCGCCGCTGACCGGGCAACGCCGCGCCGCCCCCCGACGGCCGGCGGCGCGGCCCGGTCGCTCAGTGGTGCTGCGCCGCCTCGTACTCCTTGGCGTACTCCTCGGCCATCTTGTCCCCGCCCTGTGCCTTCCAGTCCTTGACCGCGGCGGACCACGCGCTGACCGGTTCCCGACCGGCGAGGATCGCGGTCATCTCATCGCGCAGCTTCAGCCGCAGACTGTTTTGCAATGAGGAGGCGCCGTCCGACCTCAGGCCGGTCGCCGGATTCGGCACCGCCGTATCGATCGTCTCGGACTGGTAGGCGTGCATCCGGCGCGCCGCGTCGGCATCGCCCGGTATGTACAGCGCGTTGGGCGCATCCATCACGTACCTGATGCCGAGCGTGTTGGGGTTCTCCACGTCGGCGAGCGCGGTGAGCTTCGGCGAGCCATCGCCGGCGCGCGTGTAGTGCTTGCCTTCCACGCCGAAGTGCGAGACCTCGTACTCCTTCGTGCCGAAGGGCGCCGCGAGGTAGTCCAGCACTCGCAGGATCAGCTCCACCCGCTCCTTGGCCGCCTTCTTGATGATGACCCGGCCGAAGATCCCGCCCGCGAAGTGGACGCCACCGGGAGTATCGGTCTGATACAGCCGGGCGAGGTCCGGCTTCCAGGCGCCATTGATCTTCCCGACCGTCGTCACGTATGCGAGCAGTCCGTCCGGCATGCTCGCCACGGTCTGGTTGTAGAGCTGGGCCTTCATGTCGACGGCGCTCATCGTCTGCGCATCCGGGTGGTAGAGCCCCTTCTCGCGCAGCTTCCGGACGAACTCCAGCGCCGGCAGCCAGCGCTCGGACTCCCACGATCCGATGAACTTGCCGCCCTTGACCTCCCACTCGTTGGGTACGCCGAAGGACATCGCGTGCCAGGTCAGCCCGAGCTCTGAGTTGTCCGAGCCCATCCCCCATCGGCGGCCCTTCGTGACCGCGGCCATCGCCTGCTCGAACTCCGCCTGCGTCCAGTTCGTCGGCGCGCTGACCGCGTCGAGCAGGGTGCGGTTGACGTGCAGACTGTAGTTGAACCTGGGCCGCTCGATCGGGACGGTCATCAGCTTGCCGCCGACCCGCCCGGCGCCCTGCCACGCGTACGGCGGGATGTTCGCGAGATTGGGATACTTCTTGATCGCGTCGCCGGACAGGAACTCGGACAGGTCCGCGCACTTCGCGACGATGTACTGGTCGATGTTCGGCGGATCGCCATTGATGACCATGAGGTCGGGCATGTCGCCGCTCGCCATCTGGGTGGCCATCTTCTTCGGATAGTCGGCGCTCGGTACGTGCGTGAGCTTCAGGTCGATCCCCAGCGCCTCATTGATTGCCGTCCAGAGCTGGTTCTCCTCGGCCGGGCGCGGCGGCGGCGAGTACGTGATGATCAGGGCCTGCACGGTCGAGCCGTCGCCGGGCTTGCTCGCCACGCTCTGCGCCAGCGACTGCGGGTAGCTCAGATAGGCGGGCTGCACGCCGCGGTCGTCGCCGGGCAGGTCCGGCTTGACGCCCGTGAACGGCACGTAGCTGGGCCAGGGAACGACGTCTCTGCCCGCGCTGCCCACGCCGCCTCCTCCCC
>NZ_JADOGI010000191.1 GCF_015645445.1 Nonomuraea cypriaca | reverse complement strand
TCGCTTGACCATCGACTCCAGCAGATCGCCCAGCGGCGCGCCCACCGCGACGGCCACCGCCAGCGGGACCGTGAGCGCCCCCAGCGCCGCGAGCGCCGCCAATCCGGCGGCGGCCCCGGCCAGCGTCCCAATCCACCGCTTGGCCGGGGACAACGGCGACAGCGCAGGCCCGCCCAGCGACCGCCCGGCGAACGAGGCCGCGATATCGCCCACCGACACCGCGACGAACACCGCCAACACGGCATCCCCGAGCAGCACCACTCCCACCAGCGGCAGGAACCACACCATCCCAAAGACGCCAAGCGACGCCCGCCTCAGCCCGCCCTCCGCGTCCCCGGCCAGCAGCGGAACGAGGACCACCGCCAGCACGCCGGCGACCAGTGCCTTCACCAGGTGCTCCGGCGCCAGCCACGCCACCAGCGGCGACGCGGTCACCACCGCCACGAGCGCCACGCGGTCGGCCACGGCCGACTTCAGCAGTGCGCCGTACTCCAGGGCGCACACGATCCCCGCTGCCACGGCCAGGGCGGCGGCGCCGCCGGGACCGGCGTACAGGGCGGCGACCACCACGGGCACGGCCACCGCCCAGGCGCACCAGCGCAGGACGTACTCACGCCTGCGTGACAGGGCGACGGCCACCCCGCCGACGGCGAGCGCCGCCGCCACGTACGGGACCGCCGCAGCGGGCGTGATCACCCGCGGTCCTCAGCGGCGGCCACCGCGGAGGCGATGCGTTCGTTGGCCGCCGCGTCACGTACGGAAACGCGTACGGTCCTGCCCTCGAAGGCGGGCGACATCGGCGACAGGTCGCGCAGGAACACCCCGCGCCGCCGGCACGCCTCCACCAGCCAGGCCGCGCCGGGACCGCCCCGGGGCAGCGTCAGCAGCGCGAAGTTGGCGACGGACTCGTGGACGCTCAGGCCGCCGCCGATCGCGGCCAGTCGTTTCACGAGGTCGGCCCGCAGAGTCCGGGTCTCGGACCAGCGCGAGGCGTAGTAGCCGGGCTCGCGCAGGGCGTTGACGGCGGCGATCTGGGCCGGCGAGATAGGCCACCCGTAACCCCGACAGGGCGTACATCTTGGACATCGATTTGCACACCACGACGTTGTCGGACGCGGCGGCGTACGCCTCCAGCGACTGCCCGCCCGCCACGTACTCGATGTACGCCTCGTCGACCCAGAACCGCGTACGGCCCGGCGCGTCCTCGATCACCCGGCGCAGTTCGCCCGCGTCGGTGTGCAGGCCGGTCGGGTTGTTGGGGTTGACGACGACCACCAGGTCATAGCGCTTGCGCAAGGTGTCACGCAGCCGGTCGGGGTCGAGCCGCCATCCGTCGGCCCGCCGCAGCGGGAACCGGTCGGCGCGGCAGCCGATCACCCGCTCGACGACGTGCGCGTATTCGCCGTAGGCCGGATCAAGCAGCAGCACCCGCGACGAGCCGTCCAGCCAGCCGCGGAGCGCGCGGAAGATCAGGTCCGACGAGCCCGCCCCGGCCGCGATCGCCGGCTCGGGCAGGCCGCGGCGTTCGGCGATCTCCTGTACGAGCCCCTCGGGGTAGGCAGGAGGAGAGGTACGCGCCAGCCACCCCCGGTCATCCCCCAGCGCCTTGACCACGCCGGGCGCCGGCGAGAACCAGGCGTCGAGCACATCGGCGGGTACCACGTCCCCATGCGCCTTCACCAGGTCGAACCGGCTGCCCAGCGCCCCGATCGACGCGCCCCCATGCTGGCAGCCGTCCGCGCCGCCTGGCAGGAACGGCATGTCCAGACTCCACCGCACCCTCGGCTCGAGCGCACGTAACAGCGGCCCGTGCAGGCGCAGCGCCCGTGAGGCCAGGTCATCCACCTGCCCGGACAACACCTCGAAGGTGACGGCGCCCGACCGCACCCGCGTCCCTGAGCCGGTCAGCCCGGCCGCCACGTACATGCCGAGGATCTCGGCCCGCCCCAGGGCCACGACGGTCCTGCCGCCGTGCGCGGCCACCCAGCGCAGCGCCGCGTGCATGAGCAGCACCGCCGCCGCGCTCCCCCGCCAGCGCGGCGCCACGGTCAGGATGCGGATCTCGAACAGCCCGTCCTGGCCGAGCAGGGGGTCGCCGTCGCGGCTGAGATATTTGTCGATGGAGTAGCGGCCTGCCCAGGGCGGCGTCACGCTGACGAACCCGGCGGGCTCGGCGCCGTTGGCGGCGACGAGGTAGACGTTGTCGCCGTCGAGCGCGTCGGTCAGGCGTTCGGCCTGGTTGGGGGCGTGCTGGCCGAGCTCGCGCGCGTAGACCTCGTGCCGTAGCCGATAGATCCACTCGCGGTCGGCCGCCGTTCCTGGGCGTATTTCCAGCATGGTCTAATTCTGCGCTGTCGGACGGATGACGATGTCACCCACGTCGACACCGTCCGGCTGCTCGATGGCGAAGGCGATGGTGCGGGCCACCGCATCCGGCGAGAGTCCGATCTTGTCCATCTGGTCGAGGATCTGGGCCTGCACGACCGGATCCATGGGCCCCGCGAAGTCCGTACGGACGAAGCCCGGTGAGACGACGGTTACGCGCAGGCTGTCGCCGGCCTCCTGGCGCAGGCCCTCGGAGATGGTGCGGACGGCGTTCTTCGTGCCTGCGTACACCGACATGAGAGGAACGACGCTCAGGCCCGCCGTGGACACGGTGTTGACGAAGTGTCCGAAGCCCTGCTCGCGGAAGACGGGCAGGGCGGCGGCGATCCCGTACAGGACGCCTTTGAGGTTGACGTCTATCATCTCCTCCCAGTCCTCGACTCGGAGGTCGTCCAGGTGGGAGATCAAGCCGACCCCGGCGTTGCTGACGAGGACGTCGAGCTTGTCGTACCGGTCGCGGGCCAGCTTGACGAGGCCGGCCAGGTCCTCGCGCCGCTTCACGTCCGTACGAGCCCAGGCGGCCTGACCGCCTGCCTCTTCGATGCGGGTGGCCAGCGCCTCGAGGCGCTCAGGACGGCGTGCCCCCAGAACGACCTTCGCGCCGCGCCCGGCGAGCAGCAGCGCGGTCGCCTCGCCGATGCCGCTGCCGGCGCCTGTGATCGCCACGACCTTGCCTTCGATTCCTGACATGTTCGAGGGTCCTTCCAAAGGAGGAGTGAGGGCAGGCATGTGTATGCCGTGCGGTGAAGTGGGTTGGGGGCAGAGCACACCCATGCCCTACAGTGAAAGTGGAGGGCCCGCCACTTCGTCCCACCATAAGTGGCGACGCCTCCACTTAGCAAATGGCGAGAGGAGAGAGCCGCTGATGGCCCGAGACGCAGGACGTCCGCTGAGGGCCGACGCGCAGCGCAACCGGGACAAGATCCTGGCGGCCGCGGTGCGCGTGTTCACCGAGGAGGGGCTGGACGCGCACTTCGAGCGCATCGCCAAGGAAGCAGGCGTGGGAACCGGTACGCTCTACCGCAACTTCCCCACCCGGGAGGTCCTCATCGAGGCCGCCTACCGCAACGAGGTGGCCCGGCTGTGCGACGCCGTTCCCGCCCTGCTGGCGACGCTGCCGCCCGATGAGGCCCTGCGCGCATGGACGCGCCGGTTCATCGACTACGCCTCCGCCAAGCTCGGCATGGCCGACGCCCTGCGGGCCCTCGTCGCCTCGGGTACCAATCCGCACGCCGAAAGCCACGAAATGATCCAGGCCGCCCTCTCGTCCCTCATGGAGGCCGGCACCGCCGCCGGCACGATCCGCTCCGACATCCGCCCGGCCGACATGTTCGCCGCCCTTGCCGGCATCGCCCTCACCTCGGCGAAACCCGAGCAGCGAGAGCAGGCCGAACGCCTCCTCGACCTCACCCTGGACGGGCTGAGAGCGGCGCCGAAGCCGGCGTGACCTGACCCGGCCTAGTGAACGTTGTCGTCGCGGGCCGCCGCGGGACGCATCTGGAACGCGACGATCAACGCGGGGACGACGACCACGGCCAGGGCCAGGAAGGCGTCGGAGTAGGCGGCGCCTTCCTGGGCGGCGTACAGCGGATTGACGGCGCCGCCGCCGCTTTGCCGCCTCGCGGTCACCAGCACGCCGACCAGGGCCGGGCCGGTGCCGGCGCCGAGGAACTGGGCTCCTTGGAGGATCCCGAGGCCGACGCCGACCTGCTCGGCCGGCAACGCGCTCGCCGCGGCGCTGATGATCGGCGTCATCACGAGGATGAACCCGACGCTGAGCCCGAGAATCCCGGCCCCTGCAGGGATCACCGACGTACCTCCCGTGAAGGCCGAGAGGAACAGGGCGAACAGTCCGACGGCCGCGAGGCCGGTCAGCACCAGGGGCCGGGTGCCGATGCGGTCGGCGAGGCGGCCGATCAACGGCGAGACGACGGCGACGGCGAGCCCGGCCGGGATCATGACCAGGGCCCCCTCCCCCGGGGTGAGACCGTTGACGTCGACCACCAGCAGCGGAACGAAGACCAGGCCCCCGAGATTGATGATCATGGCCAGGAACGCGACGACGACCGCCCCCCGGTAGACCCGGTTGGCGAACAGCGCAGGCGGGACGAACGGATGCGCGACGCGGACGGTGCGCCACCCGAAGAGCGCGATCGCCACGACCGCCACCACGAGGCTGATCCAGGACGAAGGCACGGCCAGGCCGGCGACCTGTGCCTGGGTGATGCCGAACAGAACCAGCCCGGCGCCGACGCCCAGGAGGATGCCGCCGGGAAGGTCGAACCGCTCCGCACCCGCCGGAGCCTCCCCCGGCAGTACGCGCGACACCGCGGGAAGCAGTACCAACGCGACCGCGAGCATGAGCCAGAACAGCGCGGGCCAGCCGAGGAGCTGGCCGAGCCCGCCGCCGACCGCCGGACCTGCGGCGGTGCCGATACCCGCGGCCGCGGAGACGACGCCGATGCCCATCCCCCGCTTGTCCTCCGGCATCAACCTGGTGACGGCGATGATCGAGAGCACGGGTATCGCCGCCGCGCCCACGCCCATCACCATCCGCCCGAGCACGAGCACGAGGAGATCCGGGGCGAGCGCGCAGATGAGGCTTCCGGCGGCATAGGTCACCAGGGCGAAGACGAAGAGACGCCGCATGCTCACCCGGTCGGAGATGCGACCGTAGAAGGGGATGCCGACCGAGAACATCAGCAGGAAGCCGGTGACCACCCACGCGAGCTCCGCCTCGGAAGCCCCGAACTCCGCTCCGATCGACGGGAGCACGAGGTTGACCATGTCGCTGGCGATCACCGTGGCGAGCATCGCCGGCAGGAGCACCGCCAGCAGGGCCGCCCCCGTTCGTTCGGTCGTTGTCGACGTGGGTGTCATTCGACGCATCCTCCGCACGGCATTTACTGCCACCGTTGTAGTTACAGTTAGGGCGAAAAGAACGGCGGAGGACTCGCCTCCGCCGATGTTCGGTTACCGAGGTAGCGCGAGTTCGCGCTCGATGGCCAGCACCTGCTGGTGCAGGTGGGCGATGGTCGTGCGGCCGAGCCGTTCTTCCATGGCGCGTTCCGCGTCCAGGAACTCCACCTCGAGCAGGGCCTGGATGTTGCGCCCGACCTCGCACTCGGCGCTGGGTGTATGGGGGTGCCGCGACAGGATCGGGCCCTCTTCGACGGCCCTGTAGGCGTCGTAGAGCGTGATCTCGCGTGGAGCGCGGGCAAGGGACCAGCCGCCACCGCGCCCTTCGGTGGACCACACCAGACCGGCGTCCCGCAGGCTGCCGAGGATACGCCGCACGAGAACCGGATTGCTCGCCAGGCTGTCCGCGATCTCGCCCGATGTCAGCGAGCGCTCACCCCAGCGGGCCAGCATCGTGAGCGCGTGAACAGCGACCGCGGTCCTGCTGCTGAGACCCATTGTGATCCTTTCGGGTGCTCCACCAGAACTGTAATGAAGTTAGTAGCAGTTCGATCGCCCGTCAATCCGGCACCTCGGTCGCGAGCCCCTGAACTGTTAGGTCACCATCAGGTTCCCCAGTCACCGATAAGTGCGTTCTTCCATGTCAGTGGCAGCTCTCCTAGGGTTCCCGAGTAACCAAAAGAGAGCAAGGGCTCTCATGACATGGAGGCAGGCAGCATGGCCATCACCCTGGTAGACCCCAGCGGATTGCCGGAAGTTGGGGCGTACCGGCAGGTATCCATCGCGACTGGGTCGAAGCTGGTCCACATCGCCGGGCAGGTCGCCTGGGACGCCGATGGGGTCACGGTCGGCGAAGGTGACCTCGCCGCTCAGGTCGAGCAGTGCTACCTCAACATCGGCACCGCCTTGGCCGAGGTCGGCGGCTCCTTCGACGACGTGGTGAAACTGACCGTCTACGTCGTCGACTGGACCCCGGACAAGATGTCCCTGTTCCTGGAGGGGGTCGCCAGGGCGGCCGCGAAGCTGGGGGGCACCCCGGTCCCGCCGGGCACGCTGCTGGGCGTCGCCGCGCTGCACGCACCCGACCATCTGGTCGAGGTCGAGGCCACCGCGGTCCTCGACTGAACAGGAGACCCGTCAGGCGCCGAAGCGGCGGCGGGAGGCCTCGATGTGACCGAGATACTGGCGGGTCCAGCCGCACATTCCATCGACCGTCGCGCGCAGGCCCTGGCCAGGCTCGGTGAGGGTGTACTCGACCCGCGGCGGCACAGTGGGAAACACGTTCCGCTCGACGAGGCCGTTGCGCTCCAGCATGCGCAGGTTCTGGGTGAGCATCTTGTGGCTGATGCCCTCGATCTCATTGCGCAACTCGCTGAAGCGCAACGTGCGTTCACCGAGAAACTCGATGATCAGGAACGCCCACTTGTTGGCGACGTCCGAGAAGATCTCCCGCGCCAAAGAGTCCGCGCGCGTCAGGTCCGCATCCTCGGGCGAGCCCTTGAACTGCTTCACCATCAGGTGTCCCCCGTCACCGAGAACCTTCCATGTCAGCGATCACTCTCCTATAGTTCCTGAGTAACCACAAGAGAGTGGCTGAACATCTGGGGTTCGAAGCCCGGCCGGGTCACGTGGAGCTTCCACTCGGACGCGGCGGCCGCGTCACGGGGCGACGAACCGGGTCTCCACTTCGCCGGTCGCCACTTCGCCGGTCGCCACGAGGTGGCGGCGGCGGCTCGGCAGCATCGCGGTCGGGTGGGAGATGCTCCAGGCCGCGCCCGCGCAGATCAACTCCTTGATACGGGCGGCGGTCCGGCCCTTGACGACGGTCGACATGGCCTGATCGCCGGGGGTCACGCGCTGAATGATTCCATCGCGGCGTCCGAGGCTGATGCACTGGACGCTGTAGCCGATCGTGGTCTCGGGAACCTCGCGACCGGTCAGGCGCGCGGCGAGGGAGTCGGCGGCCAGCCACGCCATTGGGATGCCCGAGGCGCAGGACATCCGCAGCGGTTGACCGCCCGCTCCTTCGGCGATCCCGGCGTCGCCGACGGCGTACACATCGGGGTGCGAGACCGAGCGCATGGTGCCGTCGACGACGATCCGCCCGGTATCGGACACCTCCAGGGTGGTGGCGGCCGCGATCGGGTGCACGGTGAAGCCCACGGTCCACACGGTCACCTGGGCCGGGATCTCCCCGGCCGCACCGGTGACCACGCCGTTCGCTTCGACGCGCGTGATGTCGGCATGCTCGTGAACCGTGATGCCGAGCCGGTCGAAGACGCCGCGCAGGTGGCGCCGGGCCTTGTCGCTGAGCCAGTCGCCGACGCCGGCGCGGGCGGCAATCGAGACCTCGAGGTCCGGGTGTGCCTCGGCGATCTCGGTGGCTGCTTCGATACCGGTCAGGCCGCCGCCCGCGACCAGCACGGTCCCACCCGGCGCCAACTCGCTCAGGCGCGCCCGCAGTCGCAGTGCGGCCTGCTTCCCCGCGACGTCGTAGGCGTACTCGGCGACACCGGGGACGCCTTGGTCGGCGACGGTGCTCCCGAGGGCGTACACGAGGGTGTCATAGCCGAGGGTCTCGGCGCCGTGCGCGCTGGTGAGATCGACGGTCTTGCGGTCCACGTCTACCGCGGTGACCCGTGCCGGCCGGACCCGTACGCCGGTGCCCGCATAGACGTCGCGCAGCGGGCGATGCGGCAGATCCTGCCCGCTCGCGAGTTGGTGCATACGCACCCGTTCGACGAACTCGGGGTCGCCATTGACCAGGGTGATCTCGAAGTCGTCGCGGTGCAGCCGCCTGGCGAGGCGACCGGCGGCGTTGGCTCCTGCGTACCCGGCGCCGAGAACGACAATGCGGTGCTTCATGGCTCGCTCCTATCTGGTTGCGCTCACCTCCTGAACCGGACAGCCGTACGATCCCTGACAGAAAACGATTGTGATGTGGATCACCAGTTCTCCACGAGGGGGCGATGGGGCCCAGCGGCCGACCACTGGCGCGTGATGCGTTCGAGTTTGTCGGGGTTGACCTGGATGTGGATCGTCGAGACGCCGTCGGGGGTCACGTCGAGGCAGAAGACGCCGAACACCCGCCCGCCGACCTCGGCCAGCACGGCAGGACCGCCGTTGACGACGACGGCATGGAAGGCAGGACTGCCACCGGCGATGGCTCGCTTGGCATCGGTCGGCTGGAACAGACCGCGCAGGAATCGCGCGATGCCGAGCGCACCGATGATCGGGGTCTTGCGGGCCGGAATCCGGCCACCGCCGTCGGCCACGCTGACCGCGTCGCCGGTGAGCAGCCGGATCAGGGGCTCGGTGTCGCCGCTGAGTGCCGCGGCGAGGAATCCCTCGACGATCTTCTCCGCGGCTGCCGCGTCGACCTCGGTGCGGGACCGGTCGGTGGTGACGTGCTGCTTGGCACGCCGGTAGATCTGCTGGCAGTTCGACTCGGTGAGGCCGAGGATCTCTGCGATCTCGCGGTGCGGATAGCCGAACGCCTCGCGCAGGACGTACACCACCCGCTCCTTGGGCGGCAGCCGCTCCATGAGGGTGAGCATCGCCATGGAGACCGACTCGCGCTGCTCGACGGTGTCGGCGGGACCGAGCATCCGATCCCCGGCCAGGACCGGCTCAGGGAGCCACTGCCCCACATAGGTTTCCCGCCTGGCCCGCGCAGAGGTGAGCTGATTGAGGCAGAGATTGGTGAGCACCTTCGTCAGCCACGCCTCGGGCGTCTCGATCCGTTCGCGGTCCGCCGCATGCCACCGCAGAAACGCATCCTGCACCGCGTCCTCGGCGTCACTGGCCGACCCCAGCAGCCGGTAGGCGATCGCCTCCAGGCGGCCCCTGGAGCTCTCGAACAGATCGGCCTCGTGCGAACGGAGCGACATCACCCCATGGTCGGCCATGCGCGTAGAGCCCGTCCACCCCCCTGACCGGCCCGGCGCGAGGCCCGGCGCGAGGCCCGGCGCGGCGTCACCGTGCCGGGGTCACGGTGCGTTCAGCGCCGCGTCAATGGTCGCGCCGTTTTGCTCCAGCCATGCCTCGCGCCGCTTGATCTGGTCGCCGACGCCCTCATCCCACATCCTCGCCCAGCCGCCACCCTGCTCCTCGGCTCTCTGCTTCATCAAGAACCACGACCGCCGGCTCCGCAGAACGGCTACCTCGACGAGTCGTGAGCGGTCGACGTCCGACATTTCGTAGGCGTCGGCGAGGATCCGGCAGCGGCGCGGCACGTCCACCTCACGCAACGGCGGGTCAGCGTCGACGGGGTCATCCAGAGGCGCCCAGTACATCATCGCGTTCATCACCTCATCCACCCTGGCGACCGGTTTGGCGAGGTCGAAATCGATCAGTGCGGCCGCCTTACCGTCCCGGAACACGATGTTGTCAGACGTGTAGTCCATGTGCCCGGCCACCTCAGCCGGGTAAGGCGGCGCGGGCGGCACGCCCGGCGGCTCCGAGATCGGGAAGCCGGTCCGTACCCCTTGGGGCATGACGAAACCCGCGACGGCGTCATCGTAGTCGCGAACGAGGCGCCCGACGGAGGCCAGCCGGTCCTCGTCGGCGATCCACGCCGGCCTCGGCCGCCCCGCGACCTCGCCAGGAACGAAGGTCAGCACCTCGCGCCCGGCCGTGTCGATGCCGAGGAACCGCGGGGCGCCCGGGAATCCGACCTCCTCCAGATGGCACAGCAGCGCGTGGACGAACGGGGCGTTGGGGCCGACCGGCCGGCGCACGGTGTCGCCGACCCGCACAACGCCCTCGGTGACGTCACCGCCGATGAGCGGGATCTCGGGATGGGGCTCGGATGATTCGACGTACGTGAAAGAGTTCATTTTTCCCTGGGGTCGAGGAAGCAACGGGTGGGTCCGTCGTGTGGGCGAAGTCACGATCTTACGCGACCCTGCGCGGGAGCGCCCTGGCCGCGCAGCCGGTCCATCTCTCGCCATTCCGGCCGTAGTCCCGTCAAGTTCGTGGTGAGGGCGTAGGCGATCCCGCAGGCCAGGAGCACCGGCGCGAGTCCCGCGGCCGCCACCGCCATTCCGCCAAGCAGTCCGCCCAGGGGGATCCCGGACCAGGCAAGGGAGCCCTGCAGGGCGTTCACCCGGCCGAGGAGGTGGCGCGGCACCCGCTCGTACGAGATCGCTCCCAGGATCGGGTTCAGGAACCCGCCGCTGAACCCGCTCACCGCGAACACCCCGAGTATGACCCACAGCGGAGCGTCCACCGCGAGGATGAGGAAGCGCGGCGCCCCGGCGAGCAGGAAGGCCAGGAAGAACACCGGCCTGCGCCGCATCCGGTGCGCCACCGCCGCCGCGACCAGGCTGCCGCCGACCGCGGTGAGCCCCATCACGCTGCTGTTGAGCCCGAGTACGACGGGTCCGTGGCCGGACTCTTTGGCCCACACCGGCGCGAGCACCTGGCCGAAAGCCGCGTCGAGCAGGTTCGTGACGCAGATCATGACGGCCATGGCGAGCAGCAGCGGCTCGCCGCGCAGGAACGCCAGCCCCTGCCCGAACCGCTGCCAGTACCCCTCCGTCTTCTCCTGCGTGGGAGCTCGGTGCCCCATGCCGCGCAGCAGCGCCCAAGCCACGATCAGCGAGCCGAGCACGAAGCATCCGGCAGTGATGCCGAGGCTCGCCATCGACCCGAGCAACCCCACCAGCGCGCCGCCCGCGGCGGGCCCCACCGTCTGGGCCAGCCGCTCGGTCACGCCCATCAGCCCGGTGGCGCGCTCCAGCGGCACCCGCCCGCGCTCGGCCGCCTCGGGGACCATGATCTCCTTGGCGAGGTCCCCTGGCCCGCGTGCCGCGCCGATCACCGCGACCAGGGCGATCAGCGCGCCCAGCGGCAGCAGTTCCAGCTCGTGCAGCGCGATGACGGCCACGGCCGCAGAAGCGCTCATCACGTCGGTGATCCAGGAGATCCGGCGCGGCCCCACCCGATCGACCAGCGGCCCGGTCAGCACCTTGACCAGCACGTACGGGGCCATCTCCGCGAACGCCACCACACCCATCTGGGCCGCGCTGCCGGTGGTCGTCAGCACGAACCAGGGCAGCGCGATGGCCGACACCCGTGTCCCGGTCAGCGACACCGCCATGGCGGCGAGCACCCCGGCCATCGGGCGTAACGATCCGCGCGCCCCCATCACGAGCCTTCGGGCAGCTCGGGCAGGACCTGCGTGATCAGCGAGACCCGCACCGCGCCCTCAGGCGCGGCTTCGCCCGGCTCGTCACGCCGGTAACGTGAGACGACCTCGCTCAGTTCTCCGCGCAGCCGCCTGCCCTCCTCCAGCGTGAGCCGCAACGGGAAGGAGCTGAGGTCGAGCACGCGCCGCCACTCTCGCGGCATGGTCTGCAGTTCGTTCAGCGCCTGCTGGGTGCGCAGATTGTACAGGGCGGCGATCGACTGCATGTAGGCCAGCACCGCCTCCGGCTCCCGTTCGGCCAGTTCCTCGTCGGTGAGCCTGGTGGTCCGATGGACCGTTTCGTTCCTGCTCACTCCGAGGGCCGGCGCAGCGGGCGGAAGAAGTCGCGGAGGTCGGCGCACAGCGTTTCCGGGACCTCCAGGGCCGGGAAGTGACCGCCTTCGGCGTGCTCGCGCCACCACACGATGTTCTCGCTCCGCTCGGCGAGCGCGCGTACCGGGAGCACGATCTCGTGGGGGAAGCACGAGACGCCGGTCGGCACCACGCCGCGGCCCGAGATCGGTCCCGCCGCGGCGTTCTCGCGGTAGAACTGCGCGGCGGTCCCGGCCGTGCCGGTCAGCCAGTAGAGGGCGATGTCGGCGAGCAGTACGTCATCGTCGATGCGGTCGCGGCGGCGAGGGTCGGTCCAGTCGTGGAAGCGCTCGGTGATCCACGCCAGCAGGCCGGTGGGCGAGTCGTTCAGCGCGTAGGACAGCGACTGGGGGCGGGTGCGCTGCAGGTGCTCGTACGCGCCGAACTCCGCGGACCATTTCGCGTACGCGGCCAGCCGGGCGTCTTCCTGCGGGGACAGCCCCTCCTCCGGCGTGCCCGGCGGCGTCGGCAGATAGTTGACGTGGACGCCGACGACCTCCCGTGGCGCGAGCCTGGCCACCCGCCGCGAGATGCCCGCGCCGAGGTCGCCGCCGTGTACGCCGTAGCGCTCGTAGCCCAGCCGCGCCATCAGCACGGTCCACGCGTGGGCGACCCGCTCGCCGTTCCAGGCCGGCCCCGACAGCGGGCGGGAGAAACCGAAACCCGGGATGCTCGGCACCACCAGGTCGAACGCCTCATCGTGCCCGCACAAGCACACGGCGAGGTCGACGAACTCCAGGAACGATCCCGGCCAGCCGTGCGTGGCCAGCAACGGCAACGCTCCCTGCACACCGGAGCGCACCCACAGGAAGTGGATCGTCTGCCCATCCACCACGGTCGTGAACTGCGGGATTTCGCCCAGCCGCGCCTCCAGCGCACGCCAGTCGAACACGGTGCGCCAGCGCTCGGCCAGCTCCCGCACCCGAGCCACCGGCGCGCCGCCTCGCCACCCCTCATTCGGCAGCTGGTCGGGCCATCGCGTGCGGTCGAGCCGCTCACGCAGGTCCGCCAGTTCGCCGTCCGGCACCTGAACCCGGAACTCCGAGATTTCTGATCCGCTCACCATGCGCGCCCGCTTTATTCGTCCACTTGTCCAGTGACTACCGAACCGAGCGTAGGGGCGACACACTCAACCGGTGACACCGGACACGTCACCGCACGCCCGCCGAGACCGCCGGCGCCGCGGCGCCGGCCGGATCCTCTCCCGCGCCGACCAGGTGGCCACGGCTGACGACGCGGCCACTCCGGTGGCGGTGAGGTCAGCGCAGGCGGGACTCGATGGCCTCGATGATCCGCGGGCGCAGTTCGGCGCCGCGGATGACGGCGTCGACGGAGCCGACCTCGACCGCCCGCTGGATGTTGTGCACGCGGTCGAACTCCGCGGCCACCTCGCCGAGCTTCTCCGCGCGGACCGACGAGGCGAGCTCGTCGAGCTCCGCGGTCAACGCGGCGCGGTCGGTGCCGGAGGCGGCCGCGGCGCGGGCCTCCAGGTCGCGTACGCGCGGGTCGGCGGCGGTGCGGGCGTTGACGTCGCCGGAGAACACCACCGCGGCGGCGGGGGCGCCGCCGAGCACCGAGGCGAACGAGCCCTCCAGCGCGAGCACGGTCATGTTCGGGTTCAGTGCCTTGGAGAAGACCACGAACGCGCCGCCGTGGTATCGCGAGATCACGCAGAACACGATGGGCCCCCGGAAGTTCACGATCGCCCGGCCGATCTCGGCGCCGTACTCCAGTTGCAGTTTCCGCATCGACTCAGGCGAGCCGTCGAAGCCCGACAGGTTCGCCAGCACCACCAGCGGCCGGTTGCCGCTGGCCGCGTTGATCGCCCGCGCGGCCTTCTTCGACGACCTCGGGAAGAGCGTGCCCGCGGTGTAGGTGTCCGGGCCGTCGGTGGGCGGGAAGCCACGCCGGGGCACCGCCCGTGACTCGATGCCGAGCAGGCACACCGGTATGCCGCCGAGATGCACGTCCTGCACCACCGCGGTCTCCGCGTCGGCCATGCCCGCCCAGCGTTCCAGCACCGGGTGGTCCTGGTCGGAGAGCGCCCGCATCACGGTCCTGATGTCGAACGCCTTCTTGCGGTCCGGGTTGGCCTCGGCGGAGAAGATCTCGCCGACGGTGGTGAAGTCGCTGCCCTCCACGGCGTGCGGGAAGTCGGAGATGTCGCGGCCGACGGGGTCAGTCGTCTTCGCCCGCCGGGGCGCGTCCTCGCCGGGGGCGACGTACGTGTGGTCGTAGTACGACATCATCACGTCCCGCGCGGCGGCCAGGTTGGGCGCCCAGTAGTGCGCCTGCCCGTTCGGCCCCATCACCCGGTCGTAGCCGCCGATGCCGAAGTTGTCCTCGGCAGAAACGCCGCCGGAGAAGTCGAGCGACTGCTTGCCGGTGAGCACCATCGCCGAGTCCGGCGTCATCACCAGGATGCCCTTGGTGTGCATGAGCATCGTCGCCTCGGCGTTCCAGTACGGCTGCGCGCCGACGTTGATGCCCGCGACCACGATGTTGATCTCGCCGCCGTCCTGGGTGAACTCGACGATCCGCTTGAGCGCCGCGGCCACCCAGTCCATGTTCTCCGTGCCGGACTCCATGGAGATCCGGGCGCCGGCGGACAGCGCGTACCACTCCAGCGGCACCCGCATCCGCTCGGCCAGGTCCAGCGCCGCGATCACGCGGCGGCACTCCGGCTCCGACAGCGCGCCAAGGGACTTCGTCGGGTCGCCGAGCAGCACGACCCTGGTGATGCCCTGCGGGTGCCGCCGGGTGCGCGTGGTGACCACGCCCGCGACGATCGCCGCGGTGTTGTGCCCCTTCGGCCGGTCGACCGGCACCAGCGCGTGATCGTCATCGAGGTCGTGCTCGATGAAGTCGCCGAGCAGGCCGGTCAGCTCGTACGGGTAGACCGTGTTGCGGCTGCTCGCGCGCAGCACCTTCTGCCGGTAGTCGTCGAGCGGCTCGACCAGCTCGTGCGAAGGCTCGCCGATGGTCAGCTCGGTGCCGCCGGTGGCGTCGAAGGAGATGCGTACGGTGATCTTGACCAGCTCGCCGGTCCTCGGGTGGCGCTGCCGCGCGATGAACAGGATCTCCTCCAGCCCGGCGCCCGCGGTCGTCGGCAGCACCCGCCCGGCGATCATCTCCAGCTCCGCGCGGGTGAGGCCGCTCGGCGGCCAGACGTAGACCACGATCCGGTTGGTGTTGAAGCGCTTCTTCGACGGCCGCCGCGACTGCGCGCGGCGGATCGAGTCGAGGCAGATGGCGATGGTGTCCTCGGCCGTCGGCAGCGAGACCAGTCTGCCGTCCTGCTCGCGCAGCTCGGTCAGGTCGCGCACCTGGGCGAACGCGACGAGACGGTCGTCCGACGGGTTCTCCCTCGCCACGCACTGGAAGAGGTAGACCTCCTCGTCCGACGACGGCAGCCGGGTGAGGTCGAACTTGCTCAGCCGCTCCAGCTGCATCCGCTCCGCGATGTACGGGTGCAGGCCGCGGATCAGCCGTTCCTCGGCCATCCCGGTGGCCGAGGGGCGGAAGGTGAAGTGGTGGTGCATCACCGCGCCGCCGCTGCCCGCGACGGTGGTGGTGACTCTGCGGACCTGGTGCGGCAGCGGGTGCGCGCCGACGACCTCGTGCAGCGCGGCCGCCATCGCGTCGGAGTCCTCCGGCTGGTTCTCCCAGGCGAGATAGATGTCGGCGTCGATGGCCTCCTCACCGCTCGCCAGCTCCGCGAGCCCGCGCAGCGCGCCGCCCAGCGCCTCGAAGCTCACCGCGGCGGAGGCCACGCACGAGCCCGCGCGCCCGGCGACCACGAACGTGCAGCCCGCGACCTCGCTGGTGCGGACGCCGGTGAGACCCTTGTTGCCGTAGTAGCGCCGGGTCAGCACCTCCAGCATGATCGCGTTGTCCAGGTCGTGGCGGATGAGCCGCTGGCCGAGCAGCCGTACCAGTGGCTCGGTGCTGCGTACCATCTCGGCGATGCGCTCGGCGCGGTCGGGCGCGTCCGGGTGGGCGTCCAAGTGGCGCAGGTGCTTGCGGACATCGGCGTAGACGCGGGCGCGGTTGCGGCGCAGCAGCGGCTGGCCGAACCAGGCGAACACCACGCCGCGCGCGAGGTCGGAGAGCATGGGGAAGCGGACCTGCGTCGCGGCCACCAGCCGCTCCAGCGCGAGACCCGCGGGCTCGCGCAGGGCCTCGTCCGGCGGCGGCTCCCGCAGCCAGGCGCGCAGCAACGCCGCGACGACCGTGGCGTCGGCGGCCGAGCGCTGCTGGGCGAGGAAGATCCGGAACACCGCGGCTTCGAGCTCCGGGGAGGGCTCCAGCTCGGTGGCGCCGTAGTGTCCGAGCGCCTTGGCGAGGTTGGCCTGGAACGCCTCCGGCAGCCCGGCCCGTTCGACGTCGAGGCTCTGCAGGTAGGTGTGGAAGTATTCGCGGGCGCTGTGCACGTGGCTGTCGCCGCCGCCGTCCTCGCCCGCCGGCCGGTTGCGACTCAGCTCGGCGAGGTCGGCGAACACGTCGATGAGTTCGAGCTCCCCGGCCAGCGGCCGGTGACCGTCCTCGGTGGCCGCCCGGCGCGCGGCGAGGTAGTCGTCGAGCACCCGGCGTTCGTCGTGCGGGTCGACGTCGAAGCCCAGCAGCAGGCTGCGCAGGTCCTCCAGGCCGCGCGTGGCGCGCGCCCGCGCCGGGATCCTCCCGGGCGCGGCGGGCAGGTCCAGCTCGGCGAACCCGGCGGCCGAGGTGTGCTCGGCTTCGGCGTCGACGTCGGCGAGCGGCTCCAGCCGCAGCAGCGGTGCGCCGGTCTCCACCTGGCTGCCGACGGCGACGACGCATTCCTTCAGCCGCGCCTTGAACGGCGCCCGCAGCACCGTCTCCATCTTCATGCTCTCCAGCACCAGCACCGGCGCGCCCGCCTCGACCTCGGCGCCGGCCTTCAGCGGCGTGGCGACGACCAGCGCGGGCGCGGGCGAGCGGACGACGCCGCCCTCGTCGCGGCTGACCCGGTGCGTCACGCCGTCCACCTCGACCAGGTGGATCGGCCCGTACGTGCCGGTGAGCAGGCGGTACCGGGTGCCGTTGACGATGATCTGCCCGGTGTGCCGGTCGAAGCGGTCGAGCTCGACGTCGGCGGTGCGGGCGTCGCCACCCGCTTCGACGCCGACGCGGAAGCGGTGCGCGCCGACCCGCGCGACGCGTACGCGGTAGCCGGCGCCACGCAGCTTGAGGTCCAGCGGCCGGCCGCTCTCGTGCTGCACCTGCGGGCGTCCGCCGAACGCCGTCGACAGCAACCGCTGCCGCTCGACGCGTTCCTCCTCCTCGTACGCCTCGATGGCGGCGGCCGCGAGCGCGACGGCGGAGTGCCGGTGTGAGACGAGCCTGCCCTCGCCGCGGACGCGGTCGATCCAGCCGGTGTCCGCGCTGGCGTCGATCACCTCGGGCTGGTCGAGCAGGTCGAGCACGAAGCTCTTGTTCGTCACGCCGCCCTCGATGATGACCGTGGTCTGCGCCATCGCCCGGCGCAGCCTCCCGAGCGCCTCGTCGCGGTCGCGGCCGTAAGCGATGATCTTCGCGATCATCGAGTCGAAGTCGGCGGGGATGGTGTCGCCCTCGCTGACACCGGTGTCCACGCGGATGCCCGGCCCGGCGGGCAGGTCCAGCCGCGCGATGCGGCCCGGGGAGGGCGCGAAGTCGCGGTCGGGGTCCTCGGCGTTCAGCCGGGCCTCGACGGCGTGGCCGCGCTCCACCGGCGGCTCGCCTTCGAGCCTCACGCCTGATGCCACCCGCAGTTGCGCCTTGACCAGGTCGAACCCGGTGGTGGACTCGGTGATCGGGTGCTCGACCTGCAGGCGGGTGTTGACCTCGAGGAACGCGAACAGCCGGTCGCCGGGGTGGTAGAGGAACTCGACGGTCGCCGCGCCTCGGTAACCGACCGCGACTGCCAGCCGTTCTGCCGACGCCTTGAGCTCGGCCGTCTGCGCGGGGCCGAGCACCGGTGACGCCGACTCCTCGATGACCTTCTGGTTGCGCCGCTGCACCGAGCAGTCGCGGACGCCGAGCGCCCACGCGGTGCCCTCGCCGTCGGCGATCACCTGGACCTCGACGTGCCGGGCGCCGGTGACCAGGCGCTCCAGGAACACGACGCCGCTGCCGAACGCCCGCGCGGCCTCCTGACGGGTGCGCTCGTAGGCGTCGGCGAGCTCGGCCTCGCCGGTGATCACGCGGATGCCGCGCCCGCCGCCGCCCGCGGTCGCCTTCAGCATCAGCGGGTAGCCGACCTCGGCCGCCGCCGCCAGGGCGGCGTCCAGGGTCTCGACCGCACCGCGGCTCCACGGCGCGACCGGCACGCCGACCTCCTCGGCGATCAGCTTCGCGCCGATCTTGTCGCCGAGCTTGCGCATGGCCTCCGCGCTCGGCCCGACGAAGGTGACCCCGATCTTCTCGCACAGCTCCGCGAACGCCGGGTCCTCCGCGACGAAGCCCCAGCCGACCCACGCGGCGTCGGCCCCGGTCTCCACCAGCGCGCGCTCCAGCACCTTCAGATCGAGGTACGGGCGCGCGGACGCGGGACCGAGATCGTAGGCGACGTCGGACTCGCGCACGAACTTGGCGGCGCGGTCGACGTCGGTGTGCAGGGCGACGGTCTCGATCCGTGTCCCCGTCTCCGCGGCGATGTCACGTACGGCGTGGATGAGCCGCATGGCGGCCTCACCACGGTTGACGATGGCGACACGACTGAACACCCGACCGAGCCCTCCTGTTGACCAACGATGCACGCGCCGCGACACGGCAGCCCCCCGGCACTGTGCCAGCATTCCGTCTACCGGCCGGCGGCGCCATGTCGCAGACAGCGCACGCTTTGCTGCCCCAATTGTGGAAAACGACCAAAAGCGGTCGGCTGCCCGCGCCTGACCAGGGTATGCGCGAACTGCACAATGGCACGCTTTGCCGCGCCAGCCACGCCGCGCCTGGTCCCGCGACGAGACCGCCGGTTGCGGATGGGGTCTGGTGTGATCGGGACGGGTGTTGCACACTTGCCGAGTAATCGATTTCTCGCCCAGGGAGCCGCACATGCGACGATCGACGTTCCTCAAGACTGCCGCCGGGACCCTGCTCGGGACCACGCTGACCGGCACCGCCGCGCAAGCCAGCGCCGCACTGCAGGTGAACAAGATCAAGGATCTCACCGGGCCCGGACTGACGGACAGGTTCCGCATGCAGGCGACCGACCTCGGCATCCCCGCGCGCACACCCGACGGGCGGACGCTGTACGTGTTCGGCGACACGTTCGAGGAGCCCCGGGTCGGGGGCGGGTGGTGGCGCTCGCCGGTGGCGCTCTGGTCGAATACCACCAACCTGGACGCCGGCGTGACCTGGTCGGGCGCGGTGGGCGGCGCGGCGGCGCAGCAGCTGTGGGCGTACGAGCACGACAATCCGGTCTTCTCAACCGTGCTGCCCTCGGACGTGATCACAATCGACGGCGTCATGTACCTGCACGTGATGGTGAACAAGGGCCTCGGGAACGTGGTGTGGACCGAGATCTGGCGCTCCGGCGACTCGGGCAGGACGTGGACGCACACCGGCGCCAAGTTCCCCGCCGACCTGCACGGTGGCCTGTTCCAGCTGCTGACCTGGGGGCTCGGCAACGACGGGTACGTCTACGTCTATTCGACCGCCTTCACCCGCAGCAGGCCGATCATCATGCACCGGGTGCGCAAGGACCGGATCACGGACCTGAACGCGTACGAGCCGTGGGGCCATCGCAACGGGGCCTGGGCCTGGGGTAACCCGCCGACGCCCATCCTGGAGGGCCGGTTCGGGGAGCTGTGCCTGCGGCCGCTGGGCGGCAAGTGGGTGTTCACCTGGTTCAACGCGGCCGACTACCGGATCGACGGCATCATCATGGACCGGCCCACGTCGAACCTCTACACGGCACGCAGGAGCACGCTGCTGTGGGGCGGCTCGTGGGGGGCGGAGGACGACACCCACGTGGCGCAGTTGTACGGCGGCTACATCATCCCCGGCTCGACCCTGGACTCGCTCCACCTGTCGGTGAGCCAGTGGAACACGACGACGAACTGGCCGTACCGGGTGATGCAGTTCCGCGTGCGCGGCTTCGGGTGAAGCAGGTTCAGGTGATGCCCTGCCCTGCCGGCCGTGCCGGCAGGGCAGGCGGGCTCATCCGGGGGTGCTCTGCTTCTCGAAGGAGCTCAGGGTGGGGTCGTAGTCGGAGGCGCCGATGTCGTACATCGGGGTCATCCAGTGGTAGAAGTTGTCGCCGCGTTCGCGTAGCAGGTCGTACAACCTGCGCATGAGGCGGCGGCGGACCGGGGCCAGCTCCGGGTGGGTGTAGCGGTTGCTCAGCTCGTGCGGGTCGGTGTGCAGGTCGTACAGCTCGTTGACCGACTCCGGGTTGACGATCAGCTTGTAGCGG
>NZ_JADOGI010000190.1 GCF_015645445.1 Nonomuraea cypriaca | reverse complement strand
GCGGGGTCGAGGATGTGCGCGGTATGGGGGCAGGGGCCGGGGGATGTGCGTGAGACGGGCACGTTGGCCACCTCGGTCGCCGCGCCCGGGCGGGTGGTCAGGTAGCCCTCCTCGACGAGCTGGTCGTAGGCGGCGCTCACCGTGCCGCGCGACAGCCCCAGCTCGGCCGCCAGCGACCGCGTGGACGGCAGCCGGGTGCCGGGCGGCAGCCTCCCGTCCCGCACGGCCGCGCGCAGCGCGTCCTCCAGCCCCCGTCGCCGCCCACCGCCCGCGGACACCTCCAGATGGAGATCCACCCCGAAACCGGCCCAACTTTTCCGCACGGAACCGGATCTTATGATTGGTCCGGGTCCTCCGGCATAACTAAGGTGAGCAGGTCAAACCCGGAGAAGGACCAGATACATGATCGTGATAGCCCACCTGAGCGACATCCACATCGGCGGCAGCCCGGACAGCACCGACCGCGCGAACGCCGCGATGCGCTACCTGGACTCGCTGCCGTACGACTTCGACCAGGTCCTCGTCACCGGTGACATCGCCGACCACGGCACCGTGGAGGAGTACGAGGCGGCGGCCAAGGTGCTCTCCTCGCGCCATCCGGTCCTGGCCGGTCCCGGCAACCACGACGTACGCGAGCGGTTCCGCCGCGTGCTCCTCGGCGAGCCGCCGCACGCGGGCCCGATCAACCAGGTACGCCGCACCGCCGCCGCGGTGTACGCCATGTGCGACTCCTCCATCCCCGGCGAGAACGCCGGCCACCTGGACGACGAGACGATCACCTGGCTGGAGGGGGTGGTGGAGAGCGCGGACCGGCCGGTGTTCGTGGCGTTCCACCACCCGCCGGTGATCCTGCACAGCCCGCCCGCCGACGGGATCAGGCTGCACCGTCACGAGCGCCTCGCGGAGCTGGTCGCCGGGCACCCGAACGTGGCCGCCGTGCTGGTCGGCCACGCCCACATGGCGGCGGTCACGACGTTCGCCGGTCGCCCGCTGCTGGCCGCCCCGGGCGTCATCTCCACGCTGAAGCTGCCGTGGGAGGGCGGCACGTCGTTCGCCGACTGCCTCGACTACGACCTCCCGCCGTCGATCGCGTTCCACGTCCTCGACGACGAGGGCCGGATGACCACCTACCACCGCGTGATCCAGTAGGCAGGCCCCGAGAGGACCCGCCCGCGTTCATCCGGTGGCGAGCCCCCGAGAGGACCGGCCCGGGTGATCCGTGGGTGGGTCCTCGGAAGGACCCGCCCGCGCGATCCGAGAGGGCGGGCCCTGGGAGGGCCCGCCACGGGTCAGCGCTCGGTGAGTTCGATGAAGGTCACCGAGTTGGCCGGGAAGTCGTAGGTGAAGGCGGAGGAGAAGCCGTTCACCCGCCGCTCGACCGGCGCCACCTTGTCCGGCTCGGCGATCGAGTTCGTGTCGGAGGGCGCGCCGGCCAGCGAGGTCACCTTCGCCGTCGGCTGGAACCGCGCCCGGCCCAGGTCCACGCTGCCGCGTACGGCCGTGTCCTGCGCGTTGACGACCTTGAGCGTCACCGACCTCCCGTCCCTGGACACCACCTGGTAGAGGGGCTCCACCGTGGCGGAGTCCACGAACTCGCCGACCTTCGCACCGTCCAGCCAGGTCGTGATCTTCCTGCCGTTCACCTCGACCTTGAGCCGGTAGTCCCGCCCGGTCTCCACCGTCGTGGTGGAGGTGCTGATCGCGGACTTGCCGCCGTTCACGGCCTTCTCGATGGCCGACTGGGTGTTGTTCCAGCCGCCGACGTTCCACCAGTAGAAGTTGCCGGTGTCACGCACTCCGAACATCACCAGGAAGCCCTCCGCGCCGCCGGTCTTGCGGGCGGTCACCTCCACCGTGTAGTTCGACCAGTCGGCCGAACCCGCCGTGGACCTGGCGTCCTCCACCCGCGCCGTCTGCACGTAGGTCCCGTCCTGTACGGCCCAGGTGCCGAGACCCGGCGTCCACTTGCCGGCGCCGGCCGAGAAGTCGTCCGACAGCAGCTCGGTCCCGTCGGCCGCGGTGACCTTCACGTCGTCGTACCTGACCTCGGTGTTCCACGAGCCCAGCCCGATCGCGCCGCTGATGTCGTCCACCGGCCTGGCCGCGCCCTCGAACGTGCTCGGCAGCACCCGCTCGCCCACGTTCGTGGAGAACAGCCGCTGCACGTGGTAACTGGGCGAGCCGTACGCCTCGTCGTTGTCGAACCAGATGAGGTCCGGCGTCCAGTCCACGTAGTCCACGTTGGACAGCAGCGGCGCGTACGAGGACAACTCCACGACGTCGGCGTTGCGCTCGATGCCCGTCATGTACGACGCCTCGCTCAGGGCGTTGTAGAACGTGTTGCCCCGGGAGGCGTACTCGCCCACGAACACCTTCGGCCCGCTGCGGTCATAGGAGTCGTAGCGGTGGTTGTTGGCCAGGAACCAGTCCGGGTTGTTGTAGTAGTGCTCGTCGACCAGGTCCGCCTTCTGGTCGCGGGCGAACTGCCACATCCGGTCGAACCAGGCGCCCTGCGACGTCTGCCCAGAGTTGCTTATGATCTTGATGTCCGGATATTTCGCCCTGATCGCGTCGGCGAACTTCGGGTAGTTCGTGAAGAACTCCTCGTAGATCTCCTCGTTCCCGAGCCCGATGTAGTCCAGCCCGAACGGCTTCGGATGCCCGAGCGCCGCCCGCTTCTTACCCCATTCCGACGTCACGGGCCCGTTGGCGAACTCGATCAGGTCCAGCGTGTCCTGCACCCACCTGGCCAGCTTGGCCTCGTCGGTGAGCGGACGGTTCTCGCCGCAACCGTTCACGCCCACCGACAGCACGGGCAGCGCCTCGGCCCCGATGTCCTCGGCGAACTGGAAGTACTCGTAGTAGCCGATGCCGTAGCTCTGGTTGTAGCCCCAGAAGTTGAAGTTCGTGGGCCGCTCCTCGACCGGGCCGATCGTCTCCTTCCACTGGTAGATGCGGCGCCGGTCCTGCTTGTCCGAGTACGGGTCGTACGTGCCGACGTTCGTCACGCAGCCGCCGGGGAAGCGCAGGAACTGCGGTTCCAGGTCCGCGATCAGCTTCGCCAGGTCGGCGCGCATGCCGTTCTTCCTGCCCTTGAACGTGTCGCGCGGGAACAGCGAGATCATGTCGAGATCCGTCCGCCCGCCGGGGGCCTGGATGACCAGGCGGCCCGCGTCGGTGGTGCCCGACGACGTGAACGAGGCGGTGTACTTGGCCCAGGCGCCCGCCTCGACCTGCAGCGTGGCCTTGCCGAGCACGGTGGCGCCGGCCTCCGCGGTGACCGTCAGCGGGCCGGCCGCCGAGCGCCTGGCCCACACGGACAGGTCGTAGCGCCTGTCCTCCTTCAGCGGCAGGCCGCGGTTGAACCCGGCGTTGCTCACCCCGGCCGTGCCGTCACCGGTCACGTCGAGCCGCAGGTAGTTGCGGTTGCCGTCGTTCAGCGGCTGCTCGCCGGTGACCGCCAGGGTCGCGGTGGCGCCCCGCTCGGCCTTGGTCCACGCGGTCAGCCCGGTGTAGGAGCGCTCGTCGGTCGCGTTGAACTCGAACGAGCGGTTCTGCACCAGCTCCGCGTAGAGCCCGCCGTCGGCGGCGTGGTTGATGTCCTCGTAGAAGACGCCGTAGAGGTTGGGGCCGACCTTCGTGCCGCGTGCCTTGGTGTCCACCGTGAGCTTGCCCGAGGAGTAGCCCTCGACGCGGAACCTGGCCGCGTCCGTACCCATGACCAGCTTCCCGTCGCTGATCGAGACGTTCCTGCCGCCCGAGGACACCGTCACCTTGCCGCCGCCCGCGTCCTTGAGCTGGAACACCGACGCGGTCCTGCTCAGGCGCATGGTCGTGGCGGCCTCCAGGTACCTGCCGGTGTCCGTGTCCTTCAGCGTCACGCCCGCGCCGCTGGGCTCGGCCGTGACGGTCAGGCTGGTCATCGGCGCCTTCGCCGAGGCCCGCACCACTCCCGAGCGGTCCGCCGACAGGTACGGCAGCGCCGTCTCCCGCAACGTGAACGACCCCGACGGGACAACGGCCTGTCCTTCGCTCGCCTTGATCGCGACGTAGTCGAAATCGGCCCGGATGGCCGTGCCGTTCTGCGCCGAGAGCGCGTACAGCCCGAGCTGTTCGACGTCGAGCCCGGCGGTCGTCCTGGACGCCTGCACCCAGGCCGAGCCGTTCCAGTAGGAGGAGACGAAGTCGTCGCCGGTCCTGGCCAGCTTGAGCGTCTCGGCGGCCGAGCCCGGCCGGGCCGCGAAGGCCGAGCTGAACGCGGCGCCGACCTCGGTGGCCGTCTCGATCACCGGTCCGCCGGCGGATCCGACGTGGGCCAGCCCGGCCCGTACGTAGTTGTCCCAGTCCTGCCAGGCCAGGAGGCCCGCGCTCTGGTAGTCCAGAGCGACCGGCGCGGTGAACCGCGCGACCACCTCGAAGTCGCCGTCGGGCACGTCGACCAGGAAGAGGTTCCTGGCGTTGTTCGTGCCCTGGTGGGTGTCGCCGGTCAGCGTGTCCACGTGGAGCGCGCCGTCCGACACCGACCAGCGGGAGTCGTCGGGGGACAGGACGCTCCAGTCCGCGCCGAGCGTGGTGCCGTCGAACTGGTCGACGACGGCGCCCGCCGGGATGGGGTCGGCCGGCGCGGCCGTGGGATCCGCCAGCGCGGCGGCCTGCGGCACCACCAGCAGGCCCGCTATGAGCAGGGCGGATAAGGCGATTCGCGTCATGAGTGGAGGGCTCCTCACGGACTGTTAGCGTTAACAAAACAAGTGAGCGTTAACATCAGCGATTCGCGACAAGTTAAGAACCGCCGGAGAGCGCCGTCAAGAGGGGTCCGTGTAACCCGACCGTAATAGAGCGACCCTTGACGAGACCCGTTGTTAACGTTCACAGTCGGGGCCAAGCCAGGAAAGGAGCACGGCGTGTCCGGGTGGCGGACCGTGCTGGAGCGGGCGGGCCGTCCGGGTGTGAGGGCGGGAGCCGGCACGGTCCGGGTGTGATGCCGGGGTCGCGGGGACCCCCGGGTGTGAAGGCGTACTGGAAGGCAGGAAGCGTTGGCGCCCGCCTGGGATGTTAGCGCTCACATCAGAAGGGAACCTCACGTGCTGAAGAGGATCTCGGCGTTGGTACTCGCCGGGCTCACCGCGATGTCGGTGGCGGCCTGCGGCAGCGGTGGCGGCAGCGGCAGCTCGGGCGGTGGCGGCGACTCGGGCGGTGGCGGCGACTCGATCACCATGGGCTTCTCCCAGGTGGGCGCGGAGAGCGGCTGGCGGACCGCGAACACGAAGTCCGTGCAGGACTCGGCGAAGAACGCGGGCGTCACGCTCAAGTTCTCCGACGCCCAGCAGAAGCAGGAGAACCAGATCAAGGCCATCCGCTCCTACATCCAGCAGAAGGTGGACATCATCGCCTTCTCGCCGGTGGTGGAGTCCGGCTGGGACACAGTGCTGAAGGAGGCCAAGGGCGCGAACATCCCGGTCATCCTGACCGACCGCGCCGTGGACTCCCAGGACACGAGCCTCTACAAGACCTTCCTCGGCTCGGACTTCATCGAGGAGGGCAAGAAGGCCGGCCAGTGGCTGGTCGAGGAGTACAAGGACGGCACCGATCCGGTGAACATCGTCGAGTTGCAGGGCACGACAGGCTCGGCGCCGGCCAACGACCGCAAGGCGGGGTTCGCCGAGGTCATCGGGGCCGACCCGAAGTTCAAGGTCGTCGCCTCGCAGACCGGCGACTTCACCAGGGCCAAGGGCAAGGAGGTCATGGAGGCCTTCCTGAAGTCGACCCCGGACATCGACGTGCTCTACGCGCACAATGACGACATGGGTCTTGGCGCGATCGAGGCGATCGAGGGCGCGGGCAAGGTGCCCGGCCAGGACATCAAGATCATCACGGTGGACGCCGTCAAGGACGGCATGCAGGCGCTCGCCGACGGGAAGATCAACTACATCGTCGAGTGCTCCCCGCTGCTCGGCCCGCAGCTCATGGACCTGGCCAAGAAGGTCCTGAACGGTGAGCAGGTGCCGCCTCGCGTGGTGACCGAGGAGACCACGTTCACCCAGGAGCAGGCCAAGCAGGTCCTCTCCACCCGCCAGTACTGACCCAGCGACCGGGCCGGCCCTCAGCGGCCGGCCCGCCTCGCGGAGTGAGGCCATTGACATCCTCCCCACAGATGAATCTGGGGGATTCCCACCCTCACGGGTCGGATCTTCCTGCTTCACCGGCGGCAGCCCACGCACGCCCGAAGGTGTGCGACCGGTCTTACGTGGCCTCCACAGGCTTCACATCCCGCCGGCCCGGCGGTAGGCCCGGACCAGCCGGCTTGGTTATCGTCGGCCGATCCGAACACACGAACCACACCAAGAGAAGGGGGACCCGCATGCGAAGACTACGTGGTCACCGCACCGCCCGGGCCTTGGCGGCCCTCCCGCGCTCCCCGTTCCTCCCCGGGACTGAAGCCCGGGGTCTTTCGGGGAGGCCCTGATGAACGCGATTCTTACTATGAGTGGGATTGGCAAGGGGTTTCCAGGGGTCAAGGCCCTCGACGGTGTGGATCTGCGGTTGTTGCCCGGTGAGGTGCATGCGCTCATGGGGGAGAACGGCGCGGGCAAGTCCACCCTGATCAAGGTGCTCACCGGGGTGTATCCCGCCGACGTGGGCCGGATCGAGCTGGGTGGCGTGCCCGTCGCGTTCGGGAGTCCCCTGGAGGCGCAGCAGGGCGGGATCAGCACGGTCTACCAGGAGGTCAACCTCTGCGCGAACCTCTCCGTGGCCGAGAACATCTTCATCGGCCGCGAGCCGCGCCGCCTGGGGCGTATCGACTGGAAGCGGATGCGGGCCAGGGCGGGTGAGCTGTTGTCGAGGCTGGAGCTGAGCCTGGACGTGTCCGCGCCGCTGTCGTCGTACTCGCCGGCCATCCAGCAGATGGTGGCGATCGCGCGGGCGATCGACATCGACGCCAGGGTGCTGATCCTCGACGAGCCCACGTCCAGCCTGGACGCGGAGGAGGTCGAGCAGCTGTTCAGGGTGATGAGGCGGCTCAAGGAGGAAGGCATCGCCATCCTCTTCGTTTCCCACTTTCTCGACCAGATCTACGAAATTTCCGACCGTATGACGATTCTTCGCAACGGCCGGCTCGTCGGCGAGTACCTGACCAGTGAGCTGAGCCAGGTCCAGCTCGTCGCCAAGATGATCGGCCAGGAGCTGGCCGCGCTCGAACGGCTGCACGGCGAGGCCAAGGTCTTCGACCGGCCGCTGGTGGAGGCGCGCGGGCTGGGCAGGACGGGGGCCATCGAGCCGTTCTCGCTCACCATCCACGAGGGCGAGGTGGTCGGCCTGGCGGGGCTGCTCGGCTCCGGCCGTACGGAGATCGCCAGGCTGTTGTTCGGGGCCGACCACGCGGGCACGGGCGAGATCGCGGTCGGCGGCGCGCCGGCGTCGTTACGCACGCCGCGCGCGGCCATGAAGCACAGGATCGCGTTCTGCTCGGAGAACCGCAAGTCCGACGGGCTCATCCCCGACCTGACCGTGCGCGAGAACATCATCCTCGCCCTCCAGGCCACCAGAGGCTGGACCAGGCCGGTGCCGCGCGAGCAGCAGGACGAGCTGGTCGGCAGGTACGTCAAGGCGCTGAGGATCAGCCCGCCCAACCCCGAGCACCTGGTACGCAACCTCAGCGGCGGCAACCAGCAGAAGGTCGTGCTGGCCAGGTGGCTCATCCTGGAGCCCAGGCTGCTCATCCTCGACGAGCCCACCCGGGGCATCGACGTCGGCGCGAAGGCCGAGATCCAGCGCCTCGTCGCGGAGTTGTCCGACGGCGGCGTGGCGGTGCTGTTCATCTCCGCCGAGCTGGAGGAGGTGCTGCGGCTCAGCCACAAGGTCGGGGTGCTGCGCGACCGGCGGCTGGTGGCCGAGCTGCCCAACGACGACCGGTTGACCACCGACGTCCTGATGGAGACCATCGCGAGCGGAGGTCGAGCCTCATGAGACGCCTGCTGTGGCCGGTCGTGGTGCTGGCGCTGCTGCTGGTACTGAACGTGTTCTTCACGCCGAGCTTCTTCTCGATCCAGGTCAGGGACGGCCACCTGTACGGCAGCCTGATCGACATCCTGCGCTTCGGCGCCCCGCTGATCCTGGTCTCGCTCGGCATGACCCTGGTCATCGCCACCGGCGGCATCGACCTGTCGGTCGGCTCGGTCGTGGCGATCTCGGGCGCGCTGGCGTGCCTGCAGATCAGCCAGGACCAGGGCGTGCTCGCCGCCGTGGCGATGGCACTCGGACTGTGCCTGGTGCTCGGGGCCTGGAACGGGTTCCTCGTCGCGGCCGTGGGCATCCAGCCGATCATCGCCACGCTGATCCTCATGGTGGCGGGGCGGGGCCTGGCGCAGCTCATCACCGACGGCCAGATCATCACCGTCAACAGCCCGGCGTACAAGCTGATCGGCGGCGGCTACTGGCTGACCGTGCCGTTCGGCATCTTCATCGTGCTCGCCGTGCTGGCGATCACCGCGTTCCTCACCAGGCGTCTGGCGCTGGGCATGCTGATCGAGTCGGTCGGCGGCAACGCCGAGGCCAGCAGGCTCGCCGGCATCAGGTCACGCGGGATCATCATCATGGTGTACGCGTTCGCCGCCCTGTGCGCGGGCGTCGCCGGGCTGATGATCAGCTCGAACGTCTCCAGCGCCGACGGCAACAACGCCGGCCTGTGGATCGAGCTGGACGCCATCCTGGCCGTGGTGATCGGCGGCACGTCGCTGGCCGGCGGCCGGTTCTCGCTCGGCGGCACCGTGCTGGGCGCGCTCATCATCCAGACCCTGACCACGACGATCTACTCGATCGGCGTGCCACCGGAGACCACGCTGCTGTTCAAGGCGCTGGTCGTGACGGCCGTGTGCCTCATCCAGTCCCCGTCCTTCCGCGAGAAGGCCTTCCGCCGGCGCGGCCGACCGGCTCCGCCCAGCCTCACCCCCGAGGAGAAGGTACGAGTCACCACATGAGCACGATGACGGTGGGCCGGGCTGCTGTGCCGGTCAAGTATCTGCCGGTTCTGGTGACCGGTTGCCTTTTCGTGGCGATGTTCGTGGCGGGCGGGATCCGCTACGAGGGGTTCGCCAGCGGGCAGGTGATTCTCAACGTCTTCATCGACAACGCCTTCCTGCTGGTGGTGGCGGTCGGGATGACGTTCGTGATCCTCACCGGGGGCATCGACCTGTCGGTCGGCTCCGTGGTGGCCCTGTCGACGATGATCTCGGCCAGTCTCATGGCGGGGCCGGGGTGGCCGCCGTACCTGGTGGTTCCGCTGGTGCTGGCCATCGGGTCCGGGCTGGGGCTGGTGATGGGTTACATCGTGCACGCCTTCGACATCCAGCCGTTCATCGTGACGCTGGCGGGGATGTTCCTGGCCAGGGGGCTGTGCTACACGATCGGGACCGACTCGATCCCCATCGAGGACCCGACGTTCACGGCGTTCGCGCAGGCCAGGATCGACCTGTTCGCCGACATGTGGATCTCGCCCAGTGTGATCGTGGCGGTGGTGGTCGTGCTCGTGGCGGCGTACGTGCTGCACTACACGCGCCTGGGCCGGTCCGTCTACGCCACCGGCGGCAGCGAACAGTCGGCGCTGCTGATGGGGTTGCCGGTGGCCCGGACGAAGATCGCGGTGTACACGATCAGTGGGTTCTGCTCGGCGCTCGGCGGCGTGCTGCTCTCGTTCTACATGCTCTCGGGCTACGGCCTGCACGCGGTGGGCATGGAACTGGACGCGATCGCGGCGGTCGTCATCGGCGGCACGTTGCTCACGGGCGGTAGCGGCTTCCTGCTCGGCACCGTGCTCGGCGTGCTCGTGCTCGGGCTGATCCAGACGATCATCAGCTTCGAGGGCACCTTGTCGTCCTGGTGGACGAAGATCTTCATCGGACTGCTGCTGTTCGTCTTCATCTTGCTGCAACGCGTATTCTCGGCTCGCGCACGCCGCTGACCTGGACGAAAGTTACCCGAAAGTTTCCGGGAGGTTATCGGCCGACGTTGACATAGTCGTTGTTAGCGATAACAATCGGCGAGGAGCGAAGCGCGAATGATGTTCTGATTCGTCACGTTCCGTGAGTGAATTCCTCACTTTGCCGGCAGCTGCCGCGTCCAGCGCTGCCGCGACCCCCATCGCAAGGAGATGACATGAGGTTGGGACGGATCGGGGGCGTGGTGTCCGCCATCGCGCTCGCCGCGACCATGACGGCCTGTGGCTCCAGCCAGAAGACGGTCGATGCCGAGGCTTCCTCCTCGGCGGCCGCCGGCAACGCCGGCGCTCTGGTCGGCGTCACCATGCCGACGAAGTCGTCGGAGCGGTGGATCCACGACGGCGACAACGTCAAGAAGCAGCTCGAGCAGCTGGGCTACAAGGTCGACCTCCAGTACGCGCAGGACGACATCCCCACCCAGGTCAACCAGATCGAGAACCAGATCACCAAGGGTGCCAAGCTCCTGATCATCGCCTCGATCGACGGCACCGCGATCAGCTCGCAGCTCCAGCAGGCCGCCGACGCCAAGATCCCGGTCATCGCCTACGACCGGTTGATCCGCAACAGCCCCAACGTCGACTACTACGCCACGTTCGACAACTTCAAGGTCGGCGTGCAGCAGGCGACCTCGCTGCTGAAGGGCCTCGGCGTCGAGGACGGCGAGAAGGGCCCCTTCAACGTCGAGCTGTTCGGTGGCTCCCCTGACGACAACAACGCCACGTTCTTCTGGAACGGCGCCATGTCCGTCCTCCAGCCGAAGATCGACGACGGCACGCTGGTGATCAAGAGCGGCCAGACCGACTTCAAGACCGCCGCCATCCTGCGCTGGGACCCGGCCACCGCGCAGAAGCGCATGGAGGACATCCTCACCAAGACCTACACGGGCGGCGCCAAGGTCGACGGCGTGCTCTCGCCGTACGACGGCCTGTCCATCGGCATCCTGTCGGCGCTCAAGAGCTCCGGCTACGGCACCAGCGGCCAGCCGTACCCGACCGTGACCGGCCAGGACGCCGAGCTCGCGTCGGTCAAGTCGATCATCGCCGACGAGCAGTACTCCACCATCTTCAAGGACACGCGCAAGCTCGCCGAGCAGACCGTGAAGATGGCCGACGCCGTGCTCAAGGGCGGCCAGCCCGAGGTGAACAACACCAAGGACTACGACAACGGCAACAAGGTCGTTCCCTCGTACCTGCTCGAGTCCGTGATCGTGGACAAGAGCAACTACCAGGAGATCATCGTCGGCGGTAGCTACTACACCGAGGACCAGCTCAAGTAAGGGCCCGCCCCGGGGATCCCGCGCGGGTCCCCGGGGTTCTCCCGGCTAACAGGAAACCTGCTCACCAGCCTGCCGTCCCACTGTTCGTGCCCGGCCAAGGCCGTGGCGGCAGCCTTTTAGCAGCTTTCTCATTAGTGACGCGAGGGACATATGACCGAGCACATCTTGCGGATGAGCGGGATCACCAAGACGTTCCCGGGGGTGAAGGCGCTGCAGGACGTCAACCTGTCCGTGCGGCGGGGCGAGATCCACGCGATCTGCGGCGAGAACGGCGCCGGCAAGTCCACCCTGATGAAGGTGCTGTCCGGCGTCTACCCGTACGGCGACTACGAAGGCGAGATCACCTTCGAGGGCAAGCCGTGCGAGTTCGGCGGCATCCGGGACAGCGAGCACGCGGGCATCGTCATCATCCACCAGGAGCTGGCGCTCAGCCCGCAGCTGTCGATCGCCGAGAACATCTTCCTCGGCAACGAGCGCGCCAGGCGCGGTCTCATCGACTGGAACCGGACCAACTACGAGGCCGACGAGCTGATGAAGCGGGTCGGCCTGCACGAGAACCCGACGACGCCGATCTCCGACATCGGCGTCGGCAAGCAGCAGCTCGTCGAGATCGCCAAGGCGCTGTCGAAGGAGGTCAAGCTCCTCATCCTCGACGAGCCGACCGCCGCGCTCAACGACGACGACTCCGCCCACCTGCTCGACCTGCTGCGCGGGCTGCGGGACGAGGGCATCACCTGCGTGATCATCTCCCACAAACTCAACGAGGTCATCGCGATCGCCGACTCCGTCACGATCATCCGCGACGGCCGGACGATCGAGACGCTGGACATGGCAGGAGACCACGTCACCGAGGACCGCATCATCTCCGGGATGGTCGGCCGCGCGCTGGACAACCGCTTCCCGCCGCACGAGCCGACGGTCGGCGACGAGGCGCTGCGCATCGAGGACTGGACGGTGTACAGCCCCAGCCAGCCCGGTCGGAAGGTGGTCGACGGGGCCGCCCTCACGCTGCGCCGGGGCGAGATCGTCGGTCTCGCGGGGCTGATGGGCGCCGGGCGCACGGAGCTGGCGATGAGCGTGTTCGGGCGCGCGTACGGCGTCCACATCTCCGGCAAGATCTTCAAGGACGGCAAGCCGATCGACATCCGCAACGTGCAGGACGCGATCAGGCACGGCATCGCCTACGCCACCGAGGACCGCAAGCGGTACGGGCTCAACCTCATCGAGGACATCAAGCGCAACATCAGCGCGGCCGGGCTCAAGGGCCTGGCCAGGCGCGGCTGGGTGAACGAGCACGAGGAATACCGTGTCGCGGAAGAGTTCCACAAGAGCATGAACATCAAGGCGCCGAGCGTCGACAGCGTCGTGGGCAAGCTGAGCGGCGGCAACCAGCAGAAGGTCGTGCTCTCCAAGTGGATCCTCACCGAGCCCGACGTGCTCATCCTGGACGAGCCCACCCGGGGCATCGACGTCGGCGCCAAGTACGAGATCTACACGATCATCAACCGCCTGGCCGACCAGGGCAAAGCCGTGCTGGTGATCTCTTCTGAGCTGCCTGAGCTGCTCGGCCTGTGCGACCGCATCTACACGCTTTCCGAGGGCCGCATCACCGGCGAGGTGCCGCGTCAGGACGCCACGCAGGAACACCTCATGCACCTCATGACCAAGGGACAGGAGTAGCTCTGATGAGCAGCATCACGCCCGCCGACGTGGAGGTCGGCGCCAAGGGCGACGGGGGGCCGCCACGGCAGCCGGGCCGGGTGTCGCTCGGCGGACTGTCGCTGAACCTGCGATCCAGCGGCATCTACATCGCCTTCGCGCTGATCATCGTGCTGTTCTCGGTGCTCACCGACGGCGCCCTGCTCCAGCCGCAGAACATCTCCAACATCATCGTCCAGAACTCCTACGTCCTGATCCTGGCGATCGGGATGATCCTGGTCATCATCGCCGGGCACATCGACCTGTCGGTCGGCTCGGTGGTCGCGGTCACGGGAGCCCTGTCCGCGGTGCTGATGGTCAACATGGGCCTGCCGTGGCCGCTGGCCCTGCTGATCACACTGGTGGCCGGCGCCCTCATCGGGGCCTGGCAGGGATACTGGATCGCCTACTTCGGCATCCCGGCGTTCATCGTGACGCTGGCCGGCATGCTGCTGTTCAGGGCGCTGACCCTGACGGTCCTCGGCAACCAGGGCATCGGCCCGTTCCCCGACGAGGTCCGCACCCTGGCCAACGGCTTCACCAACGGCTACCTCGGCAACATCGGCCTCGGTCCGCTCGGCGGCGCCGACCTGTTCAGCCTGCTGATCGGCCTCGTCGCCGTCGTGGGCATGGTCACGTCCCAGTGGCGCACCAGGGGCGGCCGCCGCGGTTACGGCCAGGCGGTCGAGCCGATCGCGCTGTTCGTGCTGAAGATGGCGGCCGGCGCGGCGCTGATCCTCTTCCTCGTGGTGCAACTCGCCCGGTTCAAGAACCTGCCGTGGGTGCTGGTGCTGCTGGCGGTGCTCGTGCTGGCGTACTCGCTGATGGCCAACCGTACGGTGTTCGGCCGGCAGATCTACGCCATCGGCGGCAACCTCCAGGCGGCCGTCATGTCCGGCGTGAAGGTCAAGTCGGTCGTCTTCTGGATCTTCGTGAACATGGGTGTGCTGTCGGCCATCGCCGGCATCATCTTCGCCGGCCGGCTCAACCAGGCGGGTCCCACGGCGGGCAACAGCTTCGAGCTGGACGCCATCGCCGCCGCCTTCATCGGCGGCGCGGCCGTGCAGGGCGGGGTCGGCAAGGTGGTCGGCGCGATCACCGGCGGCCTGATCATGGCGGTCATCAACAACGGCATGTCCCTGATCGGCTCCCCGAGCGAGCGGGTCATGCTCGTCAAGGGCGCCGTCCTGCTGGCGGCCGTGGCCTTCGACGTGTGGACCAAGCGACGGGCGGGCGCCGCGAGTTGATCATCCCACTATGATCCTTCCAGCTCAGTGAAAGGAGAGACCGTGACGACCCCGAAGCGCCGTCCGCCGGTCATGGCCGACGTGGCCAAGGAGGCGGGGGTGTCGCACCAGACGGTCTCCCGTGTGCTCAACGACCACCCCAACGTCCGGGCGGACACCCGGGCCAGGGTGGAGGAGGCGATCACCAGGCTGGGCTACCGCCGCAACCTCGTCGCCCGCGCCCTGGTCACCAAGCGCTCGCGGACGCTCGGCGTGGTGAGCTTCGACACCACCCTGTACGGCCCGGCCAGCACGATCTACGGCATCGAGCAGGCGGCCAGGACCGCGGGCTACTTCGTCAGCATCGTGAGCCTGAAGTCGATCGACCTCGCGAACGTGCGCGAGGCCATCGACTACCTCGCCGAGCAGGGCGTGGACGGGGTGGTGGTGGTCGCCCCGCAGCGCTCGGCCGGGCGTGCCCTGGAGAACCTGCCTGCCGGCCTGCCGGCGGTCGCCGTCGAGGGCACGCACAGCGCCGAGGTGTCCGTGGTCTGCATCGACCAGATCGAGGGCGCCAGGCTGGCCACGCGGCACCTGCTCCAGCAGGGCCACGAGACCGTCTGGCACGTCAGCGGGCCGTCCGACTGGCTGGAGACCGAGGGCAGGATCGAGGGCTGGCGCTCGGCCCTGGAGGAGGCGGGCCGCCCGGTGCCCGAGCCGCTGGCCGGCGACTGGAGCCCGCGGGCCGGCTACGAGGCGGGCAAGAGCCTGGCCGAGATGTCCGGCGTCACGGCCGTCTTCACCGCCAACGACCAGATGGCGCTCGGCGTGCTGCGCGCCCTGTCGGAGAAGGGCGTGCGGGTGCCCGACCAGATCAGCGTGGTGGGCTTCGACGACATCCCGGAGTCTGCGTTCTTCTCGCCGCCGCTCACCACGGTCAGGCAGGACTTCGACGTGGTGGGCAGGCACTGCATCGAGGTGCTGCTACGGCAGATCGACAGCGGGCCCACCGCGTACGAGCGCCTGGTCGTCAGGCCCAGCTTCGTCGTCAGATCCAGCACGGCGCCCGCCAGGTAGATGATGGCCATGCCCCGGAAAAACCCCTGGAGTGCAATGTGAACGCTAACAAGTATGTGATCGGAGTGGACTTCGGCACGCTGTCCGGCCGTGCCGTCGTCGTGCGCGTGTCCGACGGCGCCGAGCTGGGCAGCGCCGTCCACGAGTACGCCCACCGCGTCATCGAGCAGACCCTACCGGCTGGGCCCGGCGTACGCCTCGGTCCCGACTGGGCGCTGCAGTCGCCGCAGGACTGGATCGACGTGCTGCGCGTCGCCGTCCCCGAAGCGATCGCGGCCGCGGGCGTCGCGCCCGAGGACGTCGTCGGCGTCGGTACGGACTTCACCGCCTGCACCGTGCTCCCCACCACGGCGGACGGCACGCCGCTGTGCTTCGAGACCCCCGAGCTGCCGCACGCGTGGCCCAAGCTGTGGAAGCACCACTCCGCGCAGCCGCACGCCGACCGGATCAACGACCTGGCCGCGCGCCGGGGCGAGAGCTGGCTGCCGCGCTACGGCGGCAAGATCTCCTCCGAGTGGGAGTTCGCCAAGGGCCTGCAGGTCCTCGAAGAGGCCCCCGACGTGTACGCCAGGGCCGAACGCTGGATCGAGGCGGCCGACTGGATCATCTGGCGGCTCACCGGCGTCGAGAGCCGCAACATCTGCACGGCCGGTTACAAGGGGATCTTCCAGGACGGCGGCTACCCGTCCGCGGAGTTCCTCGCCGAGCTGAACCCCGGTTTCGCCGGTTTCGCCGCCAAGCTCGCCACCGGTGAGGTCGGCGACAAGGTCAACGGCACCACGCTGGCCCCGCTCGGCGGCCTCGCAGGCCGCCTGACCGCCGAGGCCGCCGAGTGGACCGGGCTGCCCGAAGGCACCGCCGTGGCCGTCGGCAACGTGGACGCCCACGTCACCGCCGCCGCCGCGGACGCCGTGCGGCCCGGCCAGATGGTGGCCATCATGGGCACCTCCACCTGCCACATCATGCCCAGCGACCAGCTCGCCGAGGTGCCCGGCATGTGCGGCGTCGTACGCGACGGCATCGTCCCCGGCCTGTGGGGCTACGAGGCCGGGCAGTCCGCGGTCGGCGACATCTTCGCCTGGTTCGTGGACACCTTCGGGCCGGACGCCGGCGGTCACGAGCGTCTCACGGCGCTGGCCGAGCAGCAGGCCGTGGGCCAGCACGGCCTGGTCGCGCTCGACTGGTTCGGCGGCAACCGCTCGGTGCTCGTGGACCACAACCTGTCCGGCGTCATCGTCGGCCAGACCCTGGCCACCAAGCCCGAGGACGTCTACCGGGCGCTCATCGAGTCGACCGCGTTCGGCGCCCGGATGATCGTGGAGACGTTCGAGAAGTCGGGTGTGCCGGTCGAGGAGTTCGTGGTCGCCGGCGGCCTGCTGAAGAACCCGTTCCTCATGCAGGTGTACGCCGACGTGCTGCGCCGGCCGCTGTCGGTCATCGGCTCCGACCAGGGTCCCGCGCTCGGGTCGGCGATCCACGCCGCCGTCGCCGCCGGCGCCTACCCGGGCATCGAGGAGGCCGCCGCGGTGATGGGCAAGCGCACCGCGGCGGCGTATGTGCCCGACCCGGCCAGGGCCGACGCCTACGACCGGCTCTACGCCGAGTTCCGCAGGCTCCACGACTTCTTCGGAGACGGACAGATGCTGCACAGACTCCGCGCGATCAGAAACGAGGCGAGCAGCGAGGGAGCGCCGTCGCCTGGAGGAGCGGCGCGAGCGCAGCGACCAGAGCGGGGGAGGGCGACGGCATTCGGGGCGACCGAGCCGCCGCACGGAGAGAGGCAATGAGCATGAGAAAGACCGTCGCCGACCTGCACAACGAGCTGGTCCGGTACAACCTCGTAGCTTGGACGGCGGGTAACGTCTCGGGGCGGGTCCCGGGTGAGGACCTGTTCGTGATCAAGCCGTCCGGGGTCTCCTACGACGAGCTGACCCCCGCGAACATGGTCGTGTGCGACCTCGACGGCAACCTGGTGGAGGGCGAGCACGCGCCGTCCAGCGACACGGCCGCGCACGCGTACGTCTACCGCAACATGCCCGACGTCGGCGGCGTCGTGCACACCCACTCCACCTACGCCTCCGCCTGGGCCGCCCGCGGCGAGGCCATCCCGTGCGTGCTGACCGCGATGGCCGACGAGTTCGGCGGTGAGATCCCGGTCGGCCCGTTCGCGCTGATCGGCGACGACTCGATCGGGCAGGGCATCGTCGAGACGCTCAAGGGCCACCGCTCCAAGGCCGTGCTGATGCGCAACCACGGGGTGTTCAGCATCGGCAAGGATCCGAAGGCCGCGGTGAAGGCGGCCGTGATGTGCGAGGACGTGGCCCGTACCGTCCATGTGGCCAGGCAGCTCGGCGAGCCCCTGCCCATCCCGCAGGACGACATCGACCGCCTGTACGACCGCTATCAGAACGTCTACGGACAGAGGAGCCCGCGTTGAACATCTGGTTTCTGACCGGTAGCCAGGGACTGTACGGCGAGGACACGCTGCGCCAGGTGGCCGAGCAGTCTCAGCGGATCGCCGAGCAGCTGCCCGTGCCGGTGGACTGGAAGCCCGTGCTCACCGACGCCGCGGCGATCAGGCGCGTCATGCTGGAGGCCAACGCCGACGACTCGTGCGCCGGCGTGATCACCTGGATGCACACGTTCTCCCCGGCCAAGATGTGGATCGCCGGGCTCGACGCGCTGCGCAAGCCCATGCTCCACCTGCACACCCAGGCCAACGTGGAACTGCCGTGGAGCTCCATCGACATGGACTTCATGAACCTCAACCAGGCCGCGCACGGCGACCGCGAGTTCGGCCACGTGCAGACCCGCCTGGGCGTGCCGCGCAAGACCGTGGCCGGGCACGTCAGCGACCCGTCCGTGGCCGAGCGCGTCGAGACCTGGGTACGCGCCGCCAGGGGCCTGGCCGAGGTGCGCACGCTGAAGCTGGCCAGGTTCGGCGACAACATGCGCGACGTGGCCGTGACCGAGGGCGACAAGGTGGAGGCGCAGCTGCGCTTCGGCGTCTCGGTCAACACCTACGGCGTCAACGACCTGGTCGAGGTCGTGGACGCGGCATCGGACGCCGACGTGTCTGCGCTGGTCAAGGAGTACGCCGAGCAGTACACCGTGGCCCCCGAGCTGCTCGGCGAGCGCAACGAGTCGCTGCGTTACGCGGCCAGGATCGAGCTGGGCCTGCGGAGCTTCCTGGAGTCCGGCGGCTTCAAGGCGTTCACCACGAACTTCGAGGACCTCGGCGGCCTGCGCCAGCTCCCCGGCCTGGCCGTGCAGCGGCTCATGGCCGACGGCTACGGCTTCGGCGGCGAGGGCGACTGGAAGACCTCGGTGCTGCTGCGCACGCTGAAGGCGGTCTCTGATGGGGGAAGCGCTGGCGGCACGTCGTTCATGGAGGACTACACCTACCACCTGACGCCCGGCGAGGAGCTCATCCTCGGCGCGCACATGCTGGAGGTCTGCCCCTCGATCGCGGCGGGCACGCCGTCGTGCGAGATCCACCCGCTGAGCATCGGCGGCCGGGAGGACCCGGTCAGGCTCGTCTTCGACGCCGAGCCGGGCTCCGGCATCGTGGTCGGCCTCGCGGACATGGGCGACCGGTTCCGGCTGGTGGCCAACGAGATCGACGTCGTGGCGCCGCCGCATCCGCTGCCCAAGTTGCCGGTGGCCCGCGCGGTCTGGAGCCCCCGCCCGAACCTGCGTACGTCCACGGAGTCGTGGCTCACCGCCGGCGCCCCGCACCACACGGTGCTGTCCACGGCGGTCGGCAGGGAGGAGCTGACCGACCTGGCCGACATGCTGGGTGTGGAGCTGGTGGTCATCGACGCCGGCACGACGACCGAGCGGTTCGCCAAGGAGCTGCGCTGGAACCAGGCGTACTACCGCCTGGCCCAGGGCTTCTAGTCCCTTCTAGTCCTCATCGGCCGGCTTCTTCGGGGCGTTCCTGCGCTGCTCCTCCGCCCGTTCGCGGCAGCGGCGCAGGAACTCCTCGTCGTCGTCGGGGCGGGTGGCGGCGAACCTGCCAGGACGGTCGTACTCCGGGAACGCGCTCGGCTGCGTGGCGCTCCGCGCCCGCTGCGGCCGGCCGGCCACCAGCCAGATGATGGAGCCGACGAGCGGGAACAGCAGGACGATGAGCACCCAGGCGATCTTCGGCAGGTTGCGGCAGATCGTGTCCGGGGTGGTGATCACGTCGAAGAGGCAGTAGAGCCAGAGCGCGAGCGTGGCCAGGCCGGCGACCTGGGACAGAATGAGCACGGCACACCTCCGTCAGCGGCTCATGAAACTAGCGGCCCCCGGCCGGGCTGACAAGGCCGGGGCTGTGGGAAAGTGGGGGCCGTGAGTTTGACCAACTGGGCGGGAAACACCGCATTCCGGGCGCGAGACGTTCATCATCCCACCTCGCTCGACGAGCTGCAGTCGCTCGTCGCGGCCACCCCCCGGGTGCGGGCGCTGGGGAGTGCGCATTCCTTCAACGACGTGGCGGACACGACCGGCGACCTCGTGGTGCTGGACCGGATGCCGGACGCCGTGGAGATCGACAGCGCCGCGGCCAAGGTGCGGGTGCCCGCGCGGACGACGTACGCGCGGCTGGCCCCGCTGCTGCACCAGGCCGGGTTCGCGCTGGCGAACATGGCCTCGCTGCCGCACATCTCCGTGGCCGGCTCGGTCGCGACCGGCACCCACGGCTCCGGCGACGCCATCCCCAGCTTGGCCGCCGCCGTGTCCGCGCTCGACCTCGTCACCGCCGACGGCTCGGTGCTGACGCTCTCGCGCGGCGACGCCGACTTCCCAGGCGCGGTGGTGGCCCTCGGCGCGCTCGGCGTCGTCAGCACCGTGACCCTCGACCTCGTCCCCGCCTTCGAGCTACGCCAGTACGTCCGCGAGGGCCTGACCGTCGACGCCCTCGCCGACTACGACGAGATCACCGCCGCCGGCTACAGCGTCAGCCTCTTCACCGACTGGCGCGACACCCGCGTCTGGCTGAAGCGCACCACCGAGCTGACCACCCCCGACTGGTACGGCACC
>NZ_JADOGI010000019.1 GCF_015645445.1 Nonomuraea cypriaca | reverse complement strand
GGATTGGAAGGCGATGGTGATGGGGGCGTAGGGGGGAAGTCCAGATCCAGATGGCGCTCAGCGCTATGCCGGCTGCGCAGATGAGGATGACCGGACGTAGGCCGAGGAATTCGGCGAGGATGCCGCCGGCGAGGCCACCGAGGGCCAGGACGCCCTGCACCGCGAAGGTCACGGTGGCGTTCACTCGGCCGCGGAGTTCTGGGGAGGTTTCGCGAAGGGTGATGGCGCCCATGCAGGTGGCGAAGGCTACGACAATGGCGCCGGTGATCGTGCCCGTCAACGCCAGCGCGGTGAGCTTCCACCAGAGAGGGCCGGTCACGAGGCCTACCGCAAGGATCTCGATGGGGAAGAAGACGACCGAGATGACGAGGACGCGGTTCTCGCCGTAGCGTTTTGACAGCCGTGCCGTGATCCAGGCGCCCAGCAGGCCGCCTACGCCGCTCAGGGTGATGAGGGCGCCGATCAGGGCTTTGGGGATGCTGAGTGTGTTGACCATGTAGAGCATGTAGATGGCCGTGTACGCCATGGCGAAGAAGTTGATCGTGACGCCCGCGCCCAGGAGCGCCCGGAGTACGGGGTGGGTGATGCTGGCCCTCAGGCCTTCCACCACGTCGCGCCACATGCCTCGGGAGGGCGCGGGTTGGTTGCGTTCCGGGGTTCGGATGGCGCGGAGCAGCACCGCCGAGGTCAGGAACGACAATGCCTCCGCCAGTACGGCGAGCGGCGCCGTGAGGATCTGGACCAAGAGGCCGGCCAGACTGGGGCCGCTGACAGAGGCGACCGAGTAGGAGGCTTGGAAGCCGGCCATCGCCTCGGTTCGCTGGGCTGAGGGTACGACCGCCGCTATGTGGGGGAAGTTCGCTGCCCTGAAGAACACCGCGGCTGAGCCGATCACCAGGGCGACGACGATCAACCAGGTGACGTTCAGGAGGCCGAGGAGCCACGCGAGCGGGACCGTGACGGCGACAGCGCACGAGACGAGTTCGCAGGCGATCATCAGTGGCCGGTGCCGGGTGAGCCGGTCGGCGATGGCGCCCGACTGGAGGCCGAACAGGAGAGCGGGCACCGAGGCGGCCGCCGTCAGCAGCCCCATCTGGGAGGGGGAAGCGGTCAGCAAAGTCACCGCGGTCAGCGGGATGGCCAGCTTCGATACCTCCGAGCCGGTCACGGAAATCGTCCGGGCGGTCCAGAGCAGCCGGAAGTCACGTTGCTTTCTGAGGGGGATCGGATCGCTCGGGGACGCGGTCGGCGATGGCAGGCAGGTTGAGGTCATTGATGGAGTGGAGGTCGGGGATGGAGCGGACGCCGCAGATGAGGTGGAGGTCCGGGATGCAGCGGACGCCAGGGATGGAGTGGTAGGGGTGTCGCCGCCGCTGGGGTGGTGGGGAGGCCGGTTCGAAGGCGTTGGGGTCGCGGGTCGGGGACGGTGAGCGCGGAAGTTCTGAAGGGAATGCTTCATAGATGTGAAGGTATCCCTTCATAACTCTGAAGGCAATACTTCATACTTGGTGTGGGTACCTTTGGCACATGACGCGGGACAGTGCGGGGCTCAGCGATCCCAAAGCCATGCGGGCGCTGGCCCACCCGGCGAGGTTGTCGATTCTCAACAGGCTGGGCGTCGAAGGCAGCGCTACCGCGACGGAGGTGGCGGAGAGCGCGGGGATCACACCCAGCGCAGCCAGCTATCACCTGCGGATGTTGGCGAAGTACGGATTCGTCGAGGATGCGCCGCCCCGTGGGGACGGCCGGGAGCGGTTGTGGAAGGCCGTCGACAGGCCGCTCAGCGTCGGCGTGCGGTCCGATGACTCGCCCGATGTTCGGGATGCGAAGGTGCTGGTGATGTCGGCGTTCCGGCGGGAGGCCAACGCGGCGGCCGATCGCGCGCTGGCCAACTTCAGGGAGCCCGAGGAGTGGCGTGACGCGACGCGCTTCAACCGTACGAGGATCAGGGTCGATGCTCAGGAAATGGCGCAGCTGAACGAGGCGATCGAGAAGATCATTGAGCCGTATGTGGCTCTTCGTCGGGGTGAGCAGGACGCGCCGAGCGGGGCCAGGATCGCTGAGGTGCAGGTCAACCTCTTCCCGGTGGAGAAGAGGGCGGCCCCTGGGTTGCCGACCGAGGATCACGACGCGAGCTGAGCCGGAGACGGCGTGCGAGCCGGCCTTTCTGCCGGCAACTCCCCGAATGGGGGTGCGTCGCCCGACGCGGCCGTGGATCGCGTGGGACGCCATCCCCGGGGTGGGAGACTGCGAGTCCCCGGGGTGGGGCGGTGGCTCCTGAACGTGCGTCACCCGTCGCGGCGACGGGACGGTAGTGCTGTTTGGGAGACGCGGCTCCCAGGAACCCGGCGGCGGCGATGAACTGCACCTTGGCGATGGCCGCGACCAGGCGGCGTTTCCGGAACGAGGGGTTTCCGGAACAAGGGAACGTGTGTCGGGGTGGAGTGGGTTTGGTAAGAGCGGGGGGAGATGTGGGGGAGGAGCGGGATGTCCGTTTGACCGTAGACGGTCGGGCTGGGGCGGTGTGGGAGGTAGACTTTTCGGTGGCCTGTGACACAGGCCGACTTCGCATGCCCCACTGCGGACCGCGCCATCGGTCCGGGCCACGGCCCGGCGGGAGCGGTTTCGGGGCATCAGGGCGGTAGACAACGCGCTGCCGCGGCACAACCGAGAACCGCGCCCATCCGCAGGGCGCCAAGACCTGGAGGACCAGCACATGGCCCCCGTCGTCACCATGCGACAGCTGCTCGAGAGCGGCGTTCACTTCGGTCACCAGACCCGGCGCTGGAACCCGAAGATGAAGCGCTTCATCTTCACCGAGCGCAACGGCATTTACATCATCGACTTGCAGAAGTCGCTGTCCTACATCGACCGCGCCTACGACTTCGTCAAGGAGACCGTCGCCCACGGCGGCACGATCCTGTTCATCGGCACGAAGAAGCAGGCCCAGGAGGCAATCTCCGAGCAGGCCGCCCGGGTTGGCATGCCGTACGTCAACCAGCGCTGGCTGGGTGGCATGCTCACCAACTTCTCCACCGTGCACAAGAGGCTGCAGCGCCTGAAGGAGCTCGAGGAGCTCGACTTCGACAACGTCGCGGCCTCGGGGCTCACCAAGAAGGAGCTCCTCATGCGGCGCCGGGAGAAGGACAAGCTCGAGCGTACGCTCGGCGGCATCCGTGACATGGGCCGCGTGCCCAGCGCGGTGTGGGTCGTCGACACCAAGAAGGAGCACATCGCGATCAGCGAGGCCAAGAAGCTTGGCATCCCTGTCGTCGCGATCCTCGACACCAACTGCGACCCCGACGAGGTCGACTATCCGATCCCGGGCAACGACGACGCCATTCGCGCCGTCGGGCTGCTGACCCGGGTCGTCGCCGACGGTGTCGCCGCCGGTCTGATGGCCCGCTCCGGCGCCGCCCGCGGTGACGAGAAGCCGGCCGCCGCGGAGCCGCTGGCCGAGTGGGAGCGCGAGCTCATCGAGCAGGGCACCGGCGAGCGGGCGGCCGACGAGGCCGCGGCTGCTCCCGCGGAGACCGCTGCCGACGAGACCGCCGCCGACGAGGCCGCTCCGGTCGAGGCCGCCGCCCCCGAGGCTGCTCCGGCTGAGGCCGCTGCCCCCGAGGCTCCGGCCGAGGCCGCCGCCGAGGGCGAGACCGAGCAGCAGGCCTGATCACATAGCGATGGCGATGGCAATGGGGGTGACGGTGGCGGTGGGTATACGTGAGTTGAGCGGCCGGCGAGGCGGCTCGGCCAGGTGGCCCGCAGGCGACCGCGATCTCCATTGCCGTCGCTGTCGGCTCGGGCAGGGCTGAGGCCCGCGATCCTGTGGCCACGAACTCGCATCTTTCGGGTGGGGCCGTGGTCGTAGGTCGGGTAAGCAAGGCGATACACCTGAATAAGGCGACACCACCGGTTGCCGGCAGGCGGCCAGGGGACAGGGCCTCCCGGATGATCGGCTGAGCAAGGTGCGCGTCCTGACTGGGCAAACGCCTGAGCCAGGACGGCAAGCCGGGTGAGGCGACACTGGGCACAACCGGTAAGCCGGGGCGAGCGCGTCGGGGCCGATGTGGCCGGGCTGAGGTCCGAGTGCCGGTATGAGGTGGTGGCTGAGCTGAGATGGTAGGCCGAGGCGAGGCTGGGCAGTACGCCGAGCGAAGCAGCGGCGAAGCCGGGCTGACCCGAGCCCCGAGCAGAACGAAGGCTCCTGTACGGTACGCGCCTGCCGTACCGACCCAGGGTGGGTGGCGGATCCCGGTGCCCCCCCGATCCACGATGACGACGAAATCCCACAAGGAAAAAGAGCAATGGCTTCCGTGAACATGGCCGACGTCAAGCGGCTTCGCGAGATCACCGCGGCCGGCATGATGGACTGTAAGAGGGCACTCGAGGAGTCCGAGGGCGACTTCGACCGCGCCATCGAACTGCTGCGCCTCAAGGGCGCCAAGGACGTGGGCAAGCGTGAGGCCCGTACCGCCTCCAACGGCCTCGTCGCGCTCAAGCAGGACGGCGACTCCTCCGCCGCGCTCGTCGAGCTCAACTGCGAGACCGACTTCGTGGCCAAGGGCGAGCGGTTCCAGGAGCTGGCCGGCCAGGTGGTCGACCACGTCCTCGCGACCAAGCCCGCCGATGTGGCGACGCTGCTGGAGTCCACCTTCGACGGCAAGAGCGTCAAGGAGCACCTCGACCTCGCCAACGCCGCGCTGGGCGAGAAGATCGAGATCCGCCGCTTCACGGTGCTGGAGGGCGGCTACATCGGCGCCTACATGCACCGCACCGACCCGGCGCTGCCGCCGGCGGTGGGCGTGCTGGTCCAGCTGGACAAGCCGAACGCCGACGTGGCCAAGGACATCGCGCAGCACGCCGCCGCCATGGCCCCGCAGTACCTCAAGGCCGACTCCGTACCTGCTGAGGTCGTCGAGAAGGAGCGCAAGCTCTTCGAGGAGATGACCCGCGAGGAGGGCAAGCCCGAGGCCGCCATCGGCAAGATCGTCGAGGGCCGCGTCAACGGCTGGTACAAGGACTTCACGCTGCTTCAGCAGGCCTTCGTCAAGGACAACAAGAAGAGCGTGGGCAAGTACGCCCAGGAGAATGGCGTAGAAGTGCTGGCTTTTGTCCGCTTCAAGGTTGGTCAGGCTTAGGCTTGAGCAAGCCCTCAGCCCATCGATCCACCGAATGAAGGAGGCCGCCGCCGTGCAGGACCATCGGGAGTCAGCCCACGAATCCACACGGACGGCGGCTTCCTCATCTCACAACCCGCAAGCTCCGCTCAGGTGGAAGCGGGTGATGCTGAAGTTGTCAGGAGAGGCGTTCGCCGGTAGCGAGCCGCTGGGCATCGATCCGGTGGTCGTCGATCATCTGGCCGATTCGATCACCGAGGCCGTCAAAGAGGGTGTGCAGGTCGCGGTCGTGGTCGGCGGCGGCAACATGTTCCGTGGCGTCACCCTTTCAGAGGGAGGCATCGACCGGGCCAGGGCCGACTACATGGGCATGCTCGGCACGGTCATCAACTGCCTGGCACTGCAGGACTTCCTCGAACGGCGGGGCATCGAGACCCGCGTGCAGACCGCCATCACCATGCAGCAGGTGGCCGAGCCGTTCCTGCCGCGCCGCGCGATCAGGCACCTCGAGAAGGGACGCGTGGTCATCTTCGGCGCCGGGCTCGGCTCGCCGTTCTTCTCCACCGACACCGCGGCATCCCAGCGGGCCCTGGAGATCGGCGCCGAGGCGCTGCTCAAGGGGACGCAGGTGGACGGGATCTATGACTCCGATCCACGGAAAAATCCGGATGCGGTCAGGTTTGACCACCTTGACTACGGCGAGGTGCTGCTCCGCGACCTCGCGGTCATGGACGCGACCGCGATCAGCCTGTGCAAGGACAACGATCTGCCGATCGTGGTCTTCGACCTCATGGGCGAGGGCAACATCCTTCGAGCGGTCCGCGGTGAGAAAATCGGCACGCTGGTGAGTCCCGCAGGCAAATGAGGGAGCGAGCCCGAACCGCCAGCTAGAAGACAGGAGCCGCTGTGATCGACGAAACCCTCCTCGAAGCCGAGGACAAAATGGACAAGGCCGTGTCGGTCGCGAAGGAGGACTTCGCGACCATCCGTACGGGCCGAGTCACACCCTCGATGTTCAACAAGATCAGTGCCGAGTATTACGGCACGCCGACGCCGATCCAGCAGCTGGCGTCGTTCCACGTGCCCGAGGCGCGCATGGTGCTGATCCAGCCCTACGACAAGAGTTCGATGAGCGCTATCGAGCGCGCCATCCGCGACTCCGACCTCGGTGTCAACCCCACCGACGACGGCAACGTGATCCGCGTGACGTTCCCCGAGCTGTCCGAGGAACGCCGCAAGGAGTACATCAAGGTCGCCAGGAACAAGGGCGAGCACGCCAAGGTGTCCATCCGCAACATCCGCCGCTCCGCCAAGGAGATCCTCGACAAGATGATCAAGGATGGCGACGCGGGGGAGGACGAGGTCAGGCGGGCTGAGAAGGAGCTCGACGACGTCACCCAGAAGCACGTCGCCAAGATCGACGAGCTGCTGAAGCACAAGGAAGCCGAGCTGCTCGAGGTCTGAGCGGCGCCGCACGGCCCCCGCCCAGTTGGCGGGGGCCGTGGCTCTTGGAGAACTCTGTGGAAGATAGTACGGCTGGCAGCAGCTCGAGCGGCGGCAGCCGTACCGGAAGGAACCTGCCCGCCGCGATCGCGGTCGGCGTGGTGCTGGGCGCGCTGACCCTCGGCTCCCTCTACACGATCAAGGAGTTGTTCCTCCTGGTGGTCGTGGCCGCCGTGGGCGTCGGCGTGCTGGAGCTGGTCAAGGCGTTCGAGACCCGTGGCATCAAGGTCCCCGCCGTGCCCGTGCTGGCCGGGCTGGTGGCGATGCAGGCGGGGGCGTACTGGGGCGGGACGTTCTGGTTGCTGGCCGCGTTCGCGGGCTTCGCGTTCGTCTTACTGATCTGGCGGATGTTCAGTGACGGCACGGATGGTTATGTACGTGACGCCACGGCTTCGGTGTTCACCCTGTTCTATCCCGCGATGCTCAGCGCGTTCGTGGCACTGCTGCTCAGTGCGGAGGACGGCCACCACCGGGTGGTGATCTTCATCGCGGTGACCGTGGCCAGCGACATCGGCGGCTACATCGCGGGCGTGCTGTTCGGCAGGCACCAGATGACGGTCATCAGCCCGAAGAAGACCTGGGAGGGGTTCGCCGGGTCGGCCGTCGCGTGTACGGCGGTCGGGGCGTGGCTCGTGACCTGGCTGCTCGGCGGCGAGATCTGGCAGGGGGCGCTGATCGGGGCGCTGGGGGCGCTGCTGGCGACGGCGGGCGACCTGATCGAGTCGATGATCAAGCGGGATCTCGGGATCAAGGATCTGGGCTCGATCCTGCCCGGTCACGGTGGCCTGATGGACCGGCTCGACTCACTGGTGGCGACGCTGGTGCCGGCCTGGCTGCTGATGACGATCTTCTTCTAGTCAGTGCTGCTCCTCCAGGGCCTCCGTGGTGACGGGGGACAACCAGAGCCACCGTACGACCTCACCCCCGAACGCAAACCCTGACATGTCGGGCATGTCGGGGGCGTCGGCCAGCATCAGGACCCCCGAATATTGAGGCCCCAGCGGAAACGTCGAAGGCTCGTGATACCACTTCGCCGTGTGCCCGTGGCCGAGCCAGGTGACCGAGTGCCACGGATACTGCGCCAGCCACACCAGCAGCAGCGCGGCGTCCCTGGGGTCCTCGTGGGTGGCCACGGCCAACTCGATCCTGGCGTACGCGCCGGGCCGGTCGATCCACTGCTCGACCGTCGGCATCCGCTGGCAGCTCATCCCCACCGTGGACAACACGGTGAAGTCGCGATCCTGGTGCGGTGGCCGTTCGGTGATCCCGACGGTCGGCAGCCGCTCGCCGCTGGCGTCCCAGTACCGCCCCGCGGGCCCGAGCACCCGGTCCAGGTGCCCCATCACGAACTGCTGGAACGACGGCCACGCCCCCTCCCCATGCCGCCAGCGCCAGTAGGACCTGGCGTTGGAGATACGAGGCCGCAGCCCTTCGAGCGCCTCCGACAACGCCCACGCGAACGGCGACTCGCCCACCGCGTCGCGCGCGTAACCGGGCATGCCCCTGCTCATGTCGGCCCAGCCGGGGATCACCGCCAGCAGGTCGTCGTCCTCGTAGAGTGCGACCCCGTCACCCTCCTCGAACCACAACGGGCTGAGCTGCCCGAGCGGCCGGCGGCCGTCCGGGTGCAGCGTGTTGGCGCGGGGCATCAGCGGCGGGAGCCCGGCGTTGATCCTGGCCAGGTCCACGACGGCGGGGGCCGGGCGGTGGTTGGCCAGCCAGACGGCCCCGTGGACCGTGCCGTCAGGCGAGCACAGGTAAGCTACCGAGGAGTCCTCGTCCCGCTCGACGACGAGCGTCCGGCTGCCGTACGGATTGCCGGAGGCAAGAACGACCTCGGCGCCACCCTCGCCAGATGCCGACCGAAAAATCGCCATACGTGAGCACTGTAGATCGGGTGGAGACCATGACGCGAGCCGTACCGTGCCCAGGAATTCCACCTCCGATCCGAACGTTCACTACCCTGGCCGACATCCCTTCAAGCAAAGGCAGCAACGTGTCCCAGCCCCCAGGTCAGCTCACCTTCGTCGGGCCCCGGCGGGCCAGGCCCGCACGGCACCTGGCCGACCTGTCGATGGCCGACCGGCGGGCCGCGGTGACCGAACTGGGCGAGAAGGCGTTCCGTGCCGACCAGCTCTCGCGCCACTACTTCGAGCGCCTGACCACCGACGTCGGCGCGATGACCGACCTTCCCGCGGCGGCCCGCGAGAAGCTCGCCACGCTGCTGCCCGACCTGCTCACCCCGGTCAAGGAGCAGACCACGGATCGCGGCACCACGCGCAAGACGCTGTGGCGGCTCTTCGACGGGGCGCTCGTCGAGTCGGTGCTCATGCGTTATCCCGACCGGGTCACCATGTGCGTGTCGTCGCAGGCCGGCTGCGGCATGAACTGCCCGTTCTGCGCCACCGGACAGGCGGGCCTGACCCGCAACATGTCCACGGCGGAGATCGTCGAGCAGGTCGTGGCGGGCGCCCGCGCGCTGGCGGCCGGTGAGGTGCCCGGCGGGCCAGGGCGGGTGAGCAACGTCGTGTTCATGGGCATGGGCGAGCCGCTGGCCAACTACAAGCAGGTGATCGGCGCCGTGCGCCGCCTGGTGGAGCCGGCGCCGGACGGGCTCGGGATCTCCGCCCGCGGTGTCACGGTCTCCACGGTCGGGCTGGTGCCCGCCATCGGCAAGCTCGCCGACGAGGGGCTGCCGGTCACGCTCGCGCTGTCGCTGCACGCGCCCGACGACGAGCTGCGGGACACGCTGGTGCCGATCAACACGCGGTGGAAGGTGGCCGAGGTGCTCGACGCCGCGTGGGCGTACGCGGCGCGGACCAAGCGGCGGGTCTCCATCGAGTACGCCCTCATCAAGGACATCAACGACCAGGAGTGGCGGGCCGACCTCCTGGGCAAGCTCATCAAGAACAAACTGGTGCACGTCAACCTGATCCCGCTCAACCCGACTCCCGGGTCGAAGTGGACGGCTTCGCGGCCGGAGGATGAGCGGGCGTTCGTGCGGCGGCTGGAGTTCCACGGGGTTCCTGTGACGGTCCGGGACACGCGCGGGCGCGAGATCGACGGCGCCTGCGGCCAGCTCGCCGCCGCCGAATAGGCCCGCGCCTCGTCCGGAGCGTGCTGGTTACAGTCTGCGGCGCAGCCACACGTAGGCGGTCAGGCCGAGCAGGCACCACAGCAGTGAGATGCCGCCGAGCTGGGGCAACTGGTCGAGGAGTTGGCCGGCGTTCGCGGCCCGCATCCAGGGCAGGAGCGGGATGGTGAGCCAGTAGAGTGACGAGGCGCTGAGCAGCAGCATCGCCAGGAAGCCGAGCAGCAGGGCCATGATCGAGATGGCCGGTGACGGCAGGATCACGCGGCTGGTGAGGGCGCCGAGCGCGGTTCCGGCCAGCGCGGCCAGGCCGTGCAGGAGGAGGACGGCGGTCAGCACGCCCGGCGACGGTGACTGGGTCACGCCGAGCAGCAGGGCCCAGCCGAGGGCCACCGCCGAGAGCGCGGCACACGTCGCGAACGCCGCCACCAGGCCCGCCGCCACCTCCCTGCCCCGGCCGCCCACCTGGATCGCGGACATCTCCCGCTGCCGGTCGGGCTCGGTGTCGAGCAGGCTCCTGCTCGCCCACGCCAGGATGGGGATGATGAGTACGGCGCCGTCCGTGAGAACGGCGGCCTCCGTGCCCCTCGGCGCCCGGCTTCCGTAGACGATCGCGAGCATGGCCAGGGCCAGCAGGAGCGCCTGGTACACGCGATGGGACCGGACGTAGGCGGCCATGCGGAAGGTGGCCAGGGCGATCAACCGGTCTCCTCGATCTCGCGGGCCTGGTAGCCCTCGTCACGCATCCTCGCCAGGAAACCCGGCAACTCCTCCACGGGCAGCGTCACGGCCACCGTGGCCCGCACCCGACCCACCACGTGGCGGTCCCGCGGATCTCCGGGCACACCGTCCAGCGCTCGGTCCACCACACCCTCCCGCGGCTGGTCCGTGCCCTCATGACGGCCCGCCATGCGCTCCTGGGGGGCCGTGCCGTCCTGAGGGTGGCTCTCCGTGGATTCCTCCTCGGGGCGGGCGGAGGTGCCTTCTTTGAGGTGGCCGTCGACGACGGACCATTGGCGGACGGCGGGGAGGGCGCGCAGGCCGCCCTGGTGGTCGCTGGCGATGACGATGCCCCCACGAGCCGCCACCTCGGTCGCGATCGCGGGCAGCGTCTCACGGGTGTCCGCGTCGAGTCCGGCGAACGGCTCGTCCAGGATCAGCAGCCCCGGCTCGGCCATCAGCGCCTGGGCCAGGCCCACCTTGTGCGCGCTGCCCTTCGACAGGTCGCTCAGCGCGGTGTCGAGGAGGTGGCCCATGTTCAGGCGCTCGGCCCACGGCTCCCAGCGGGCGCCGCCGCGTACCCGGGACATGTGCCGCAGGTACGCCGTCACGGTGAACGGCTGGGCGGTGGGAAAGCGGTCGGGGGCGAAGCCGACCACCTCGGGCCGGTCGGCGATCGTGCCCGTCGTCGGCCGGGTGAGACCCGCGAGGAGGCGGAGCAGGGTGGACTTGCCCGCGCCGTTCACCCCGCTCAGTTCGATCACGTCGCCGGGCGTGAGGCAGGCGTCGGCCTCCTCGATGACAAAAGGGTCATGCCTTCGGTAGCGGAAAGAGACCTTGGTCAGTCGCATGGTGCTGTAACGGTATATGTCAGGTCGCATGGCCGTGATAAAGAGCCTCACAATAGAGGTACCCCAGCCATGTATTCAGGAGGAGTGAGGCTTGAACCGCTTTCCGCGCGTCATGGGCATGCGTTCAGGCTATGACCCCGTGGAAGTCGACGCCCTCATCGGGCGCATCGAGTCGACACTGGGCCGAGGCTCGCACGCGTTGGACCCCGTGACGGCCGACGAGGTTCGCGGGGCGACGTTCCGGACCAGGCGCGGCGGCTATCAGGAGACCGCGGTCGACTTCGCCCTGGAAGCCTTCGTGGTGGCGCTGGAGACCCAGGCCAAGCGGCCCGTACGCCTGGCCATGGCCGAGCCCACGGGCGAGATGCTCCGCGAGGCGTGGTTCGAGACCCAGGCGGCCCGCGTCGAGCGGGTGGGCTTCCGCTCAGGCCGCATGGGCACCGGCTACAACGAGGACGAGATCGACGCCTTCCTCGACCGGATCGTGGCCACCCTGCGCGGCACGACCGACTTCCCCGTGTCGGCGAAGGACGTGCGCGAGGCGAAGTTCTCCACGGTCCTGCTGAGGACCGGCTATCTGATCGCGGACGTGGACTCGTTCCTCGCCGGTATCGCCGACGTGCTGGAACAGCGCGGCTAGCCACCGTGCGGCCGATCACCCGGAGGCCCGGCAGCGCGGCTGGTCACCCGGATGTCCCAGCCGTTCGGCCAGTCACCCGAAGGCACCAGCCGTGCGGCTCTAGTCGCGCGGGTGTCCGACGGCGGCCGGCAGTCCGCGCAGGTCGGGCAGGGTTCGCTGGATGATCGACTCGTCCGCGGGCCGCTCGCCGAGCCGGTTGATCCACACGCGGCGGATGCCGAGGCGATGCGCCGGCACCATGTCGTGGACGTAGCTCTGCGCCACGTGCACCCACGCCTCCGGTTCGTGCGCGCGCTGGAAGAGGTCGAAATGCGCGTCGGCCGGTTTGTACGCCCCCGCGTCCTCCGCCGTGACCACCGCCTCGAACGGCACCCGCAGCCGCCGCAGCGTCTCGGCGACGAGGTCGCGGTCGCAGTTGGTGAGCAGCGCCAGGTTCCAGCCGTCCGCCCGCAGCGCCGACAGCTCGCTCTGGACCTCGGGGAACACCGGCCAGTACGGCAGCGTGGCGGCCAGCACGAAGGCGTCGTCGTGATGCAGCGCCACCTGTTCCTCCGCGCAGGCCCGGCGCAGCGCCTCGGCCAGCACGAGCCGGTAGCGCAGCGTCGGCGCCTCGGTCTGCACGGCCTGCTCATGCCTGTTGTACGCCTCCAGCAGCCGCGCCCCCTGACCAGGGGCGATCAGCTCGGTGCCGGTGCGGATGCCGTGCCGCCAGTCGACCAGAGTTCCGTAGCAGTCGAACGTTACCCATCGCATGATCCCATCATGCGATGCGCGGCGTGATCAGGCACGCACCGGAGTCGCTCCGGTGGCGGGGCGGCGCAGCAGCGCGACGATCACCGACGTCACCGGCGCGGCGAGGAACGCGCCGGCGATGCCCGCGATCACGCTGCCCACCGTGATGGCCACCAGGATGATCGCCCCGGGCAGGTGCAGGGCCTTGCCGTAGACCTGGGGCGCCAGTACGTGACCCTCGATCTGCTGCACCGCCACGGTCACCGCGACGACGATCAAGGCCACCAGCCATCCCTTGGCCACGAGCGCCACCACCGCCGCCAGCAGGCCCGCCAGGAACGCCCCCACCACCGGCAGGAACGCCCCCACGAACGTCAGCACCGCCAGCGGCAGCGCGATCGGCACGCCGAGGATCCACAACGCCATCCCGATGAAGAACGCGTCCACCGCCCCCACGATCGCGACCCCGCGGATGTAGCGGCCGATCACGGAGAAGATCAGGTGACCGGTCTCGGTGAGCCGCGTCCTGCCGGCGGCCGGGGCGAGGTCAACGAGCCAGCGGAAGAGCCGGTCGCCGCCGTGCACGAAGTACACCGACAGGATGACGGCCAGAATCGCCCCGACCATGATCTCGCCCACGGTCCTGACCCCGGCCAGCGCCCCTGTCGTGATCGTCCGCCCCTGGCCGGACAGGTATTCCCTGGCCTGCGTGACGAGCTGCTGGTCGTCGAGCCCCAGCCGGACCGTGAAGTCGTGCAGGTCGTCGAGCACCTTGCCGACGCTGTCGCGCAGCTGCGCCAGGCTGTCGACCGTGGGCGGCACCAGCAGCACGGCCAGGCCCGCGAACACCAGGAGCCCGCCCGCGAAGACGATCGCGGTGGCCAGGGCGCTGTTCAGACCGAGTGACCTGAGCAGACGGGCCGGGGGCAGCAGCAGAGCCGTGATGAACACGCCGATGATGATCGAGATGACCACCGTGCGCAGCTGGTAGAGGCAGAAGCCGGCCACGGCGATGAGCGCCAGCCAGCCCAGCACCCGCCACGGCCTCATCCCTGCCCCCAATCATGCCTGGTCAGAGGCGTTCCCTCAGGTGATCGCGGGCAACCCTGCTCAGGTCGGCGGGGGCGAACTCAGGCCGGGGTGAGGTGACCCTGGTCAGGTCGGCGGGGGCGAATCTCAGGCGGGGTGAGGTGACCCTGGTCAGGTCGGCGGGGTGAGGTGGGGGTGCTGGGCGCGCTTGCTCGACATGTACGCCTCCCGCGCCGCGTACGTGGTGCTCGTCGTGCCCACCTGCGCCACGGGCACGTCCCACCAGGCCTCGGACGACGGCGCATCGTCGGCCATGGGGTCGGTGCGCACATAGATGACCGTCGTCTCCGTCGCCGAGCGGGCCGTGTCGAGCGCCTTGCGCAGGTCGGAGACCGACTCGGGGCGCAGCACTGTGGCGCCGAGGCTGGCCGCGTTGGCCGCCAGGTCGACGGGCAGCGGGCCGCCGTCGCCGCGGTAGGCGTACGACGTGCCGAGGCGTTCGGCGCCGACGCTCTCCGACAGGCGGCCGATGGAGGCGAAGCCGGAGTTGTCCACCAGGACGACGACCAGCTTGATCCGCTCGGCCACCGCCGTGACCAGCTCCTGGGCCATCATCAGGTAAGACCCGTCGCCCACCAGGACGAACACCTCGCGCTCCGGTGCCGCCATCTTGACGCCCAGGCCGCCCGCGATCTCGTAGCCCATGCAGGAGTAGCCGTACTCGACGTGGTAGCTGCCCGGGCCGCTCGGCCGCCAGAGTTTGTGCAGGTCGCCGGGCATCGAGCCGGCCGCGCACACCACCACGCCGTCGTCGCCCGCCGCCGCGTTGACCGCGCCGATCACCGCGGACTGCGGCAGCGGCGAGCCCTCCAGCGCGTACGCCGCGTCGACGGCCGCGTCCCAGGCCCCGGTCAGCTCGACGGCCCGCTCCCGGTAGCCGGCCGGGGCGCTCCAGCCGGCGCACGCCTCGGTCAGGTCGGCCAGGCCCTCACGGGCGTCGGCGACCAGTTGCAGGCCCGACAGCTTGGCGGCGTCGAAGGAGGTGATGTTGAGGTTCACGAACCGGGCGTCCACGGCGAAGATCGTTCTGGAGGCGGTGGTGAAGTCGCTGTAGCGGGCGCCGACGCCGATGATCACGTCGGCCTCGCGGGCCAGCGCGTTGGCGGCCGTGGTGCCGGTGGCGCCGATCGCGCCCAGCGCGAGGGGGTGGCCGTACGGGAGCGCGCCCTTGCCGGCCTGCGTCTCGGCGACCGGGACGCCGTACGTCTCGGCGAAGATCCGCAGTTGTTCCGTGGCCTCGCTGTAGATCGTGCCGCCGCCCGCGACGATCAGCGGGCGCGCGGCCGTCCTGATCACGTCGGCGGCGCGGGCGAGGGCCGAGCGTTCCGGGCGCGGCCTGGCGATGTGCCACACGCGGCGGGCGAACAGCTCGTCCGGCCAGTCGAACGCCTCCGCCTGCACGTCCTGCGGCAGCGCCAGCGTCACCGCGCCGGTCTCGGCCGGGTCGGTGAGCACCCGCATGGCGGCCAGGAACGCGGACGGGAGCTGCTCGGGACGGTTGATCCGGTCCCAGAAACGGGAGACCGGCTTGAAGCAGTCGTTGACGGAGATGTCGTACGATCGCTGGTCCTCCAGTTCCTGGAGCACCGGTCCCGCCACGCGGGTGGAGAAGATGTCGCCGGGCAGCAGCAGGACGGGCAGCCGGTTGATCGTCGCGCCCGCCGCACCGGTGATCATGTTGGTCGCGCCTGGGCCGATCGAGGTCGTGCAGGCCAGCGTGGCCAGGCGGTTGCTCGCCCGCGCGTACGCGGCCGCCGTGTGGACCATCGCCTGCTCGTTGCGGCTCAGGTGGTAGGGCAGGTCCTCGGTGGAGGTGGCCAGCGCCTGGCCGAGACCGGCGACGTTGCCGTGGCCGAAGATGCCCGCGCAGCCGCCGAAGAACCTGCGCTCCACGCCGTCGCGCTCGCTCCACTGCCGGGCGAGGAAGCGTACGACGGCCTGCGCGACGGTCAAGCGGATCATGTAGTCCTCCCGAACGGCAGTCTGGGGTCGATGAGCTGATCGTCCCAGGACGAGCGGATCCAGGTGTGGCGGGGGTCGTCGCAGAACGCCATCGAACGCTGCTCCGCGGGTCCGGCCAGGACGTTCAGGTAGTAGAGGTCGTAGCCGGGGGCGGCCATGGAGGGCCCGTGGTAGCCGTATGGGACGAGGACGACGTCGCCTGAGGAGACCTCGGCGAGGGTGTCGATCTGGCCGCGTTCTGAGGAGTAGACGCGCTGGTAGCCGAGGCCCCGGCCGGCCACCTCGAAGTAGTAGATCTCCTCGAGCACGGCCTCGCCCGGGTTGTCGGTGTCGTGCTTGTGCGGCGGGTACGACGACCAGTTGCCCCCCGGCGTGAGCACCTCGACGGCCATGAGCTTGTCGCAGTCGAAGACGCCGGGGGCGCAGAAGTTGTTCACCTGGCGGCTGGCCTGGCCCGCGCCCCTGAGCTCCACGGGGACCTCGGCGGCGGAGACGTGACGCGGCTCCAGGGCGCGGGTGGCGCGGGCCGAGGGCAGCGCGATCCGTCCGGTCCCTTGGAGGGTCACCTGCGCAGAAATCGGGATATAGGCGAAATCTGAGGGGCCGTCGAACACCGACGCCCGGCCGGCCAGCTCGAACGTCCTGGCCCGGCCGCCGGCCGTGACGGTGACCGTGCAGGAGCCCGCCAGCGGGAGGACGAGCATCTCCTCGTCGTCCGTGCCGAGGGACACCGGGGCGTCCGTCAGGTCGGCCACGCGCAGGCCCGAGTAGGTCCAGCCGGCCGCGGACGGGGTGATCTCCACCGACCAGGGGCCGTTGGCGGCCTTGCCGTACGGAAGGTAGGTCATGCGCGGGCCTCTCGTACCAGTGCGGCGGCGCCGTCCACCGCGGTCGCCACGTCGTCGTCCGGAGGGTAGAGCAGGGCGCGGCCGACGACGAGCCCCCGCACGCCAGGCAGGGTCAGGGCGCGGTGCCAGTCGGCGTAGGCGGCGTCGATGTCCGGCGGGTCGCCGCCGAGGAGCAGGGCGGGCAGCGTGGTGGCGGCCATGACGCGCTCCATCTCGGCCACCGCCGGGATCTTGAGCCAGGTGTAGGCCGAGGTGACGCCGAGGGCCTGGGCGATGCTGATGGCCCGGATGACCGCGTCAGGCGAAAGGTCGTTGCGTACGGCCCCGGATTCGGACCGGAGCGACCAGAACGGCTCCACCATGGCCACCAGGCGCCGCCGGGCCAGGTCCGTGACCGCGTGGGCGCACGACTCCAGGGTCGCCACCGTCGCGTGGTCGGCCGGGTCGATGCGGCAGAGCATCTTGCCGCCGTCCAGCCGCATGGCGTCGATCGAGGCGGCGTCGAAGCCCGTGAAGCGGTCGTCCATCTCGAACACCGAGCCCTGCAGGCCGCCCCTGTTCATGGAGCCGAAGGCCAGCCTGCCCTCCAGCGCCCCAAGCAGGATCAGGTCCTCCAGCACGTCGGGTGTGGCCAGAATGCCGTCGACGCCCGGCCTCGACAGCGCCACCTGGAGCCGGTCGAGCAGGTCGGTGCGGCTGGCCATGGCCAGCGGGCGGTCGCGTACGGCCAGGGAGCCGCGGGCCGGGTGGTCGGCGGCGATGATCAGCAGGCGCTCCCCCTCGGCGGGCAGGCCGCGCCGCTCCCGCCGGGCCGCGGCCGCGGCGATCTCCTCCGGCCTGGTGGCGCGGATGTGGGTGAGTCGCTCGTAGCCGGCGGTCCTGGGCAGCGTGATGTCGCTCAAGAGGGCACCCCGTTTCCCAGCAGGTCCTCCACCTCGGCGGTGGTGGGCATGGCGTCCGCGCAGGCCAGGCGGGCGGCCACGAAGGCGCCCGCGGCGTTGGCGAACCGGATCGTCCGCTCCAGCGGCCATCCGCGCAGCAGCCCCAGGCAGACGGCGCCGCCGAACGCGTCGCCCGCACCGATCCCGTTGACCACCTTCACCTCCACAGGCTCCACCACGGTGCTCTCCTCAGAGGTACGCGCGAAAACCCCCTCGGGGCCCATCTTGACGATGGCGACCTTCACCCCGGCGACCAGCAGCGCCCGCGCGGCGGCCTCCGGGTCGCGTACGCCGACCGCGGTCTCCACCTCCTCCAGGTTGCCGACGGCGACGTCCGCGTACGGCAGCGCCCGCTGGGCCGCCTCGTGGGCCGCCACCCGCGACTCCCACAGCGTGGGCCGGTAGTCGAGGTCGAACACCGTCCACCCGGATCCGCGCGCGGACCTGCGTGCCGACCTGCGTGCCGACAGGGCGGCGGCGTGGGCCGAGGCGCTCGGCTCCTTGCTCAGGCCGGTCAGCGAGAACCAGAAGAGCCGCGCCGCGCCGATGGCGTCGAGGTCCAGGGAGGACGTGGAGATGCGCAGGTCAGGCGGATGCTCACCGCGGTAGAAGTAGATCGGGAAGTGGTCCGGCGGGAAGATCTCGCAGAACGTGACGGGCGTCGGCGGTCCCTCGATGGTGCTCACGTAGGCGTCGTCCACGCCGAACCCCCGGATCGCCCTGCGTACGAACTCTCCGAAGGGGTCGGCTCCCACGGCGGTGATCACAGCGGGGCGCAGACCGTGGCGGGCCGCCGCGACGGCGACGTTGGTCGGGCTGCCGCCGAGGAACTTGCCGAACGTCTCGACGTCGGCCAGGCCGACGCCGGTCTGCAGCGGATAGACGTCGACGCCGCTGCGGCCGATCGTGATCAGGTCGTACAACGCACCTCCAGGGATGGAGCTTACTTCGTCACTATGGCATATTGTCATGACATTCGGATGTCCACTACGTTACCTAACGTGCCCCGACACGAAAGCCTCGGTACGCATCTCGCATGGTGCCGGTCGGCCAGGTCCCTGCCGTCCGGGAAAAGACGCAGCATGTGGGCACATCTTCGAAATATGGCCAGGCCTTTACGTCATATGGATGTCATGACATATTGGCCCATGGCCTTCTCTCCTTAAGGACATGTCGGAGGGTTTGCATGGCATTGCGGAAACGGTCGATGGGTGTGGTCGCCGTCATCGCGGCGGCCGGGCTGGGGCTGGCCGCGTGCGGCCAGTCGTCCGGCGGTAGCGGTGACACCATCGAGTTGACGATCGGCCAGAACGCCATCGCGGGCGGCAAGAACGCCGCGGCGGCGGACTTCATGGCCAACTGGGTAGTCCCGAAGTTCGAGGCGGCCCAGAAGGCGAAGGGCAAGGACGTCACGGTCAAGTTCGTCCCCAGCGGCGTCGACGACGAACAGTACAAGACCAAGCTCTCCCTCGACCTCAAGTCAGGCAAGGGCGCGGACGTGATCGACATCGACGGCATCTGGGCCGGCGAGTTCGCCGAGGCCGGCTACATCAAGCCGCTGTCGGAGCTCGTCGGGGCGGAGGCCGACAGCTGGGACGGCTGGTCGCAGATCCCGGAGGCCGTGCAGGGGCTGGCCGAGTTCAACGGCAAGAAGTACGCCCTGCCGGTCGGCACCGACGGCCGCGTGCTCTACTTCAACAAAACCCTCTTCCAGAAGGCCGGCCTGCCGGCCGACTGGCAGCCGAAGAGCTGGCAGGAGATCATCGACGCCGGGACCAAGCTGAAGTCCTCGGGTGTGCCCGTGCCGATCCAGATCAACGCCGGCACCGCGATGGGCGAGGCCACCTCGATGCAGGGCGTGCTGCCGCTGCTCGCGGGCGCGGGCGGCGAGGTGCAGCGGGACGGCAAGTGGACCGGCGCCGCCGCGCAGCCGCTGAAGGACACGCTCGGCCTCTACCAGAAGATCTACGGCGGCGGCCTCGGCGATCCCAAGCTGCAGCAGGAGGCCAAGGGCCGGGACAAGTCGTTCCAGCAGTTCGCCGAGGGCCGGATCGGCATCCTGATGGAGGGCGACTACTTCTGGCGTGGCGTCGTCAACCCCAAGGACGGCGTGGCCAAGATGGACGACCGCGACCAGACCGTCGGCTACGCCAAGATCCCCGCCATCGAGCCCGGCAAGGGACTGCGCGGCCAGGACTTCGTCAGCATGTCCGGCGGCGCGCTGCGTACGGTCAACCCCAACACCGAGCACCCGAAGGAGGCCTTCGAGCTGCTGGCCTTCACGCTCTCGCCCGAGGCGCTGAAGGAGGAGACCAAGGACGGCAACGTGCGCATCACCCCGCGTACGGACGTCAACAAGGAGATCCTCGCGGGCGAGCCGCTGCTGACCTTCATCTCGGAGCAGGTGCTGCCGGTGACCGCCTTCCGGCCGCCGGTCGCCGTCTACCCGCAGGTGTCGGTGGCGTTGCAGGAGGCCACGGCCGAGGTCGTCGGAGGCGCGACGCCCGACCAGGCGGCGGCCGACTACCAGAAGAAGCTTGAGGGAATCGTCGGTGGCGCAGGCAATATCGCCTCCTGAGTTCAAGGAGACCGCGCGAGGCGGCGGTGACGGCTCGGACGCGGCGGGCCTGGGCCGGTGGCGCGCGGGGGCCTTCGTGGCTCCCGCGCTGCTGCTCATCGCCGTCTTCCTCGTCTTCCCCGCGTTGTGGGTGCTCTATCTCGGGCTCACCAACTACCGGCTGACCGGGGTCGCGGCGGCCGAGCCGCAGTTCGTGGGGCTGGACAACTTCGTCAAGGCGGTGTCCGACACTGCGTTCTGGAGCTCCACGTGGCTGACCACGCAGTTCGTGCTGGGCTCGGCGATCATCGGACAGGTCGGGCTCGGGTTCACCATCGCCTGGCTGCTGCGCGACCGGCGCGGGCCGCTGAAGCGGCTGGTCGAGGGCCTGGTCATCCTGGCCTGGATCCTGCCGAGCGCGGTGGTGTCGTTCCTGTGGGTGGCGCTGCTCGACCGCGACGGCGGCACGCTCAACGCGCTGCTCGGCATCCCTGGCTTCGCCTGGCTGCTCGACCACCCGATGCTCTCGATCATCGTCTTCAACACCTGGCGCGGCACCGCGTTCTCGATGATGCTGTACGGCGCCGCGCTCGGCAACGTGCCCCCCTCGCACCTGGAGAGCGCCCGCCTGGCCGGCGCCTCCGGCTGGCAGCAACTCAGAGACGTGGTGTTCCCGCACATCAGAGGGCACATCCTGACGAACCTGCTGCTGATCAGCCTGTGGACGTTCAACGACTTCACCCCGTTCATGCTCACCGCCGGCGGCCCCGACGGTGAGTCAGAGGTGCTCGCCGTGCACGTGTACAAGGTCGCGTTGCAGGGCGGCGAGCTCGGGTACGGCGCCGCGATCTCCACGGTCATCCTGTTGATCAACCTGGTCGTGGCGGTGTTCTACCTGCGGCTGCTCCGGAGCAAGAAATGACGCGCTTCGTCCTCGGCCGGATCGGCTTCTACACGCTCATCGCGGTGCTGCTGGCCTTCTTCACGGTCCCGCTGCTGTGGCTGGTCACGGCGCCGTTCACGTCGGACCCGACGTACGAGGTCTCCGTGCCCGACTTCACCTGGGAGAACTTCCAGGCGGTGGTGGAGCACCCGTACGCGCTGCCGTCGCTGTACAACTCGGTGCTGCTGTCGGCGGGGACCGCGGTGCTGGTCGTGATCCTGGCGGCGCTGGCCGCGTACGCGCTGAGCCGGGTGCGGCTGCCGGGGCGCGACGCGCTGCTCTACGCGTTGCTGCTGCTGTCGTCGATCATCACGGGGACGGCGGCGATGGTGCCGCTGTTCCAGCTCGCGGTCGAGCTCAACCTCATCGACTCGCAACTCGGTCTGATCCTCATCCTGACCGGGGGCCTGCTGCCGGCGGCGATCTTCATGATGAAGGACTTCATGGACTCCACGCCGAAGTCGTACGAGGAGTCCGCGCGGGTGTTCGGGGCCTCGCCGCTGCAGATCGTGCGGCACGTGGTCGTCCCCCTGGTACGCCCTGGGCTGGCGACCATCGCGGTCTGGGCGGTGGCCAACGTGTGGGGGAACTTCCTGATGCCCTACCTGCTGCTGAGCGACGTCGAGAAGCAGCCGGCGGCGGTGATCACGTACACGCTGTACACCGAGGGCGGCCAGGCGAACCTGCGGATGTTGTCCACGTTCGGTCTCCTCTATTCGATCCCTGTCGTGCTCATGTACCTGTTTGTTAGTAAGAAATACGGCTTCCGCTTCCACGGAGGGATCAAGCGTTAAATGGCCGCCATCGAACTACGCGGGCTGACCAAGGTCTATCCCGGCGGAGTGAAAGCCCTCGACTCGCTCGACCTGGTCATCCCCGACGGCGAGTTCTTCGCCCTGCTCGGCCCCTCCGGCTGCGGCAAGACCACGCTGCTGCGCACGATCGCCGGCCTGGAGACCGCCACCGGCGGGGCGGTGGTGATCGGCGCGCGCGACGTGACCGGCGTGCAGCCGGGCGGCAGGGACGTCGCGATGGTCTTCCAGGACTACGCGCTGTTTCCGCACATGGACGTCACCGACAACATCGCCTACCCGCTGCGCATCAAGAAGGTCGCCAAGGGCACGCGCCGCGACAAGGCCGTGGAGGTGGGGGCGCGGCTCGGGCTCGAACTCCTCATGGACCGGCGGCCGGGCCAGCTCTCCGGCGGGCAGCAGCAGCGGGTCGCGCTGGCCAGGGTGATGGCCACGCAGGCGCAGGCGTTCCTGTTCGACGAGCCGCTGTCCAACCTGGACGCCCGGTTGCGGCTCGAAGCGCGTACGTTCCTGAAGAAGCTCCAGCGCGAGCTGGGCGTCACCACCGTCTTCGTCACCCACGACCAGGCCGAGGCCCTCGCCATGGCCGACAGGATGGCCGTCATGGAGTCGGGGCACATCCGGCAGATCGGCACGCCGGCCGAGGTGTTCCAGCGGCCCGCGAACACGTTCGTGGCCGGCTTCATCGGCTCGACGCCCATGAACCTCCTGGACGGCGCCGTACGAGGTGACACGCTGGAGGTGGCAGGGTGCAAGGTGGCGGTCCCGGTCTCGGCCGAGGGCCTGCTGACCGACGGGGAGACGATCGTGTACGGCGTACGGCCCGAGTACATGTCCTACTCCGCCGAGCCCGCGGACGGCGGGCTGGGCGGAAGGGTGGCCATCGTGGAGAACCTCGGCGCCTCCCACCTGGTGACCCTCGACGTCAACGACGTGAATGTGCAGGCCGTCGTGCCCGAGGGCGGCGAACCCGCCGTCGGCGACGCCGGCTACGCGCTGCCCCGGCGCGACCGCGCCCTCATCTACCGGGACGGAGAGCTGGTGTGACCAGGAGGGGTCATTGGAGCCTGGATGACAGGCTGGAGCGGATCCTGCGTGAGGTGCCGTTCGAGGTGCCCGCAGGCACGGCCGCCGTGACCGTGAAGCTCGGGTACGACCGGTCGCAGGGCGTCATCGACCTCGGCTGCGGCTCGCCCGAGGGCTTCCGCGGCTGGTCGGGAGGCGCGCGGGACGAGTACACGATCACTCCGGACTGGGCGACGCCGGGCTACCTGCCGGGATCGCCGGAGGCGGGGACCTGGCACGTGTGGCTGCGGCTGCACCGGATCCCGCCGCAGGGGCTCGACTTCACGCTGGAGATCACCACCGAGACCGCCGCACCGCCCCAGCCGGTCGTCGCCGAGCCGCCGCACGGCGAGCGCCCGCCCCGCAGGGACATTCCCGACGTGGACGGCCTGCGGTGGTTCGCCGGTGACTTCCACGCGCACACCCTGCACAGCGACGGCGGCCTCACCATCGCCGAGCTGGCCGAGCTGGCCCACGGGCGCGGGCTCGACTTCCTGGCCGTCACCGACCACAACACCGTCAGCCACCACCCCTGGCTGGACAAGATCGACCGGGAGGTCACGCTCATCCACGGCCAGGAGGTCACCACCGACCGCGGCCACGCGAACGTGTTCGGCGACGTCGGCTGGGTGGACTTCAGGCAGCCGGTCGACGCCTGGGTCGAGCACGCCGAGCGCGCGGGCGGGATCATCTCGATCAACCACCCGCTCGGCGGCGACTGCGCCTGGCTGCAGCCGCTCAGCCGCCGCCCCAGGGTCGCCGAGGTCTGGCATTCCGGCTGGTGGGACCGCCGCTGGGGCGCGCCGCTGGCCTGGGCCGACGCCTGGCGGGACGACGTGATCGCGATCGGCGGCAGCGACTTCCACCGCCACGGGTCCGACGGCCTGCCCGGCGCGCCCACGACCTGGGTGCTGGCCGAAGACGCGAGCGCGGTGCTGGACGGCGTACGCGCAGGGCGCACCGCCGTCTCGGCGGAGCCCGGCGGGCCGCTGCTACTCAGGCTGGGCGGCGAACTGCTGGCGCTGGACGCCGACGGCCTGGTGCTGGTACGCCCCGACGGCACGCGGCAGGTCGTCCGCGGTGAGCGGGTGCTGCTGCCGGCGACCGAAGGACGACATCGCTTGGAAACGTACGAGAACGAGGTGATCGCGCTATGCGCGTGAGGAAGATCGCCAACGCCCCTGTGAGCTTCGGCGTGTTCGAACTGAGCGACGCGCCGCCGCCGCTGAGCGCCGACGAGATGGTCCACGCGTTGTCCGAGGCCGGCTACGAGGGCATCGACCTGGGCCCGCTCGGCTACTTGGGCACCGGCGCCGATCTGGCCGCACGCCTCGGTGACCTGGCGCTGGCCGGCGGCTGGGCCGATCTGCCCTACAACGACGAGGACGGGTTCAGGCGGGCGCTGCCCGCGCTGGACGCCACGCTGGACGTCTTCGCGTCGGTGCCAGCCGGGGCGCTGCCGCCGCGGCCCACTTTGGGCTGCTCGGGCTCGCCCGAGAGGTTCGCCCGTCCCGGGGGGAGCGCTCCAGGGCTGGTGCCGTCCGAGTGGCCGGCGTACGCGGCCCGCGTCCAGGAGGCGGCCGACCGGTGCCGCGAGCGCGGGTTCGAGCCCGCGTTCCACCACCACCTCGGCACCTACGTCGAGACGCCCGACGACGTGGAGCACCTGCTGGAGCTGACCGACGTGCAGCTCTGCCTCGACACCGGACACCTGCTGCTGGCGGGGGGCGACCCGGTGACGGCGCTGCACGCGTGGGCGGACCGGGTCGGCCACGTGCACATCAAGGACGGCGACACGAAGATCCTCGCGACCGCCCTGGCCGAGGGCGTGGACCTGCGCGAGCTCATGGGCCGCGGCGGGTTCGCCCCGCTCGGGGAGGGTGAGCTGGACCTGCCCGGCGTGGTACGCGCGCTCGACGACATCGGCTACGCAGGCTGGATCGTCATCGAGCAGGACACCCTGCCGGGACGCCGCACCGTCGCCCAGAACATCGCCGACCAGGCGGCCAACCGCCGCAAGCTGAAGGACCTGGGACTGTGAAGATCGCTCTTGTCGGGTGCGGCGCGGTCACGCAGGCGGTGTACGTACCGCTGCTGTCCAGGCGCCGTGACCTGTTCGAGGTGGTGGCCGTCTGCGACCTGTCGCGCACGCTGGCCGACGCCGTGGGCGACCGGCTCGGCGCGCCCGATCGCCACACCTCGCTGCACGAGATGCTCGCGGGCGGCGGCTTCGAGGCCGTGCTCATGCTGGCCTCCGGCTCACACGGCGAGTACGTGCGCCAGGCCCTCGCGGCCGGTTACGCCGTGCTGTGCGAGAAGCCGCTCGCGCTGACCAGGGCCGAGGTGGCGGCGCTGCCCGAGGGCCGGCTGATGGTCGGCTACATGAAGCAGTACGACCCGGCCGTGCGCCGGGCCGAGGAGCTGCTGGCCGAGCTGGGCGGTCCCGGCGTCATCAGGTCGGTCGAGGTGAGTGTGCTGCATCCGAGCGGGGAGTCGCAGCTCGCGTATGCGAACCTGACGCAGGCGCGGGACGTGGACGCCGGGCTGCCGGCCTCGTTGCGGGCCGCCGAGACCGCGCTCGTCTCCGAGGCGCTGGGGGAGTCGGCCCCCGAGTCGGTACGCAACCTGTACGGCGTAGCACTCGGCTCAATTTGTCACGATTTGTCGCTCTTAAGGCGCTTTACCGGGTCGCCCACCGAAATTTCGTACGTTGAGATGTGGGGGCCCGCGCCCGGGTCCATCGAGATCTCGGGGCCGCTGCCCGTCCAGGGCAGATTCACCATCCGGTGGCACTACCTGGAGGACTACCCGGCCTACCGCGAGACCGTGACCATCCACCACGACCGCGGCTCGCTCGAACTCGTCTTCCCCTCGCCCTACCTCATGAACGCCCCGACGACGCTCACCGTGGTGTCCGGCGGCGAGAGCCGTACGGAGTGGCGCGACGTGACTGAGGCGTTCGAGGTACAACTGGCCGCCTTCCATGCTTTCGTGAACGATGGCAGGCCGCCGCTCACCGGAGCGGACGGCGGGCTCGAGGACATCGTGACGGCCCAGCGGATCGCCGCCTGCTACGCCGTACAGCATGATCTGCCCATGGGAGGGGAGGCAGCGTGAGCTCGGAGATCGTCGTCGTACCGCACACGCACTGGGACAGGGAGTGGTACGAGCCATTCCAGCGCTTCAGACTGCGCCTGGTGGCGCTGCTCGACGAGGTGCTCGACACGATGGAGCGCGAGCCCCGCTACCACTTCACCCTCGACGGCCAACTCGCCTGCGTCGACGACTACCTGGAGGTACGCCCGGAGAACCGCGACCGCGTCGCCGCGCTCGTCGAGTCCGGGCGGCTGGCGGTCGGGCCGTGGCAGATCCTGCTGGACGAGTTCCTGTGCTCGGGCGAGAACATCGTTCGCAACCTCGAACTCGGCATGGACCGGGCGGACAAGCTCGGCGGGGCGATGCCGGTGGGGTACCTGCCGGACATGTTCGGGCACACGGCCCAGATGCCGCAGATCCTGCGCAAGGCCGGGCTGCTGCACGCCTGCGTGTATCGCGGGGTGCCGTCCTCCGTCACCACGGACGCCTTCGCCTGGGTCGCGCCGGACGGGACGGCGCTGCGCACCCAGTACCTCCCCGCGGGCGGGTACGGCAACGGGGCGCACCTGTTCTCCGACGCGGAGGGGCTGGCGGACCGGGCCACGGCGTTCGTCGCGACCATGCGCGAGTGGCACGGGCCCGAGGGACCGCTGCTGGCGATGTACGGGACCGACCATTCCGCGCCCGTGCGAGGGTTGCCGGAGATGGTGGCGGCGATCGGCGGCCGCATGGACACCTTGTCCGGATATATCGGTGTTCAATCGGGTGACGTGGCGGGACTGCCCCGAGTCGTCGGTGAGCTGCGCTCGCACGCGCGGGCCAACATCCTGCCCGGCGTCATCTCCGTCCGCGCCCACGTCAAGCAGGCCATGGGACGCGCCGAGCGGATGGTGGAGCGCTACGCCGAGCCGCTGGCCACGCTGTGGGGCGCCGAGTGGCCGCGGCGGTTCCTGGACATGGCGTGGTGGCGGCTCGTGGACGCCAGCGGACACGATTCCGTGACCGGTTGCGGCGTCGACGACACCGCCCAGCAGGTGGCCGCCCGCATCGCGGAGGCCGAGCACCTCGGGCAGGCCGTGCGCGACATGGTGACCGCACGGCTGGCGGCCGCCGTACCGTCCGGCGGGGTGCTCGTCGTCAACCCGACGCCGTCCGCGCGGAGCGGGGTCGTGCTCCTGGACGTCGCCGGGATGGACCCGCTGGTGGACCCGTCGGGCGCGCCGGTGCCCGCGCAACCCCTGGAGTACGCCGCCACGCTGCTGCTCGACCAGGAGATGGACCCGGCCACCGCGCTGACGTTCATCCACGGGACCGAGCTGTACGGGCAGCACATCACGAACTGGTCGGTCGAGGACGGGACGCTGACGTTCACGGTCGCGCGGGAGACGCCGGTCGTGTTCGACGTGGACGACCTGCGTGGGGCGCTGGACGGCGTGACCCGCGTCCGCATCCTCGCCGAGCCTCGGCGCACGGTCGCCGCCCTCGTTCAGACGCCGGCGCTGGGGCACACGAGCGTCAGGCCCGCGCCGCGCTCCGCCTCCACCGGTGCTTCCACTGGGCAGCCCTGCGCGTTCGGCTCGGACGCGACGCCGCCGCCGGTGCGGGGCGACGAGGAGGTGCTGGACAACGGGCTGCTGCGGGTGGCGATCGCCGGGGACGGCACGCTGACGCTCGTCTCCGGGGACGGCACCACGGTCACGGGAGCCGGCCGCATCGTAGACGGCGGCGACGTGGGCGACACCTACAACCACGCGCCGCCCGCCACGGACCTCGTCGTGTCCGAGCCCGAGGCGGTCGAGGTCGAGCTGATCTGCTCGGGACCGCTGGTGGCGGCGGTGGACGTGCGGCGCGCGTACCGCTGGCCCGCCGCGGGCGACGGGATCGACGGGGCCGAGGAACTGCCCGCCGCCGCGCGGACGGCCAGGACCGAGGAGATCGTCGTCACCACCCGGGTCGAGCTGCGCGCGGGCGAGCCGTACGTCCGGCTGAACGTCGAGTTCGACAACCGCTGCGCCGACCACCGCGTACGCCTGCACGTGCCGCTGCCGTCGAAGGCGTCGCAGTCGTACGCCGAGGGGCAGTTCGCGGTCGTCACGCGGGGCCTGACCGCGGAGGCCGGCTGCGGCGAGACACCTCTCCCCACCTTCCCTGCCTCCTCGTGGGTGGCCGCCGGCGGTGTGGCGGCGCTGCTTGAGCACGTGACGGAGTACGAGCTGGTGGACGAGGGCGCCGAACTCGCCCTCACGCTGCTTCGCTCGGTCGGCTACCTCTCCCGCAACCGCAACGCCCTGCGCCCGGAACCCGCCGGTCCCCAGCTGCCGACACCGGCCGCGCAGTCGCGTGGGGTGCGGTCGGTGAGCCTGGCGCTGATGCCGTACCAGGGATCCTGGGAGGAGGTGGTGCCGCAGGCGGAGACCTTCAGGCACGACCTGCTGGTGGTGCCGGGAACGGGCGCTCGGACGCTCCCCCTGCCGTCACCCGCCACGGGACTCTCGGTGACGGGGGAGGGCGTGGTGATGACGTCACTCAGGACGCGCGACGACCGGCGCGAGCTCCGGCTGGTCGCGCTCACCCCCTCGGACACGGAAGCGGTCATCGAGGGCGCCTTCACCGAGGCCAGACACGCGGACCTGCGCGGGCGACCGGGCGAGTCCGTGCCCGTCACGGACGGCGTGCTGCGGCTTCCCCTGGGGCCGTGGGAAATCGCGACCATCCAATTGTTCAACTCTCGGTAATCCAACGACAGCGTTCAGTAATGTCGCGGTCATGCCTGGATCTCAGCACGAGGGGCTGGTCTCGATCGGCACCCTTGATTTCGGACATACCGCGAAAATGTTGCTCTCGCTCTTCGACCTGCCGATATCCGAGTCGGGAGAGGCGCGGCTGGCCTCTCCCGACCTGTCGGAAACCGTGCCGGCCAGCTACCACGCGGACGCCGCCCTGCTCTTCGGCAGTGGGAAGCGGAAAGTGGGCGTGATCCTGGAGACGCAGCGCGGGGAGGACGGGAGGAAGCACTATTCGTGGCCGAACTACATCACGAGTCTCCGTGCTCGCGAGCGGTGCCGTGTCTACCTGGTCGTCATCTGCCCGAATAGCGCGGTGGCCGAATGGGCCGCCAAGCCCATCTTCATCGGCCACCCGGAGATGGTGCTGATACCACTGGTGATCGGCCCGGACAACACGCCTGTCATCACCGACGTCGCCAAGGCCGTGGACAACATCGGACTGGCGGTCATCTCGACCGTTACCCATCGCGACGATCCGAGCATCAACCTCATCATCGCCACTTTGACCCATGCGCTCTCTTCCATCGATCCGAAGCTGGCCCAGGGTTACGCTGAGTATGTCGTCGTAGCACTGTCGGACAGTCCCGCGCAGAAGGAGATGGAACGACTCATGTCCACAAAGACCTATCCCTACATGGGCGAGTACTCGCAGTCTCTGATCGATCAAGGGAAGGCCGAAGGAGAGGCCAAGGCCGTGCTGCTGGTGCTGGGCTCGCGGGGTGTTTCGGTGGGTGATCGGGATCGTGAGCGCATCGTGTCGTGTACGGATCTCGCGATTCTGGAGGGGTGGGTCGAACGGGCGGCGTTCGTGACTTCCGTGGAGGAGCTTTTCGCCTGAGCGGCCGGTAGGCCCCGGGTTGTGGGCTGCCACAAGACCCGCGGTAAGAGTTTGTTGTGGCTACAGTTGTGGCTGGTCAGGAGCATGACGAACACTGGCCGACATGAACAGAGGTCCCGTCGACTCCACCAGGGTGCCGCGTTTCGCCGGGCCCGCCACCTTCGCCCGCCTGCCCCGCCTGGATGAGGTGGAGCGCGCCGACGTCGCCGTCGTGGGTGTGCCGTTCGACACCGGGGTGTCCTACCGGCCTGGCGCGAGGTTCGGGCCGGCGGCGGTCAGGGAGGCGTCCCGGTTGCTGCGGCCGTACCATCCGGGGCTGGACGTCTCGCCGTTCGAGCGGGCGCAGGTGGTCGACGCCGGTGACATCGCGGCGAACCCGTACGACATCGGCGCGGCGATCGAGGCCATCGAGGGCGCGGCGGACGAGTTGGACGCCCGGCTGGTCACCATCGGCGGCGACCACACGATCGCGCTGCCGCTGCTGCGGTCGGTCGCCAAGCGGCACGGTCCGGTGGCGTTGGTGCACTTCGACGCCCACCTCGACACGTGGGACACCTACTTCGGCGCCGAGTACACGCACGGCACGCCGTTCCGCCGGGCGGTCGAGGAGGGGATCCTCGACACCGAGGCGCTCAGCCACGTCGGCATCCGGGGGCCGTTGTACGGCAAGAAGGACCTCGAGGACGACCGGCGGCTCGGGTTCGGCATCCTGACCGCGGCCGACGTGCTGCGCCGCGGTCTTGACGAGGTGATCGACGTGCTGCGGCAGCGGGTCGGGGACCGGCCGATGTACGTCTCCGTCGACATCGACGTGCTCGACCCTGCCCACGCCCCGGGCACGGGCACCCCGGAAGCGGGCGGGCTGACCAGCAGGGAGCTGCTGGAGATCCTGCGCGGCCTGGCCGGTTGTCATCTGGTCGGGGCGGACGTGGTGGAGGTCGCTCCCGCGTACGACCACGCGGAGATCACCTCGGTCGCCGCCTCCCACGTGGCCTACGACCTCATCGGCCTGCTGGCGATCCAGGAGAAACGGGCATAAGTGTGCGGGAAACCCAAAGTCAGCGCGTGCCCCAGGAATACGTCTGCTTGCGCAACTTCAGGTACACGAACGACTCGGTCGTCCGTACCGAGGGAATGGCGCGGATCTTGCTGAGGATCTCCAGCAGATGACCGTCGCCCTCACAGACCACTTCCACGATCACGTCGAAGGAGCCCGCCGTGAGCACCACATAGTCGATCTCGTCGATGGCCGCGAGTTCGTCGGCCACCGAATCCAGGTCGCCCTCGCAGTTGACGCCGATCATGGCCTGGCGGGGGAAGCCGAGCGTGAGAGGATCGGTGACCGCGACGATCTGCATGACGCCGGCGTCCTGCAGCCGCTGGACCCGCTGGCGCACCGCGGCCTCCGACAGGCCGACCGCTTTCCCGATCGCCGCGTACGGCTTGCGCCCGTCCGCCTGGAGTTGTTCGATGATCTGCTTCGACAGATCGTCGAGCACCACTTGCCCAGAGTTGGAGTTGTTGCGGCGTACGCGGGGCGGCGTGGTCATTTGTGAGGAATCCTCCTAGCGGTCCGGCGTTACGGGGACGTTCCCGCTCGATCACCGTCCTGGTGCGACATGTTGTCAGTTCTTGGCAGTCTGTCAAGCGAATTCGTAGCAATTTGATATCTTCACCACGAAATCCCTTGTCCGGATGCATCTGCTCTGTAAGAGTCGCGGCATCTCAGCCACCTCACGAGGAGTGCGCATGATCACCCGTCTGCAGAACTTCATCAATGGTGAGTTCGTGGACGCCAAGAGCGGCCGATTCTCTGACATCATCGACCCCTGCACGGGCGAGTCTTATGTCCAGGCCCCCGTCTCGGGCCCCGAGGACGTCGATGCGGCCTTCGCCGCCGCGGCTGCCGCGTTCGAGTCTTGGGGCAGGACCACCCCGGGTGAGCGGGCCAACCTGTTGCTCAAGGTGGCCGACGCGATCGAGGCGCGGGCCGACGAGATCAACGAGGCGGAGTGCCGCGACACCGGCAAGCCGCTCGCCCGCATGGCGGAGGACGAGACCCCGGTCGCCGCCGACCACTTCCGCTTCTTCGCGGGCGCGGCGCGTACGCTCGAGGGCCCCACGGCCGGCGAGTTCCTCGCCGAGCACACCAGCGTCATCAGGCACGAGCCGATCGGCGTGGTCGGTCAGGTCACGCCGTGGAACTATCCGGTCATGATGGCGGTCTGGAAGATCGCCCCCGCCATCGCGGCCGGCAACACGGTCGTGCTCAAGCCGTCCGACACCACCCCGGTCGCCACGCTGAAGCTCGCCGAGATCCTCGGCGAGGTGCTGCCCGCCGGCGTCTTCAACGTCGTCACCGGCGATCGCGAGACCGGTGCACTCGTGGTCGCCAATCCGACGGCGGCCATGGTGGCCATCACCGGCTCGGTGGGCGCGGGCATGTCGGTCGCCAAGAGCGCCGCGGACGACCTCAAGCGGGTGCACCTGGAGCTCGGCGGCAAGGCGCCGGTCGTGGTCTTCGAGGACGTCAAGGACCTGCGCAAGGCCGCCGCCGACATCGCCGTGGCCGGCTTCTACAACGCCGGCCAGGACTGCACCGCGGCGTGCCGGGTGCTGGTGCACGAGAGCGTGCACGACGAGTTCGTGGCCGCGCTGAGCGAGGCCGCCGCCGGCACCGTGACCGGCGACCGGGAAGCGGAGGACGCGCTGTACGGCCCGCTCAACAACGAGAGCCAACTCGCCAAGGTCCAGGGTTTCATCGACCGCGTCCCCGCGCACGCCAAGGTGCTCACTGGCGGCGGGCGCGTCGGCGATAAGGGGTACTTCTTCGCCCCGACCGTCGTCGACGGGCTCAGGCAGGACGACGAGATGGTGCAGAACGAGGTCTTCGGCCCCGTGATCACCGTCCAGACGTTCACTGACGAGGCCGACGCGCTGGCCAAGGCCAACGACGTCAGGTACGGCCTCAGCGGCTCGGTCTGGACCTCCGACCACGGCCGTGCCATGCGGATGTCCAACCGGCTCGACTTCGGCGTCGTCTGGGTCAACACCCACATCCCGTTCGTCTCGGAGATGCCGCACGGCGGCTTCAAGCACTCCGGGTACGGCAAGGACCTGTCGGTGTTCGGCCTGCACGACTACACGAGGGTCAAGCACGTCATGCACTACATCGGTGAATAGGCCACGATGACCGGACACTCCGCGATCGAGCTTGAGGACGTCGCCAAGGACTACCTCTCCCACGGGGAGGTCGTCCAGGCGGTGAAGGGTGTGACGCTGGACATCGCGGAGGGGGAGTTCTTCTCCCTGCTCGGCCCGTCCGGCTGCGGCAAGACCACCACGATGCGGATGATCGCCGGCTTCGAGGCCCCCTCGAAGGGCCTGGTGAGGCTGCGCGGCCAGGACGTCACGAACGTCCCGCCGAACAAGCGCGACGTCAACATGGTCTTCCAGTCCTACGCGCTCTTCCCGCACATGAGCGTCTGGGACAACGTGGCCTTCGGGCTGAAGCAGCGCAAAACGCCGCAGGAGGAGATCAGGCGGCGGGTCGGCGAGATGCTGGAGATCGTCGCTCTCGCCGGCCGGGAGAAGCGCAGGCCGCGTGAGATGTCCGGCGGCCAGCAGCAGCGCGTGGCGCTGGCCAGGGCGCTGGTCAACCGGCCGCGGGCGCTGCTGCTGGACGAGCCGCTCGGCGCGCTCGACCTCAAGCTGCGCCAGGCCATGCAGATCGAGCTCAAGCGCATCCAGCGCGAGGTCGGCATCACGTTCGTGTACGTGACGCACGACCAGAACGAGGCGCTGACCATGAGCGACAGGATCGCGGTCATGAACGACGGGCTGGTCGAGCAGCTCGGCGGGCCCCGCGAGATCTACGAGCGGCCCGCGACCGCCTTCGTGGCCGGCTTCATAGGCACCTCCAACCTGCTCACCGGCGCCGCGACCGGCGGTGCGCTGAAGATCGGCGGCGGCCGGGTGATGGTCCCGGGGCGCGACGGCGACGTGACGGTCACCGTGCGGCCGGAGAAGATCACCATCGGCACGGACGAGCCGGAGCCCGGCATGAGCGCCGTGCGCGGCACCGTCGCCGAAGTGGCCTACCTCGGCACCTACAACAGCTACGCGGTGAGTCTCGCGGACGGGGCGGAGATCACCGTGTTCCAGCAGAACGCGCATGACGCGACGGCCACGGCGGAGCGGGGCGACTCCGTGTGGCTGTCGTGGCAGGAGCGGCACTCGTACGTGATTGGAAGTTGATACAACCCCATGAACCCCCGTCTCCGCACCAGACGTGACGCCTTCAGAATCGCCGGCTTCTCGGCCGCCGGGCTCGCCCTCGCCGCCTGTGGCGTGCAGGGACAGAAGGCGGCGGCGCCGAAGCCCGACGCGGTCAAGGACTTCTGGTCCAAGCAGACCAAGCATGGCAAGGTCGTCTTCGCCAACTGGCCCGAGTACATGCCCGAGGACAGGGGCCCGCTGGAGAAGTTCAAGCAGGCCACCGGCATCTCGTACGAGTACAAAGAGGTCATCCAGGAGAACGCCGAGTTCTTCGGCAAGGCCGATCCCGTGCTGCGCGCCGGCCAGTCGCTGGGCTACGACATCGTCGTCATGACCAACGGCATCCAGCTCCAGCACATGATCCAGCTCGGCTACGCCACGCCGCTCGACCACGCGCAGTTGCCGAATTTCCAGGCCAACGCCGGCCAGAAGTACAAGGAACGCGCCTACGATCCGGGCAACAAGTACACGGTCCCGTACACGTCGGGCGTGACCGGGATCGCGTACAACACCGACTACGTCAAGGAAGAGATCACCAGCATCGAGTCGTTGTTCGATCCCCGGTACAAGGGGCGGGTCGGGATGATGGCCGACGCCCAGGAGATCGGCAACTTCGGCATGTTCGCGCTGGGGATCGATCCGGAGAAGTCGACCGAGGCCGACTGGAAGAAGGCCGGGGAGAAGCTCAAGGCGCAGCGCGATGCCGGACTTGTACGGAAATATTACGATCAAGGGTATATCGACGCCGTGTCCAAGGGTGACATCTGGCTGACCATGGCCTGGTCGGGCGACATCTTCCAGCGCCAGCTCGCCGGCGAGCCCGTCAAGTTCGTGGTGCCCGAGGAGGGCGGCACGATCTGGACCGACAACATGCTCATCCCCAAGGGCGCCGCCAACCCGGTGGACGCTCTCATGCTGATGGACCACCTCTACCAGCCGGCCGTGGCCGCCGAACTGGACGAGTTCATCCAGTACGTCACCCCGGTCGCCGCGGTGCAGGACCTGCTCAGGGAGAAGGCGAAGACGGCCGAGGGCGAGGACAAGAAGGCGCTCGAGGACATGATCGACAGCCCGCTCATGTTCCCCACCGAGGCCGACTACGCCAGGCTGCGCACGTACACCAGTCTGACCACGCAGCAGCAGCAGGTCTTCAACCCGATCTTCCAGTCCGTCACCCAGGCGTAGGTGCATGAAATGCGACCTGCAGCGCACCGCTGGACGCGGCACACTGTAGCGATGAGGCGGCTCACCCCCTACCTGCTCGCCCTCCCGAGCTGGATGTGGCTGGGGATCTTCCTGGTCGTGCCCATGGTCGCGATGGCGTCGGTGTCGCTGCAGACCGGGAACGCGATCGACGGCTTCGCCATGACGTTCAGCTTCTCCAACTACGGCGACGCGCTCGGCAGGTACGGCACCCAGCTCCTGCGCTCGCTGCTCTACGGCGGGCTGGCGACCGTGGCCATGCTGGTGATCGGGTATCCCGTGGCGTACTGGATCGCCTTCAAGGGCGGCCGGCGCAAGTCCATGTACCTGTTCCTGCTGCTGTTGCCGTTCTTCGTGTCGTTCGTGCTGCGGACGATCTCGTGGAACTTCCTGCTGTCGGACAACGGCATCCTGTTCGGCACGTTGAAGGGCTGGGGGCTGCTGCCCGAGGGCTTCCACGTGCTGGCGACGACGTTCGCCGTGGTCGGCGGGCTGACGTACAACTTCCTGCCGTTCATGATCCTGCCGATCTACGTGGCGCTGGAGCGGGTGGACCCGCGGGTGGTGGAGGCGGCCCAGGACCTGTACGCGACGAAGACGGCGGCCTTCCGCCGGGTGGTGCTGCCGCTGTCGTTGCCCGGGGTGTTCGCCGGGGTGCTGATGACGTTCGTGCCGGCCACGGCCGACCCGATCAACGCGCAGATCCTCGGCGGCACGGCGAACACCATGATCGGCAACATCATCCAGACCGAGTACCTGACCAACCTCAACTACCCGACCGCCTCGGCGCTGTCGTTCACGTTGATGGCGGTGCTGCTCGTGGGCATCTTCATCTACGCCAGAGCGCTCGGCACCGAGAACGTGCTAGAGGCGGCGGCCCGATGAGGGAACCCGACGCAGTGAGCGGAGTGGACCCGCGAGGGACGAGTGGGTCCGCGAAGCGAATGAGGAGCGGTGAGCGACCAATCAGCACGAGGGAACCCGACGCAGTGAGCGGAGTGGACCCGCGAGGGACGAGTGGGTCCGCGAAGCGAATGAGGAGCGGTGAGCGACCAATCAGCACGCGGAGGGGCAGGGGCAGGGTTGGGGATCGGCTGCTGCACTTCTACACGTGGCTGGTGATCGTGTGGTTGTCGGCGCCGATCGCCGTGATGATCCTCTTCGGGTTCAACGACAAGCAGAGCAAGTCGAACACCACCTGGCAGGGCTTCACCCTCCGGTGGTACGGCGAGCTCTTCGACATCTCCGACCTGACCGTGGCCCTGCGCAACTCGCTGGTCATCGCCCTGGTCAGCACCGTGATCACGGTCGTCATCGGAACCATGCTGGGGCTCGCCATCGGTCGGCACCGGTTCCGCGGCAAGGGCGTCACGAACTTCCTGGTCTTCGCCGCCATCTCCACGCCCGAGCTGGTCATGGGCGCGTCGCTGCTGTCGTTGTTCGTGTCCGGCAACGTGCCCCGCGACGCGAACACGATCATCATGGCGCACGTGTTGTTCTCGCTCTCCTTCGTGGTGGTGACGGTGCGGGCGCGGATCGTCACGCTGGACCCGGCGCTGGAGGAGGCGGCCAGGGATCTCGGGGCCACGGCCTGGGGGACGTTCAGGCAGGTCACGTTGCCGTCGATCATGCCAGCGGTGCTGGCGGGCGGGATGCTGGCGTTCGCGCTGTCCATCGACGACTACGTGGTGACCAGCTTCGTCAACGGCTCCACCGTGACCTTCCCGCTCTGGATCGTCGGCGCGGTCAAGACCGGCATCCCGCCGCAGGTCAACGTCATGGGTACGCTGATCTTCGGGATCGGCGTGCTGATCGCGATCGGTAACGCGGTCGCGGCGCGGCGCCGTACCTGACAAAACGCACTTGTAGGGAAGTGGGATGTGTGGATCCGCTGAAGGCGCTGGCTGACGCGGAGCGCAGGCCGTACTGGCTGGACAGTCCGGCCAGGCCCGAGCCGCTGCCGCGGCTCGACGGGAACACCGGCGCTGGCCTGGTCGTGGTCGGCGGGGGCTTCTCGGGGCTGTGGACCGCCCTGATGGCCAAGGAACGCGACCCCTCACTCGACGTGGTCCTGCTGGAGGGCCGCCGGATCGGGTGGGCGGCCACCGGCCGCAACGGCGGGTTCTGCATGGCGACCCTCACTCACGGCCTGGCGAACGGGCTGGAGCGGTGGCCGTCAGAGATCGACCGGCTCGAACGCATGGGTGTGGAGAACCTCGACGAGATGGAGCGCACGCTGGAGCGCCACGGCATCGACTGCTCGTTCGAGCGCACCGGAGAGCTGCACGTGGCCACCGAGCCGTGGCAGCTCGACGGGCTGAACGAGCACCTGGACCTGATCTCCGAGCTGGGGCTCGACTACCAGCCGCTGGACCGGGAGCAGGTGCGCGCGCAGGTGAACTCGCCGACCTACCTCGGCGGGCTCTGGGAGCGCAACGGCTGCGCCATGCTGGACCCGGCGCGGCTGGCGTGGGGCCTGCGGGAGGCGTGCCTGCGCCTCGGCGTGCGGGTCCACGAGCGCAGCCCCGTCCGGGGGCTGCGCGACGACGGCACGAGGATCACGCTGCGCACCCCGCACGCCGCCGTCACCGCGCCGCGCGTGGCCCTGGCCACCGGCGTGTTCCCGTCGCTGCTGCGCCGGCTCAAGCACTTCGTGGTCCCGGTGTACGACTACGCCCTGATGACCGAGCCGCTGACCGGCGCGCAACTCGCCGAGGTGGGCTGGCGCAACCGGCAGGGCGTCGGCGACTCGGGCAACCGGTTCCACTACTACCGGCTCACCGACGACAACCGGATCCTGTGGGGCGGCTACGACGCCGTCTACTACAACGGCGGCCTGCTCAAGCCGGAGTACGACCAGCGCGACGAGACGTTCGTCACGCTCGCCGAGCACTTCTACGACACGTTCCCGCAGCTCACCGGGGTGCGCTTCACTCACAGGTGGGGTGGCGTGATCGACACGTGCAGCCGGTTCAGCGCCTTCTACGGCCAGGCGCACGGCGGGCGGCTGGCCTACGCCGCCGGATTCACCGGCATGGGCGTCGGGGCCACCAGGTTCGGCGCGAACGTCATGCTCGACCTGCTGTCCGGCGAGCGTACCGAGCGGACCGGGCTGCGGATGGTCAAGGAGAAGCCGATCCCGTTCCCGCCCGAGCCGGTGCGCTCCGGGGTCATCCAGTTCACCCGGTGGTCGATCGCCCAGGCCGACCGGCACCAGGGCAGGCGCAACCTGTGGCTGCGTGCGCTCGACCGGATGGGGCTCGGGTTCGACTCATGACGCACACTGGGGCATATGAGAGTTGAGTTCGTCGCGGACGGCCTCACGCTGGCCGGGGACCTGCGGGTGCCGGAGGGCGGGGAGCCGTGTCCCGGGCTGGTGTTCACGGGGCCGTTCACCGGGGTGCGCGACCAAGTCACGGGGCGGTACGCGGAGCGGCTGACCGAGCGGGGATACGTCACGCTCGCCTTCGACCACCGCAACTGGGGCGAGTCTGAGGGTGAGCCGCGCTTCGAGGAGGATCCGCAGGGCAAGCTGCGTGACCTGGGGGCGGCGGTGTCGTTCCTGCGGTCGCGGCCCGAGGTGGATCCGGAGCGGATCGGGGCGATCGGGGTCTGTCTCGGCGGCGGATATGCCCTGAAATTTGCTGCTTTTGATCCTCGTGTGCGGGTATTTGCGGGCATTGCCGGGGCGTACAACAACCCGTACGCGATGCGGTCCGGGATGGACTACCAGGCCGCGCTGGCCGCGCTCACCGAGGTGCGGGAGCGGCAGGACCGGGGCGGGCCCGTCGAGTACGTCCCGGCGGTGGCCCGGGAGGGGGAGGCCGCCATGCCGGGGGACGAGCCGAACGCGTACTACGGCACCGAGCGCGGAGCCTCGCCGCACTGGGCGAACCGGGTGACCAGGGCCGGCGTGCGTGAGCTGATCACGATGGACAACATGATGGGGGCGGACTTCCTGTCGCCCAAACCGGCGCTCATCGTCCACGGGCTCGTCGACCGGTTCTGCTCGCCGGAGGGGGCCGAGGAGGCGTTCAAGCGGCTCGACCAGCCGAAGCGGCTCGTCTGGGTCGACGCCAAACAGCACGTCGACCTCTACGACCGCGAGCCGTACGTCAGCCAGGCCGTGGCCGCGACCGCCGAATTCCTGGCCGAGCACCTCTGACCGGCTACTCTGGCCAGGGGGGATACATGCGTGCCATCCAGTTCGCCAGGTACGGCGGGCCCGAGGTGCTCGAAGCGGCCGAGGTGCCCGATCCGGTGGTGGGCCCGGGCCAGGTGCTGATCGACGTCGAGGCGGCCGGGGTCAACTTCGCCGACATCAGGCAGATCGCCGGGGACTACGAGCAGCCCGGCGGCCTGCCGTACATCCCCGGGGGCGAGGTGATCGGGCGGACGCCCGACGGGCGGCGGGTGATGGGGTTCACCGCCAACGGATACGCCTCCAAGGCCGTGCTCGACGCCGGCGACCTGGTGAGCGTCCCCGACCGGCTGGGGCCGGGCGAGGCGCTCGCGCTGCTGGTGCAGGGGCTGACCGCGTGGCACCTGCTGCGCTCGTCCGCGCGGCTGCGGCCGGGCGAGAGCGTCGTGGTGAACGCCGGGGCCGGTGGCGTGGGCAGCCTGGCCGTGCAACTGGCCAGAGAGTTCGGCGCCGGACGGGTGATCGCCACGGCGTCCACGCGGGACAAGCGCTCGCTGGCCGTGGAGCTCGGCGCGGACACGGCGGTCGACGGCGCGGCCGACGGCTACACCGAGCGGATCATCGAGGCCAACGAGGACCGGCCCGTGGACGTCGTCCTGGACGCGGTGGGCGGGGCGGTGTTCGAGGCGGCGTTGAGCGCGCTGGCCGGGTTCGGGCGGCTGGTGACCTACGGGTCCTCGTCCGGGGAGCCGACGCCGGCGGTGGATCCAGGCCGGCTCATGGCGGCCAACCTGGGCGTGTCCGGCTTCTGGCTGAGGCCGGTGCTGACCGAGCGGGGCGCGGCCGGGCTCGAGATGGACGAGTTGCTCGGCCTCGTCGCGAGCGGGCGGGTCAGGCCGCTGGCCGGCGCGGAATATCCGCTGTCCGAGGCCGGCAGGGCGCTCGCCGACCTGGCCGGGCGGCGTACCGTCGGAAAGGTCGTGCTGAAGGTCTGACCAGGGATGTTCCGGGTGTGATGGGCGCGCTCGACGGGCATCAACCGGGGGACCCCCGATGAGCTCACGGGGGTTGGCGCGTGAAGAGGATGGCCTGGATCGGACTGGCCCTCGTGACCGGATGCGGTGCCGAGCGGGCGCCGGTCGTGCCCGCGGTCGTGAAGCCCCCGGTCAAGGTAGCGCGATGCGTCCTGAAATTTCCTGACAGGCGAGCCGGAGCCGCCGCCCGCGCCCGCCTCGAACGCGACCTCGCCCGGTACGCCGCCGACCGCCCTGGCCGGATCGTGTACGGCGCGCTGGACCTGGCCAGCGGGATCAGACTCGGGCACGGGGAGCACGACCACGAGCTCATCACCGCCAGCGGGGCCAAGGTGGACATCGTGGCCGCGTTGCTGCAACGCCGTACCGGCCGGCTGGACGAGGAGGAGCTCGATCTGGCGACGCGCATGATCAAGGAGAGCGACAACCGCGCGGCCGACGCCCTCTGGTCGCGGGTCGGCGGGAGCGGCGCGATGAGCGCCTTCTATCGGAAGGCCGGGCTGAGGGAGACCACTCCGGGGCCCGGCATTTACTGGGGCGGCACCAAGAGCAGCCCGGCCGACCGCATCCGGCTGCTGAAGGTGCTGGTCAAGGGGGTCAAGGGGGTCAAGGGGTTGAGCGCCGCCGATCGGAGGCTGGTGCTCGGCCTGATGGGACAGGTGATGCGGGAACAGGCATGGGGCGTCAGCGCCGCCGCCCGGCGGGGGGATCGCGTGGCGCTCAAGAACGGGTGGACGCCGCGGCCGTTCATCCACAACACCTGGGCCGTCACCAGCTACGGCCGCATCCTGGGCCCGGGGCGCGATCTGCTGCTGTCGGTGCAGACGGACCAGCAGCCGGGCCACGGGGCGGGCGTCCAGACCATCGAGCGGCTGGCGCGGATGATCGGCACCCGGCTCGACGACCTGTCCCCGACGATCGAGCGGCCCTGCCCGACCAACCCGATCCCCTGAACCCGCGCGCCCGGCCGCCCTGGATGACATAGCATGGGTTTTTGCCGCATTTGACTTGTTCGAATGCCTTTGAAAGACCGCTCGGCGGCCGGCCTCGCGTCGGTGTCAACCCCGGTCGAAGCCCACCACGACGGTGTGCTCCTTCCCGGGGGTTCTCCGTCATGATCTGGACGGAGACCTCGTGAAGTCCTACCTCCACGTGCTCGCCACCCCCGGCGCCTGGCGCTTCCTGGCCCCCGCGCTGGTCGCGCGCCTGCCTTTCGCGATGACCCAGATGGGCATCCTGCTGCTGGTGGAGTGGTCCACCGGCTCGTACGGCGCCGCCGGGATCGCCGCCGCGGCGGCCGCCGTGTCGCAGGCCGTCGGCGGCCCCTTGTCCGGCCGCCTGGCCGATCGGCACGGGCAGGCCAGAGTGCTGCTGCCGCAGGTCGCCGGGCACGCGCTGGCCCTGGGCACGCTGCTCGCGCTCGCCGCCGCGCATGCCGCGCCCTGGTCGCTGGTCCTCGTGTCCGCGCTGGCCGGCTTCTCGGCGCCGCAGGTCGGGGCCATGGTCCGGGCTCGGTGGGCGTACCGGCTGGGGAGTCCCGGGCGGTTGAACACGGCCTTCGCGGTCGAGTCGATCACCGACGAGTTGACGTTCACGCTGGCGCCGGTGCTGCTGGTGGGGTTGTCCACGGCGTACTCGCCGGTCGCCGCGCTGACTGCGGGGCTGGTGCTGATCGTGCTGGGGACGGTGACGTTCGCGGCGGTCAGGACGGGAGCGCCGGCGCCGCTCGGCGGAGACGCGGCGGCCGGTGGGCGGAAGCCCGGCGGGGTGGCGCGGATGCGCGGGGTGCCGGTCCTGGCGGTGGCGTTCCTGGCCATGGGATCGGTGTTCGGGAGCCTTCAGGTGGGTGTCACCTCGCTCACCGCCGGCCTCGGTGAGCCCGCCACGGCCGGACCCGTCTACGCCGTGTTCTCGGGTGCCAGCATGCTCGGCGGCCTGCTCTACGGCGCCGCCCACTGGCGGTCGGGTCCGCGGCACCGCCTGGTGGCCGGCTTGGCCCTGCTCGCCGCCGCCACCAGCGCGTTCACCCTGGCCGGCTCGATCCCCATCCTGTACGTCGCCGCCGCCCTCGCCGGCCTGGTGATCGCCCCCGTGCTGATCACCGGCTACACCCTCATCGACGGGCTCGTCCCCGCGGGCGCCAGGACCGAGGCGTTCACCTGGCTCAACGGGGCCGTCGGGCTCGGCCTGGCGGCGGGTGCCTCGATGGCGGGCCAGCTCGTCGATCACTTCGGGCCGTCGGCGGCGTTCGTCGTCGCGCCGCCGGCGACGGCAGCCGCCGCGGCCCTGGTCCTCGCCAGGCGCCACACCCTCCGCCCGCTGCCTGCCGCGCCGGTGGTGGAGCAGCTCTCCGCCGAGGCGGTGGGGGACCGGCCCTCCGCCGGGCCGGTGGCGGCACGGCGCTCTACCGGGGCGGTGGGGGAACCGCGCTCCACCGGGCCGGTGGTGGAGCCGCTCTCCGCCGGGGCGGTGGGGGACGTTCGGGAGCCTGCGTCGGCGTGACCTGCGCGGTCGTCAGGAGTGGGCGCGGGCCAGCACCTCCTCCGGGATGACCTTCGGCACCCCGCGGAGCCCGACCAGCGCGAGCAGCGCCACCACGGCCAGCAGCCCCGCCGTCACCAGCGACGTCAGGTGCACGCCTTCGAGGAACGCCGTCCGAGCCGCCACCATGAGCTCACCCGCCTGCCCGGCGGGCAGGGCCGAGGCCGTGCCCACGGCGCCGGCGATCGACTCCTGCGCGGCCTCCCCGGTAACCCCTGCCGGCAGCACCAGGTTGGCGCGGTACGCGCTGTTCAGCACCGTGCCCAGGATCGCGATGCCGAGCGCCCCGCCCAGCTCGAAGGCCGTCTCCGACACCGCGGCCGCCGCCCCCGCCCGCTGGACGGGCGCGGTGGCCAGCACGTTGTCGTTGTTGACGGTGAACGCGAACCCGACGCCGATGCCGCCGATCACCATGGCAGGCAGCAGCGTGAGGTAGTTGAGTTCGGTGCCGAGCGTGGTGTAGTAGAGGAACGAGCCCGCGTTCATGGCCAGGCCGAGCGCGACCACGCCGTTCCTGCCGATGTACTGCACCAGCTTGGCGGCCAGGATGCCGCCCACCGCGCCGCTCAGGCCGCCGGGCAGCTGGGCCAGCCCCGCCTGGAGCGGCGACCAGCCGAGCACGAGCTGCAGATACCAGGCGAACATCAGCATCATGGCGGACATCGCGAAGATCGCCAGCATGTTCGTGAGAATGGAGGCGCTGAAGGCCCTCCTGCTGAAGAGCCGCACGTCGATCAGCGGCTCGGCCAGCCGCGTCTGCCGCCACACGAACAGCCCCAGCAGCAGGATCCCGGCCGCGCCTGACAGCAGCACGTCCGCGTGCTCCAAGCCCTTGTGCGCGGCCTCCTTGATCGCGTAGATGACCGTCACGATCCCGCCGAAGGACAGGACGACGCTGGTCAGGTCGAGTCGGCCGGCGTCCGGGTTACGCGACTCGGGCAGCAGCAGGATGCCGCCCACCAGCACCAGCGCCATGATCGGCACGTTGATCAGGAAGACCGAGCCCCACCAGAAGTGGTCGAGCAGCAGGCCGCCGAAGACCGGGCCCACGGCGAAGCCGGCCGCGCTCATCCCGCTCCAGATGCCGATGGCCGCGGTGCGCTCGCCGGGTTCGGTGAAGACGTTCCTGACGATCGACAGCGTCGAGGGCATGATCGTGGCGCCGGCCACGCCGAGCAGCGCGCGGGCCGCGATCAGCGCCTCGGCGTTGGGCGCGTACGCCGTCACGGCCGAGGCGGCGCCGAACGCGACCGCGCCGATCAGCAGGAGGCGCTTGCGGCCGATGCGATCCCCGAGGTTGCCCATGGTGACGAGCAGGCCAGCCAGCGCGAACCCGTAGATGTCGCCGATCCAGAGCAGCTGCGTGGAGTTGGCGCCGAGGTCGGTGACCAGGCTGGGCAGGGCCAGGTGCAGGACGGTGAGGTCGAGCGAGAGCAGGAGACTGGCCAGGCAGACGATGGCCAGGCAGGACCATTTGTTCTTCATGCGGCCCACTGTCCACAGGGCGGCTGACGGCGTACCTACCGTTCGCTGACCATCCGGCCGGCCTCCGTCAGCGCGACCTCGATGCGCGCGTGGGTCTGCTCGGTGCTGTACCAGCCGACGGGGCACTCCTCGCGCGCCCGGAGCAGCATGGATTCCGCCTCCTCCGGCCCGCCTTGGCGCAGCGCCACCTCGCCCAGGCCGAGATGGGCCCAGGCCATGGTCTCCACCGAGCCGTTCCGGTGCGACACCTCGGCCGCGAGCGTGTAGTCCGCCCGCGCGCCGGCCGCGTCCCCCAGGCATTGCAGGGCGTCGCCCCGGCGGCACAGGGCCTCGGCGATCTCCGTCTTGGCGTCCAGCTCACGGGCGATCGTCAACGCCTCGTCGGCCCGCGCGTACGCGGTCGGGAAGTCGCCCCGGAGCTGGTGCAGCGCCCCGAGCCCGGACAGCACCAGCACCGTGCCCCAGCGCTCGCCGATCGACTTGAACAGCTCCAGGCTGCGCTCGAACTGGGCCTCCGCCTCGGTCAACCGGCCGAGCACCTGGAGCACGAACGCCGTACCGCTGTACGCCAGCGCCTCCTGCCAGGGCGGCAGCAGGTGGACGACGCCCGTGATCTCCTCGAAGATCAGCTCGAAGTCGGCGGGCGGCCCGGTGAACATGGACAGCAGCAACATCAGGAACTCCACCCGCGCCGGCAGGTAGTTCAGCGGCAGCAGCTGCCGCACCTCCGCCAGCCGGTAGAGGAGCAGGCCGTCGCGGTCTCCCGACCACGCGGTGATGAGCACGGCCATGGCGTACTCCTCCGCCATGCCCTCGGGGCGGGCGTCGCCGAGCTCGGCCAGCAGTGCGGCGGCCAGGTTGGCGCTGGTGACGCGGTGGCCGCGCATGTACCAGTAGCAGGCGCTGTGGGCCAGCAGCCGCAACCCCAGCTCCAGCTGCCCGGATTCGGTCGCCCAGCGCACCGCCGCGTTGACGTCGTCGCTCTCCTCGTCGAGCCTGGCCAGCCACTCCAACTGCTCCCTGGTGCGCAGCCGGGCGTCGGCCGCGACGACCAGGTCGAGATAGTAGGCGGCGTGCGCATCGCGGATCGCGGCCACCTCGCCGGACTCCGCCTGCCGCTCCGCGCAGTACGCCCGGATCGTGTCGAGCATCCGGTAACGGCCGTCGACGACCTCCACCAGCGACTTCTCGGCCAGCGAGAACAGCACCTCCTCAGGCAGCCCGCAGACCCGCTCGGCCGCCTCCGGCCGCGCCCCGCCCACGAACACGGTCAGCCGCGCGGCCATCCGCTGCTCGCTCTCGTCCAGCAGGTCCCAGCTCCACGCGACGACCGCGCGCAAGGTCTGGTGCCGGGGCAGCGCCGTACGGCTGCCGCGCGTCAGCAGCCTGAACCGGTCGTCCAGCCGCGCCGCCACGTCGGACACCGACAGCGTGCGCAGCCGCGCCGCGGCCAGCTCGATGGCCAGCGGCAGCCCGTCGAGCGCCCGGCAGATGCGTACGACCTGCGCGGAGTTGCCGGAGTCGAGGGTGAAGCCCTGGTCGACGGCGGCGGCGCGGTCGGCGAACAGCCGGACGGCCGGGTAGGCGAGCGGGTCGTCAGTCTCCGACGGCGGCAGGCGCAGCGGCGCGACCGGCAGGATCGACTCGCCGGTGATGCCCAGCGCCTCGCGTCCCGTCACCAGCACGCGCAACCCCGGGCAGGACGCGAGCAGCAGGTCCGTCAGCTCGGCCGTGGCCGCGATGAGGTGCTCGCAGTTGTCCAGGATCATGAGCATTCTGCGGTCGGCCAGCGCGGTGAGCAGCCGGGTGACCTGGTCCACGGCGGGCCGCTCGGGGGCGTGCAGCAGCGTGTCGCGGATGTCGAGCGCGGCCAGCACCGCCCTGGGCACGTCGGTGCCGTCGGCGACCGGCGCGAGCGGCACGAAGCAGACGTCGCCCGTCGCCTGCTCGGCCGCCTCGATCGCGAGCCGGGTCTTGCCCGCGCCGCCCGGCCCGATCAGCGTGACCAGCCGGCTCTCCGCCAGCCGCCGGCTGACCTGCGCCAGCTCCTCGGCGCGGCCGACGAAGCTGGTGAGCTGGGCGCGTAACCCCTGTCTGCGCTCGGTCGCCGGCGCGGCGGGCGCGCCCAGAGCGGGGTCGGCCCTGAGCACGGCCAGGTGCGCGGCGGCCAGCTCGGTGCCCGGCTCGACGCCCAGCTCATCGTCCAGGAGCTTCCTGGCCTCGTCGTAGACGGTAAGCGCCTCGGCCTGGCGGCCGCTGCCGTAGAGCGCGCGCATGAGCTGGGCCCTCAGCCGCTCGCGCAGCGGGTGAGCGGTGGCGAGCTGGCGCAGCTCGGCGACCAGCTCGCGGTGCCTGCCCAGGTCCAGGTCGGCCTGTACGCGGTCCTCCGTCGCGGCCAGCCGCAGCTCCTCCAGCGCGGCCGCGGCCGCCTCGGCGTGCGGCGCGTCGGCCAGCGGCGCGCCCCGCCACAACGTCAGCGCCTCGCGCAGCAGCGTGGCCGCCCGGTCGGGGTCGCCGCCGGTCAGCGCCTGCCGGCCGGACCGCGTCAGCAGCTCGAACCGGTGCGCGTCCACGTCCTGCGGCTCCGCAACCAGCCGGTATCCCGCCGGGTGGAACTCGACCAGGTCCCGGCCCAGGGCCCGGCGCAGCCTGGACACCTGTGACTGCAGGGCGTTGGCCACGCCCTCGGGGGGCCGGGCGCCGTAGACGCCGTCCACGAGCTGCTCCGCGCCGACGACGCGGCCGGCGTGCAGGGCGAGCAGGGTCAGCAGGGCGCGCACGCGCGGACCGCCGAGCGCGACCGGCTCACCGTCCTCGCCCAGCGCGTTGGTGGGCCCGAGGATCTGGAAGCGCATGGTTTGATTATCGCGGTTCGATCGGGAACGCGGTCGTTTCGCCGGGCATGTCAGGGTTCGTTCTGCGGCAGGAGCGCGGTGATCTCCGCGTAGGACGGCACGTGCGGCGCCGGTTCGCCGCGTACGCCGAGCGCCGTCGCCAGCGCCCCCTGGAGCGCGGCGCGGTACAGCAGCGATCCGGTGCTCACCCTGGCCACACCGGCCCCCGCGAGCTGGTCCAGGGTGGGGCCGTCCGGCTGGTAGAGGACGTTGAGGGGCAGTGGCGTGGTCGCGACCACACGGGCGATCTCCCCGAGATCGTTCAATCCGGGCACGAAGACCCCGTCGGCGTGCCCGTACGCGCGCACCCGCGCCAGCGTGTCCCCGGTGCCCAGCCAGCACGTGTCCGTACGGGCGTTGACGAACACGCCGTGCCCCCCGGCGGCTTCGATGATCCGCTGGTGCAGCTCGATCGGCCGCAGTGTGCCGTCGGGACGCCCGTCCTCCAGGTTGACCCCGGCGACGCCGAGCGCGGCGAGGCCCGCCACCAGATCGGACACCTCGGCGGGGTCGTCGCTGAAGCCGCCCTCGATGTCCACGGTGACCATGACGCCGAGCTCCCTGATCGTCTCGGCCAGCTCGATCGTCTCCGCCCTGGTCGCGCCTGCCGCGTCCGGCTTGCCGTACGCGGCGGCCACGCCGAGGCTGGTCGTGCCGATCGCCGCGAATCCGTGCGCGGCCAGTACGGCGGCCGAGCCGTAGTCCCAGGCGTTCGGCAGCAGCAGCGGGTCGCCGGGGCGGTGCAGGTCGCGGAAGCTCATCGGCCGCCGCCGAGCAGGGCCGTGAGCACACCGGCGGCCAGGGCGAGCGCGTGGGCGGGTGCGGGGCAGGGGCGCACGCCGTACCCGAAGGTGAGGTGCGGGGCGGGGTCGCGGGAGAGGTCGAACCGGTCGGGTGCGGCGAACACGTCCGGGTCCCGGTTGACGGACACCAGGTCGATCGTGACCTCGTCGCCCGTCCGGGTGTCGAGCCTGCGGGTGGCCTTGAGCGGCGGGTCCTGCCTGAGCGTCTCGTGCAGGAGCGCGTCGACGTCGTCGCCAGGGCGGGCGTGCCCGAGCGCGGTCTCGACGAGGGCCTCCGTGGCGGCGTGCCCCTGCAGCAGCAGGGTGATCGCGGGGAGATCGGCCTGGGCGAGCAGCGCGGCCACGGCGGCGTCGGCCTGCGAGCTCTCCTCGCCCGACAGGTATCCGGCCGCGGCGGCGGGGACGGCGCTCGTGTCGCGTACGCCGAGCGCGGCGCCGAGCGCGGCCGTCGGCACGCCTCGCCACTCGCCGTCCCGCTCCAGGGTCATGGCCAGTGCGGCGGTGCGCAGTTCCGCGGGGTCCAGCCTGGCCAGCCGCTCGGTCAGCCGGCGGCGGCGCCGGGCGTGGGTCTCGCCGGCCGCGAACCGTGACACGTGCGCGCGCAGCCAGGCGAGCGTCGCCTCTGCGGCGTCCTGACGTACAGGTGGCGGCACGTACCTCGTGTCGGCGAGCACCGCCTGGGCGGCGGCGTGGCGGGTGATGAGCATGGCCTCACGTTAGGACGAGGTCCCTTCGTCGCCGCTCGAAATGTGCGTGCGGGGTCACGCCGCGAGCCTCTCCCGTGGGCCCGCCTCGCCGTTTCCCGCCGCGCCGCCCGCCCGCGTGGGCTCCGCGGGTGCCGCCTGAGTCCGCGTGGCCGGCCTTCCCTTGGCGAAGGCCAGTGCCATGAGGGTGACGAGCACGATCTCGGCCAGCACGACGGCCCGCTCCAGCAGCCCGTAGTAGGCCGCGCCGTCGATCAGCGGTGAGGTGATGGACGCCGGGTGCGCCGCCAGGTAGGCCGCCAGCGCCAGCGCCGACGTCATGCTGACCGCCTTGACCGCGTTCCACCGGGCCGCCGTCGCCCGCCCCCTGGCCAGCGACCAGCCGGCGACCGGCAGCGTCGTGAAGACGACCGCCGACGCCCAGCGGTGGATCTCGCCGGACATCGTGCCGACGTCCGACATGCCGGGATCGGTGGGGAAGACCGCGCTCAGCATCAGTCCCGCGGCCCCGGCCAGCAGCAGCACCCTCGTGGCCGCGCTGCGCGCAGGCTCGCTCCGGGCGAGCCCGTAGGCCAGCGACAGGCACGCCCCCGCGAGTGCCAGCATGCCGGCCAGTACGGGCACCAGCCCCCCGGAGACCAACGCGTAGTCGCTGATCAGCGGCTGGGCGGGCAGGGCGAACTGCGCGTACGCCAGCGCGCCCATGGCGGTCAGGGCGCCGATCACGGTCACCCAGACGCTCCGCCGAAGGGTCATCGGGCCACCTCGTCGTAGATGCGCTCGAACCTGGCGAGCGAGGACTGGTCGTCGTGGGTGAGCGCCAGCTCCCTGCTGGTCCTGCCCAGCCCGGCCCGCAGGTCGTCGTCGGTGAGCACGGCGGTCAGGTGCCTGGCCAGGCCGATCACGTCGCCCGGCTGGAACAGGTACCCGTTGCCGTTCACCAGGTGCGGCAGCGCCATCGCGTCCGCGGCCACCACGGGCAGCCCGGTGGCCATGGCCTCCAGCGTGGCGATGCTCTGCAGTTCGGCGACGCCCGGCATGGCGAACACGTCGGCGGCGGCGTACGCCTGCGGCATGCTCTCGTCGGGCACGAACCCGAGGAAGAACACCCGCTCGGCCACCCCGATGCGCCTGGCCAGCCGCTCCAGCTCGGCCCGCTGGTTGCCCTTGCCCACGAACGCCACCTGGGCGTCGGTCTCGTTGAGCACGAGCGGCAGGGCGCGGACCAGCTCGTCCAGGCGCTTCTCCTCGTCCAGGCGGCCGACGAACAGCGCCGTGGGCCGGTCGGGCAGGTCGAACATCTTGCGCGCCCATGCCTTCGGCTCGGCGTGCGGGTGGAACCTGGTCAGGTCGATCCCGCAGGACACCGCCTCCACGTCACGGCCGAAGCCCTGGTCGGCCAGCAGCCTGGCGGCCAGCGGGGTGGGCGTGGTGATGTGGTCGGCCCGCCTGAAGATCCGGCTGAAGTCGCGCCAGGCCAGCTTGCCCGCCTTCGTCCGCAGCCGCTCGGGGATGTGGCCGAACTGGAAGAGGTTGTCCGGCATGAAGTGGTTGGTGGCGACGATCGGCACCCCGGCGCGGCGGGCGGCGCCGATGGCGGCCCGGCCGACCACGAAGTGGCCCTGGGTGTGCAGCACGTCGGGGCCGACGGCGGCGACCAGCCGGTCGAGCCGCGTCGGTACGGTGACCCGCATGGTGGGGTGGACCAGCAGCGGCGCGGAGCGCAGCCGGTGCACGACCACGCCGTCGACCATGTCGGTGCTTGCGGGGCCGGCCTCCGACTGGCACACGACGTGCACCTCGTTGCCGCGCGCGGCCAGCCCGGTGGCCAGGCGATGGGTGAAGTACGCGGCGCCGTTCACGTCGGGGGGATAGGTATCGGACGAGATCAGGATCCGGCGGGGCCGCTCCGGGACGGGGGCGAGGCCGGCGACGTCGGAAACGGTGTGCAGAGGCATGGCCATGACGGTGACTCCAGATTTTCAAGGGAAACCGGCCAGGGGAGGACCGGCGAGAGAACGGGGAACATCGAGTAGGGAGCAAGTGATCGCGAAAGCTCAGGCTGCGTCGATGCGCGCCTCCAGCGGGCTGGTCCGCGCCAGGGCGACGGTGCCCGCGGCGGTCAGCGCGGCGGCCGCGAAGGGGGCGATCCCCGTCGGCAGCGGCTCACCGAGCAGCAGCGCCCCGAACGCCACCGCGGTCAGCGGGTCGGCGATCTGCAGCGAGGCGAACGAGACGCCGAAGTGCCCGGCGGCGTAGGCCCGCTGCAGCATCATCAGCGCCAGCAGCGCGGGGACCGGCAGCGCCAGCAGGTACCACCAGTTCCATCCCCCGTCCACCAGCACGCGCATGAGCGTGGCGGTGGCGCCGTACAGCACGCCGGAGCTGGTCGCCAGCAGCGCCGACCGGCCCGCAGGCGAGGCCGCCTTCGAGCCGGCCCACAGCAGCACCGCGGCGATGCCCGCCACCCCGAGCAGGGTGAGGACGCCCTGCGGGCCCAGATGGGTGGGGCCGTCGGACTCGGGGACCAGCAGCACCAGGATGATCAGCCCGGCCGCCACCACCCCGGCCGCGCCCAGCTCCGCGCGGGAGGGCCTGCGCCCGTGCAGCGTGGCCGCGATGGGCAGGGCGAAGAGCAGGCTCGCCACGCCCATGGGCTGGACCACGGTCAGCGGGCCGAGCCCGAGTGCGACGATGTGCAGGCCGCCACCCGTCAGGATGGACGCGCCGCCGATCAGCCAGCGCGGTCTCCGCAGCAGGGCGAGCAGCCCAGGATTGGCGGTGCCGGCTGCCTCGAACTGCTGGAGGGCGGCTCCGAGCGCGAAGAACAGCGAACCGACCAGGGCGATCGCCGCGGCCAGCACAGTCATTTCGCACTCCTTTCAGACAGATGGTTACCGGGAAATGTCAAACGGACGTGTCCGCGGGAAGACCTTCGGGGGAAGCCTGGATGGCGCGCCGCTTCCTGACCCATCGCACGATCTCGACGATCGCCGTGACGGACAGCGCGATACCCAGGCCGAGCAGCAGGCCCTTGATCGGGTCGTTCTCGAAGGCCATGCCGCCGAAGAAGCCGATCAGCCCGGAGTACACCCCCCACGAGATCGCCGCGATCGCGTCGAAGAACGTGAACGAGCGCAGCGGATGGCGTACGGCGCCCATGGTCAGCGTGGTCGCGGTACGCCCTCCGGGGATGTACCTGGCCACGACCAGCACGAGCCCGCCCCGCTCGGCGAGCGCGTTCCGCGCCCAGACGAACGCCTTCTTGTCACGGAGCCGGCGTCCCGTCTTGTTGCCGATCAGGTAAGAGATGTGGTCCCCCGCGAACGCGCCGAGTGCCGCGACCACGATGACCAGGGCCAGGTTCGTCTCGCCGGTCGCGGCGAAGACCCCGGCCGTGATCACCGACGTCTCGGCAGGCACGATCGGAAAGAACCCGTCGAGCAGTGCCAGAGCGAACAGCGCCACGTACAACCACGGTGACGACATGGCCTGTTGGACCATGTTGAGAATGGCGTGCGACATAAGCGTGTACTCCGATCGATTAGGGCACTCACACAGCGTGTCGGTGTGAGGCGGCCGGGGACATCCGGGATGCCCCCGGTCGAACGCGGACCCATCCCCGAGGTGGTTCAGGGCCGGTTCCCCATGAAGGTAGAAACTCCGCAGGTCACGGCACATCGGACGATCGGCACGCAGTACCCCCGACTTTCGTCGGGGTCATGGCTCCGACCTCCTGGTGACACCATCGATCAAACCGGCTTCCGCAGGCGGAAGCAGGAGTGGAGGTAGGCGCTTTCGAGGTGGGGCTAGCACTACCTGGACAGTGGTCGCCGCCCCACCCTTACTTTCGTCAGGGTCGTCTCCTGCCTTCGGACGGTGCCGTCCTCCTCCCGGCGGCGGATAACGTCGGTGCGGTGAGGCATCTGCGCCGTCTTCGCCGGGAGAGCCGCCGCCAGGTGGTCTACGACCTGCTGCTCTGGATCGCGCTCGGCGTCTTCATCGCCGCGATGGGCCCCGACCCGTTCAAGGACCCGGCCGCGTTCGGCATGGTGACCGCGCCCAGGGTCGTGCTCGCCGCGGCGGCGGTGCTCGTCGGCCGGCCCTACCCGCTGGCCGCGCTGGTGCTGCTGCTGCCGCTCGGTCCGTGGCGGTTCACCGAGGGGTTCGCCACGGTGGACCTGAGCTGGCTGCTGCCCAGGCAGGGTGTCAAGATCTTCCCGCTGTTGCCGACCTCGCCGTTCATCATCTGGTACGCCTATCTCACCGGCCGGCGGCTGAGCCGGGTGTGGCCGGCGCCGGCGGCGTTCTGCCTGGTCACGTGCGTGGGCGTGAGCGTGGTGCTGGTCATGGGCGGCGACCTGGCCCTGTGGGTGTCCATGGTCACCGCGCTCGTCGGCACGTATCTGGTGCCGTACCTGCTCGGGCTGCTCAGGCGCAGGCTGCTGCAGCAGCGGCGGCAGACCAGGCTGTCGGTCGCGGCGCAGGCCAGGCTGCGCGAGCGGGCCAGGATCGCGCGGGACATGCACGACTCGCTCGGCCACGACCTGGCCCTGATCGCGGTCCGGGCGGCGGGGCTGGAGCTGGCTCCAGGACTCGACCCGGCGCAGGTCAAGGCGGCGGGAGAGCTGCGGCTGGCGGCGGCGGACGCCACCGAGCGGCTGCGGCACATCATCGGGCTGCTGCGCGAGGACTCCGACCCGCCGCCGCTGTCCCCCGTGGACGAGCCCGTGGTGGGGCCCGTGGATGGCGACGTGGCCGAGCTGGTGTGGCGGGCCAGGGACTCCGGCATGTCGATCACCCTGGATCTGGCGCCGGGACCGGTGCCCGGCCTGGCCCGCGCCGTGGTGCAGGAAGGGATCACCAACGCCGCCAAGCACGCGCCCGGCGCCGCCGTGCAGGTCTCGGTCTCGCCGTACCGCGTGGCCGTGCGCAACGGGCCGCCGCGCTCCCGCCCGACGGCGTTGTCCGGCGGCCTGGGGCTGGCGGGCCTGCGCGAGCGCGTACGCCTCGCGGGCGGCACGCTGACCGCGGGACCCGCGGGCGACGGCTTCGAGCTGGCCGTCACCCTCCCTCTCACGGGGGAGGAGGATCCCCTTCACTCGGGAGTGAACCGGCGGCCGGACGCGCGACGCTCGGGAGCATGACACGACAAAGAGCGGGGATAGGCCGCGTCACCGCCGCGATCGTCACGGCCGCCGCGATGCTGCCCTATCTCACCTTGAAGATCCTCTGGCTCACCGGAAGCTCCGTCGGGGTGGACGATCCCGCGCTGATGAGCGACCCGGCGATGATCGGGGCCAACGCGGCGACCTTCGGCATGGAGGCCGTGGGCCTGGCGCTGACGCTGGCACTGACCACCCGGCTGAGCATGCGCCTGCCCGCCTGGCTCGTCCTGCTGCCCCTGTGGGTGGGCATCGGGCTGCTGTCGGAGATCGTGGTGACGCTGCCGCTGTCCACGCTGGTGTACGGGCCCACGCTGTTCAGCGCCGCGGCCGGGCCCATCCAGCCGTGGGTCTACCTCATGGTCTACGGCGGCTTCATCGTTCAGGGCGTCGGCCTCATGACGGTCTTCGCGCTCCACGCCAGGGAGCGGTGGCCGGGAGTCTTCACCACGCGGGTCGATCACGCCTTCGCCAGCCCCACCAGGTCGTTCCAGACGGTCGTGGCCCGCGGCGCGTTCCTGGTGGCCGCGCTGGTCGGCGGGGTCAGGATCTACTGGGCGGCCGGCGGCACCGCCGGGGTCCCCGCCGCCACGAGCCTCACGGCCGGCATCCAGAACGGGTTCAAGGGCGTGCTCGCCATCGCGGGCGCCGCCGCGCTCGTCGCCCTCGTCAGCCGGCGCGGGCGCGGGCCCTTCTGGCGGCCGCTCGTCGTGGCCTGGCTCGGTTCTGGCTCGATGTTCGGCTTCGGCTTCTACAGCACGATCACCGCGGCCACCGTTGACCAACTCGGCGCGATCTCGGGCGCGGTGCGGCTCGTGGACCTGTTCGGCATGCTGACCGGCCTCGTCATGGGGATGTGCGGGGCGTTCCTGCTGGCCGAGCGGTCAGGCGTGGGCGGGGGTGTGCGCGCGGGTGTGGGCTCAGGTGTGGGCGACGTGCAGCCGGCGCAGGAGGCGCTTGAAGCCGATGATCGAGATGGCGATCGCCAGACCGCTGATCACAGCCACCCCTGAGGTCCGCAGCAGCATGAACGTGCCCAGCGACCCGGCCAGCGACTCGTAGACCGCCAGGAAGATGCTCAGGGTGGAGTTCATCAGCAGGACGAACGCCCACAGCAGCGTGATCCTGGCGAAGAACCTGCGGACCCGCTCGTGCTTGAGCACCGCCGACGGCAGATGGATGTAGTCGAGCGTGAGCTTCTGCACGAGCGGCCGGTTCAGCCGGACCGACGCGAGGAAGACCATGCTGATGCAGATCGTGCCCATCTCCGGCTGGATGAAGAACCACATCCACGTGCCGGTCCAGAAGGCCACGACGGCCCTGATGGTGATCGCGAACGCGGCCAGCCACATGGTGGCGGGCACCTTGACCCGCTTGACCAGCCGCCAGGCGACGCCGAAGTAGACCCAGGCGACGGTGGCGAAGAGCGCCCACTTGAATCCGAGGACGACCATGGCGAGGTAGAACACCGCCAGCGGTGCGACGACGCCTTCGAGCAGCTTGGGAGCCGCCTGCCGGGCGAGCGCGGTGAGGCGTGGGAGGGTGACCTGAGGATGGTTCAAGGCTGCTCCGCAGATTGGCCGACGATCAGCGTCTACCCGGGCTTCGGGGGACCAGGCTTTCCAGATGGACCGCTCGCTGTAACCCTGGCGGCATCCCGTCGTCCTGGGAAGCACGCCGGTGGCTTACCGTACCCGAGGCGAGATGATGCGACTGCCTCTTTTGACACGCTCCATCTGTTCCCAACCAAATCAGCAGAGCCTTGAACCTTTCTTTCAGTCGAGTGAAGCTGTGGCCGGTTTCGCCCAGAAAGCGAGCGGCTGGGCCACCACGACCTGCGCTCGGGCACCGCGCCGGCGTACTGGACGCCGCCTGCTCGTGGGGTAAAACTCCTGACCCATGACGGTATCGCGGGAACAATACCTATTGACCGGATCGGGAATCGGGCTATACGTGGAGAGATGACTCTCTGGACTCCAGATCCCACGTTCTACCCCTCTCCCCGGGACGCGGCGCAGGCGGCTTCCGAGCGGCTCGCGTACGTCGCCGCCTTCGACCGGACGGCTACGCGGCCGGACGCACTGGCTGTGATCGACACCGATCCGGCCTCGCCAGGCTACGGCACGGTGGCCGGCTGGACGGACCTGCCGGGCACCGGCGACGAGTTGCACCACTTCGGCTGGAACGCCTGCAGCAGCGCCCTGTGCCCCAGCGCGCCGCACCCGCACGTCGAGCGGCGCTACCTCGTCGTCCCCGGGCTGCGCTCCTCGCGCATCCACATCTACGACACCAAGGACCGGATCAGTCCGGAGCTGGTCAAAGTCATCGAACCGGAGACGCTCGCCCGCCGCGCCGGCTACTCGCGCCCGCACACCGTCCACTGCGGCCCCGACGGCCTGTACGTGTCGGCGCTCGGCGGCGCGGACGGCCGGGACGGGCCAGGGGGCATCGCGGTCCTCGACCACACCACGTTCGAGGTGACCGGGCAGTGGGAGGTGGACAGGGGACCGCAGTACCTGGCCTACGACTTCTGGTGGCACATCAACCACGACGTGCTGGTGACCTCGGAGTGGGGCACGCCGTCGATGGTCGAGGACGGGGTGGTCGGTGAGTTGCTGCTCGGCCGGAAATACGGCCACAAGCTGCACTTCTGGGACCTCCGCAAGCGTACGCACGTCCAGGAGGTCGACCTCGGCGACGAGCACCAGATGGCGCTGGAGCTGCGCCCGGCCCACGACCCCACCCGCCTGTACGGCTTCGCCGGCGTGGTCACCAGCGTCGCGGACCTGTCGGCGTCGGTCTGGCTCTGGTTCCACGAGGACGGGCGCTGGCAGGCGCGCAAGGTCATCTCCATCCCCGCGGAACCGGCCGGCGCCGACCACCTGCCGCCCGTCCTGCAGCCGTTCGGGGCGGTGCCGCCGCTGGTGACCGACATCGCCCTGTCGGTGGACGACCAGCGCCTGTACGTCTCCTGCTGGGGCACCGGCGAGCTCAAGCAGTACGACGTGTCGGATCCGTACAAGCCGGTGGAGCTGGGCTCGCTCCGGATCGGCGGCATCATCGGGCAGGCACCGCACCCGGCCAGGCCCGATCTCGCGCTGCGCGGCGGGCCGCAGATGGTCGAGGTCAGCCGCGACGGCCGCCGCGTCTACCTCACCAACTCCCTGTACGGCTCCTGGGACGACCAGTTCTATCCCGACGGCGTCGGCGCCTGGATGGCCAAGGTCGACACGGCCGCGTTCACCTTCGACGAGCGTTTCTTCCCGTACGGCGACGACTTCCGCGGCCTGCGCCCCCACCAGGTGCGCCTGCAGGGCGGGGACGCCTCCTCCGACTCGTACTGCTTCCCGTGACCCTCACCGCGGTGCTCCTGCTGGGAGCCTTCCACGGCCTGAACCCCGCCATGGGCTGGCTCTTCGCGGTGGCCCGCGGCCTGCAGGAACGCAGCATGGACCGGCTGCTGCAGTCGATCCCGCCGATCGCCCTGGGCCACCTGGCGTCCGTGGCCCTGGTGGCCCTCGTGGTGGCCGCCACCGGCTCCCTGGTCACCGGGACCGTGCTCTCGGTGACCGGCGGGGTGGTCCTGGTGGCCTTCGGCCTGTGGCGCCTGCTCTCGACCCGTCACTTCCGCTGGGTGGGCATGCGCCTGTCGCTCTGGCAGCTGGCCGGCTGGTCGTTTCTCATGTCCTCGGCCCATGGGGCGGGACTGATGCTCCTCCCGATCTTCACCGGCATGACCGCGGAAGGCCACGCGGGCCACGCCGTGTCGGGAGGACTGGGCGTGGCGGCCTTCCACACGCTGGCCATGTTCCTGGTCGCCGGGCTCGTCGCGGTGCTCGTCTACAAGCTGGCCGGCCTGACGGTCCTGCGCCGCGCCTGGTTCAACGTGGACCGCATGTGGGCGGTGGCCCTCATCGCCGCCGGGATCATCACCCTGGCCCAGCTCTGAGCGAGATCAGTCGCGTCGATGGTGGTTGTCATCGTCGCCATTGAGGCCGAGACTTCGGGTCCTATGGAGCACCAGTACCCTTTTCGTTTCCTACACGCCCGAGCGCCACGACCCCGAGGAGATGGTCCGGCGGGGTGCGGAGTTCTGCCGGCTCATGGACCGCCACCCGATGGCGTTCCTCAGCGAGATCTGCGAGCGCCCGGCCACATCCTGTTCCCCGTCGGGTGCGCCGCGGACGGCGCAGAAGTCCCGGACCTGGCCAGGAAACCGCTGACCGAGGCCCTGATCCCGATGCCAGGAGAGCCTTCCTAGACCTCCCTGGGTACGGGCCTGGAGGGCCGGAACTCCTGCAGGACCGTGTCGGCCTGGTCCGCGCGCTCGGTGCCGCGCAGCAGCTCCGACAACGCCAGCGCGGCGAACTCGTTGCCGTCGTCGACCGCCTCGCGCAAGGCCGGCTCCGCCTCGTCGTCCCTGCCCGCCTCCTCCATGAGGCCGGCCAGCTCCCGCATCGACATGGTGTCCCCCGGCATGGCGCTCGGCCGCCACACGTCGCATGCGGCGTCGACCTGCCCGGACCGCAGCAGGAACGTTTCCGGCTCATCACTAATTGGCTTATAAGTTGCAACGTATAGAAATAGCCGGTTTGTCGGGTGTGGCGGGATTGGGTCTTGTAAGCACGGGGTGTCAAGGCTACGATCGCGACAACTCTTAGGAAACTTTCCTAACAGTAATCGCCCATCGGACAAGATCTGACTGCCTCAGCAAGGCACCCCCAACCACCGGTCCGCGCCGACACCCCCCGAAGGCCCGTGTCTCACCTCCACGGGCCGTGCCGTACGGCTTGCGCTCTCACCCCCCGGCGCGAGCCGTACGGCACGCCACCCCCCAAAGGAAGAACCCGTGAGACTTCGCGCGATCGTCCTTGCGCTCGCCACCCTCGCCCTCACCGTGACCGCCCTGCCGGCCCACGCCGCCGCGGCCACCGCGACCTTCGTCAAGGTCGCCGACTGGGGCTCGGGATTCGAGGGCAAGGTCACCGTCACCAACGGCACCACCACGACCATGTCGGGCTGGAACGTCCAGTTCGACGTCCCCGCCGGGTTCTCGATCCCGTCCGCGTGGGACGCGGTCATGTCGAGGAACGGCCAGCACTACACGTTCACCAATCCCGGCTGGGCCCCCACGCTCGCGGCGGGCGCCAGCGCGAGCTTCGGCTTCAACGGCAGCCCAGGCAACTTCCCCGGCATCACCGGCTGCACGCTGAACGGCGCCTCGTGCGGCGGCTCGTCCGCCGAGGTCCCCGGCCGGCCCGGCGCCGCCTCCGCCACCTCCACGGCCAACGCCATCACTCTCAACTGGGGAGCGTCCTCGGGCACGGTGACCGGCTACCGCGTCTACGAGGGCACTTCTGTCAAGGCCACTGTCACGGGCACCACCGCGACCATCGGCGGGCTCGGGACCTGTGAAAGCCACACGTACACCGTCAAGGCGTACAACGCGGCCGGAGAGTCGGCCGCCGGCGCGCCCGTCACGGCCACCACCACCGGCTGCGGCACCGGCGTGCCGGGCAAGGTCACCGGGATCGCCGTGACCGGCTCTACCTCCACCGGCGCCACGCTGAGCTGGCCCGCCGTCCCCGGCGCCACCGGTTACAAGATCCGGCTGAACGGCGCACTCGTCGCCACCGTCACCGGCACCACCCACGCACTCAGCGGCCTGTCCGCCTGCACCTCCTACACGATCACGATCAACGCGTCGAACGCCGCCGGCGACGGCCCGGTCAGCGACCCCACCAGCCTCACCACGCCGGGCTGCACGGGAGGGACGCTGCCCAAGCACTTCCTCACCGGCTACTGGCACAACTTCGTCAACCCCGCCGTGGAGCTCAAGCTCTCGGCCGTGCCCAACGAGTACGACCTGGTCGCGATCGCGTTCGGCGAGGCCACGGCCACCGCGGGCGAGGTCGTCTTCGCGGTCGACCCGGGGCTCGCCACGGCGGTCGGCGGCTACACCGACGCCCAGTTCAAGTCCGACGTCCAGGCCCTGCACCAGCGCGGCAAGAAGGTCATCCTGTCCGTCGGCGGCGAGGCCGGGCGCGTGCAGGTGGCGAGCGCGGCTGCGGCGACGAAGTTCGCCGACTCCGTGTACACCCTCATGCAGAGCCACGGCTTCGACGGCGTGGACATCGACCTGGAGAACGGCCTCAACGCCACCTACATGGCCCAGGCCCTAAGGTCGCTGCGCGCCAAGGCGGGCGCCGGCCTGATCATCACCATGGCCCCGCAGACCATCGACATGCAGTCGACCGGGATGGAGTACTTCAAGCTCGCCCTGTCCATCAAGGACATCCTCACCGTCGTCCACACGCAGTTCTACAACTCCGGCTCCATGCTCGGCTGCGACCAGGCCCAGGCGTACTCGCAGGGCTCGGTCAACTTCATGACCGCGCTGGCCTGCATCCAGCTCGAGAGCGGCCTGCGCCCCGACCAGGTGGCGCTGGGCCTGCCGGCCGGACCGGGGGCCGCGGGCGGCGGCATCGTCTCGCCGGCCCTCGTCAACCAGGCGCTCGACTGCCTGGCCAAGCGGACGGGCTGCGGGACCTTCGTGCCGCCGCGCGCGTACCCGGAAATCAGAGGCGCGATGACCTGGTCCATCAACTGGGACGCCAGCAACAACTGGTCGTTCTCCAAGACCGTCAAGCCCCACCTCCAGGGAATGCCATGAGACTCACCGCCTTATTGACCGGAGTGGTCCTCGCGCTGAGCGGGACCGGGATCGTCACCGCCGCGCCCGCGGCCCACGCCGAGGTCCAGATGATGGCCGCCGCGTGGGCGCCGTGGACGGCGTACGCCACCGGCGCGGTCGTCACCTACAACGGCGTCGACTACGTGTGCCTGCAGGCTCACACCTCCCAGCCCGGCTGGGAGCCGTCGAACGTGCCCGCGCTCTGGAAGGCCGGCACGGGCGGCGGCGGTGACACCGCGGCGCCCAGCGTGCCCGGCAACCTGCGCTCGACCGGCGTCACCTCCAGCAGCGTCGCGCTGGCCTGGAACGCCTCCACCGACAACGTGGGCGTCACCGGCTACAACGTCTACCGCGGCGGCACGCTGGTCACCACGGTGACAGGGACCTCCTACACCGACACCGGACGCGCCGCCTCGACCGGCTACACCTACACCGTCAGGGCCCGCGACGCCGCGGGGAACCTGTCCGGCGTCAGCAACTCCGTCACGGCCACCACCTCGGGCGGCACCGGCGCCCCCGGACAGCCGGGCACCGTCAGCACCTCGGCCACCGGCTCCAGCATCGCGCTCAGCTGGGGCGCCTCGTCCGGCACCGTGACCGGCTACCGCGTGTACGAGGGCTCGGCCCAGCGCGCCCAGGTCACCGGGACCAGCGCGACGATCTCCGGGCTCGGCGCGTGCACGACGCACACGTACACGGTGCGGGCGTACAACTCGGCGGGGGAGTCGGCGGGACGGGACGCCACCGCCACCACGACGGGCTGCAGCAACCCCACCAAGATGCCCGGCGCCCCCTACCTCTACATGGGCTGGGGCAACCCGCCCAACCCGGGCACGGTGATGGACGCGACCGGCGTCAGGTCGTTCACGATGGCGTTCATCCTGGCCAGCGGCGGCTGCAACCCGGCGTGGGACGGGCAGCGCCCGCTGACCGGCGGCGCCGACCAGCAGGCGATCAACACGATCAAGTCCAAGGGCGGCAGCGTCCAGATCTCCTTCGGCGGCTGGTCCGGCAACAAGCTCGGCCCCAACTGCTCGACGCCGCAGGCGTTCGCGGGCGCGGTGCAGCAGGTGATCAACGCCGTCGGCCCCGCCGTCGTGGACTTCGACATCGAGAACACCGACGAGTTCGAGAACTACACCGTCCAGGACCGCATTCTGAACGGCCTCAAGATCGTCAAGCAGAACAACCCGAACGTCAAGGTCGTCGTCACCTTCGGCACCTCCAGGACGGGCCCGAACGCGCACGGCATCCGGCTCATCAACCAGGCCAAGGCGCTGGCCGTGCCGATCGACAACTTCACGATCATGCCGTTCGACTTCGGCGGCTCGAACATGTACCAGGACACGGTCAACGCCTCCGAGGGACTGAAGAACGCACTCAAGAACGCGTACGGCTGGACCGACGCCCAGGCGTACGCGCACATGGGCATCTCGGGCATGAACGGCCTGTCCGACCAGCAGGAGCTGACCTCCCCGGCCACCTGGACGCAGATCCGTGACTGGGCCAACTCCCACGGCCTGACCAGGCTCGCGTACTGGGCCGTCAACCGTGACCGCCCCTGCCCGGGCGGCGGCGTGACCTCGAACTGCAGCGGCATCGCCCAGGCCGACTGGGAGTTCACCAGGACCACCGCCGGCTTCTGACCCGCTGAGCGGCCCGTCCCTCGCCGGGGCGGGCCGCATGGAGGAACCCCCCATGAAACTCCGAGGACCGGCGGTCTTGCTCGTCTCGGGACTGATCGCCCTCCACGCCACCCCGGCCGCCGCCGCGAACATCCTGGCCAACCCCGGCTTCGAGGCCGGACTGAGCGGCTGGACGTGCTCCGCGACGTCGGGGGCGCAGGCCGTGCCGTCCCCCGCGCACGGCGGCACCCAGGCGCTGCGGGCCACCCCGCAGGGCAACGACCACGCCAGGTGCCAGCAGACCGTCAACGTCCGGCCTGGCACCACCTACCAGCTGTCGGCCTGGGTGCAGGGCACGTACGTGTTCCTGGGCGCCACCGGCACGGGCGTCGAGGCCAGCACCTGGGGCGCGCCGGGCGGCCAGTGGGGCCAACTGCGCACCTCCTTCACCACGGGCGCGTCGGCCACCTCCGTGACCGTGTACGTCAACGGCTGGTACGGCCAGAGCGCCTACCTGGCCGACGACGTGGTGCTCGACGGGCCAGGCGGCACGCCGGACACCCAGGCGCCGACCGTCCCGGGCAACCTGGCCGTCGGCGGGGTCACCGGCTCCAGCCTCACCGCGAACTGGTCCGCCGCCACGGACAACGTCGGGGTCGCCCGCTACGAGGTCTCGCGCGACGGCGGCGCCCCGGTCGCCGTCACCGGCACGAGCCACCAGGCGACCGGGCTGAGCGCGTCCACCACGTACCGGTTCAGGGTCCGGGCCTGCGACGCCGCGGGCAACTGCTCGCCCTACACCGCCGAGGCGAGCGGCACCACGACGGCGGGCGGCGGCTCGGGCGGTGGGTTGCCGAAGCGGGTGATGGTCGGCTACCTGCACGCGTCATTCGCCAACGGATCCGGATATATCAGGATGAGTGATGTGCCCAGCGAATGGGACGTCATCAACCTCGCCTTCGGCGAACCCACCTCGGTCACCTCGGGCGACATCAGGTTCAGCCAGTGCCCGGCCGCCGAGTGCCCGAACGTCGAACCCGAGGCGGACTTCATCGCCGCCATCGGAGCCAAGCAGGCGCAGGGCAAGAAGGTGCTCATCTCGATCGGCGGCCAGAACGGCCAGGTGCAGCTCACGACCGCGGCCGCGCGCGACACGTTCGTACGCTCGGTGTCCGCCATCATCGACAGGTACGGCCTCGACGGCCTCGACATCGACTTCGAGGGCCACTCGCTCTACCTCAACCCGGGCGACACCAACCTCGCCGCCCCGACCACCCCGGTCATCGTCAACCTGATCTCGGCGCTGAAGACGCTCAAGAGCCGCTACGGAGCGGGATTCGTGCTCACCATGGCTCCTGAGACGTTCTTCGTCCAGCTCGGCCACCAGTTCTACGGCCCGGGACCGAACGGCGCGGCCGACAACAGGAGCGCCTCCTACCTGCCCGTCATCCACGCCATGCGCGACGACCTGACCCTGCTCCACGTGCAGGACTACAACTCGGGCCCGATCATGGGCCTGGACGCCCAGTACCACACGATGGGCGGGCACGACTTCCACGTGGCCATGACGGACATGCTGCTGGCCGGCTTCCCGATCATGGGCAACGCGGCGAACGTGTTCCCGCCGCTGCGCCAGGAGCAGGTCGCCATCGGCCTGCCCGCCTCGCCGAACGCGGGCAACGGGTTCACGACCGTGGCGGAGGTGCAGAAGGCGTTCGACTGCCTGGCCAAGGGGGCCGGCTGCGGGACGTACCGGCCGCGCGGGGTCTATCCGAACCTGCGCGGGTTGATGAGCTGGTCGATCAACTGGGACAGGTACAACGGGTTGCAGTTCGCCAGGAGCCATCGGGCGTACCTCGACGGGCTCACGTGACCCTCACCAGCTGGGTCGGCTTGAGCGGGATGCCGAGGCCGGGCGGGCGGTAGACGGGCAGCGCCTCGCCGTACTCGCGCATCCAGGCGTGGTCGACCAGCAGCCGCATCCGGCCGCCCTCCCGCCCGTCACGCGGCTCCGCCGGAGCCGCGTGACCGGCCATCCCGTCCATCGCCCGCGCCACCAGATCGGGGTCGGGCGGTGACAGGTCGCAGTGGTCGTCGGGACCGATGAGCAGGTCCACGTCTGGCGGCAGCGGGTAGATCGGCCGCGGCAGGGCCAGCACGCGCGGCGAGGGCGCCATCGGCCAGCCGTCGCGCACCGCCTCCAGCAGTACGGAACGCGACGTCCGCCGGTGGAACAGCCCGTCGGCCAGCGCCCAGCTCAGCGCCCCCACGTCCGACCGGTCCTCGCCGCACGCGTGCAGGCACAGGTACGGCACCAGCGGGATCCCCGCCCCGCCCGCCTGCGCCCACCCGCCGCCGCACCCGGTCAGCACCAGCAGCGCCAGCATCGCCCGGTAGGCCGTGTCGGCGTGCGGCGTCTCCAGCCGGCCCGGCACGATCACGCACCGGCCGCCCGTCTTCTCCGCCGTCACGCCCAGCTCCCGCGCGATCTTCAGCGTGCGCGACGCCGCCACCCCGGTGCACGCCTCCTGCCAGGCCGGCGTGTACGGCTCCAGCCGATCGTCGTAACCCCCAGGCCACACGCCGGGCAACCCGGGCCTGGCCAGCCCGTAGACGGCCAGCAGCAGGTCGAACACGGTCGTCACCAGCTCGTCCCCGTCCCGCAGCACCGGCACCCCGCGCCGCAGCACCCCGGGACCGTCGTCGAAGCGCGGCAGCAGCACCTCCACCGCCTCGCCGCCGTAGAGGCTCAGCCGGTCGCAGACCCGCCCCGCCAGCCCGCCAGGCACGAACGCCGCCTCCCGCTCCCGCAGCCGCACCAGGAACGGCAGGTCCGTGCGCTCCATCGCGTGCCCATGGAACGGCGTGCGGTCCAGGAAGAACTCCTTGAGCAGCACGTGCCCCATGGCCATGGCCAGCGCGCCGTCCGTGCCAGGCCGCACGACCAGCGTCTCGTCGGACAGCCGCGTCGGATGCGTGCCGATCGCGACGACCTTCTGCCCCTTGTAGCGCCCGGCGATCACCATGGGAGCGCCGGCCGTGCGGGCGAGCCGGTTGTTCTCACCCCACAGCAGCACGTACGCCGCCCGCGCCCAGTCCTCCGCCCGCGGACCCGCGAACCTGGGCCCCAGCACCTGCTCCGGCGCGCACGGGTGCTCGGTCAGCACCGCCCCGCCGAGCCCGCCGACGAGCCGGGCCAGCGGCGAGGTCGCCAGCGCCGCCACCCGGTCGGCGCCGTGCCGCGCGGACGTGTGCGCGATCGCCGCCGCGGCCAGCTCGGCGGCCGTGCCGTCGTCGAGCGGGACCCGCCTCTCACCTCGCGAGCGCTGATATTCCTGTGAGTTTCCTGTGAGTTTCGCCCAGGCCGCGACCGGGTCGCGCGACCCGTCCCGTACCTCGAAGTAGAGCCTGACCAGTGCCTGGTTGACCTGCGATCCCCCCATGGGAAAAGTTCAACACAGACGGTGATGTTCTATCGCGATACGTGACGGCATGTCGGGGATAAGAATCGCAAGCCCAGGTGGCAGCACTCTTGGTGTTACGGCAGGCTAGGGGCCGCCATGGATTACGCAGTCATCACGGGGATAGTCCTCGTCGCCGGTGTCGTGCTCGCGATCGTCGCCCAATGGCGTGATTGGCGACCCCCTCTTGTCGTCGCCATCGTCGTCGGCGTCGCGGTCCGGGTGCTGATCATGTACACGTCGGCGATCGACACGTGGCAGCCCGTGGACTTCGTGGAGAGCTTCAAGCCCGCGGGGGAGGCCGTGCTGCGCGGTCAGGATCCGGTCCTGGCGAGCGAGGGCGGCTGGCACTTCCTGCCGACCATCCCCTACGTCTACGGCATCCTGCTGTGGCTGGGCATCCCCTGGGAATACGCGGGCCGCCTGGTCACCGTGGTCGCGGACATCGTGCTGATCCCACTGGTCGGCAAGCTGGCCGGCGGCCCCAGGGCGTCCCTTCGCGCCTTCCAGTACGCACTCAGCCCACTGGCCCTGCTGGTCGCCTCGGTCCATGGCCAGGTCGAGCCGGTCGCGCTCGTGTTCGGGGTGGCCGCGTTCGTCGTCGCCCGCGGACCGGGCTCGCCGGAGCGGCCAGGCATGACGACCGACGTGATCGCGAAGGCGCGCCAGGGCCTCGCGATCCACGGCGTACGCGGCTCGATCCCGAAGCTGATCGGCATGCTAGGCCAGGCCCTGCGGCCAGGCCCCGATGACCGGGCAGGGCTGAAGCGGGCGGCGCTGGCGGGCCTCCTGATGGGCCTGGCGCTGTGCGCGAAGAGCTGGCCGATCTGGCTGATCCCCGGCATGCTGCTGCTTCTGCCCAACCTGCGCGCCCGGATCGCGGGCCTGTTCCTCACCGGGCTGGTGCCGCTCTTCTTCCTGGTCACGCTGCCGATCTTCGCGGGCACGGCGCTCAACCAGATCCCGGAGGTCATCCGCACCATCCAGGACATCAGGCCGATCGTCGGCGAGTGGGGCTGGACGCCGTGGTTCACCGAGGGCCAGTGGGCCCTGCGCCCGGAGCTGGCGTCGTTCGGCACGAACCTGATCTACGTCAGTGTCGTGGCCGCCGTGCTCTACTGGCGGCGCGCAGACCCGATCGACATGACCACCGCCATCCTGCTGATCTTCATGATCATGACGCCCCGGCTCGGCGCCCAGTACCTGCTGTGGTTCATGCCGTTCCTGGTCGCCAGGCCCACCAAATTCGCCTGGCCGGCCATCATCGGCGCGTCCTTCTGGGCGGCGTACGGCTATCTCTACATGACGCAGTTCGACTTCGACACCTGGTGGATCCTGCACTCGCACTGGTCTCGGGCGTCGATCGTGCTGCTGCCGATCCTGGCGCTGGCCCTGCCGTGGGGCCGCCGCGTCGCGGCGACCCCGGCGGTGACCCTCTCCCAGGGGGTCCTCGGCTCCGGCCACGGTCACGTCAAGGGCATAGGCGCCCCCACAACGTGACCCACTGGTCCGGGTGGACGTACCCCACGACGGCGTCGCGGGGGACTCCTGCGGCCTCCAGCGCGGCGTCCACCCCCTGGTAGCGGGTCTTCAGCGAGGCCCGTACCGAGCCGCCGACCCCGCCGAAGCCCAGCTCGACCAGCTCCTGGTAGGAGCGGCGGCCGCGCACCAGCGGCTCCGGCCTGCGCTGGAGGCGCAGGATCGCCGAGTCGACGGAGGGGACCGGCCGGAAGCTGTCCCTGCCGATCGTGTCGCCGAGCCGCCAGGTGAACCACGGCCACGACTCCACCGTGACCAGGCTCCAGCGGCCGTAGTCGCCCGCGCGCTTGCGGGCGTACTCCCGCTGCGTCAGCAGCGTCGCCGAGGTCAGGGCCGGCGCCCGCAGGCACCAGTCCACGATCTTCGACGTGACGGAGTAGGGGATGTTCCCCACGACGGCGAACGGCTCGCGCGGGGCCCGCGCGGCCGTGAAGTCGCCCCTGACGACGTCGATCCCCGGATCGCCCGACGTGCGCGAAGCCAGCCGGGCGGCCAGCCGTGGATCGATCTCGTAGCCGACGACCCGCGCGCCCGCCGCGGCGAGCGCCAAGGTGAGCACGCCTTCGCCGGAGCCGGGCTCGAGCACGAGCCCTTCCGGCGCGGCGGCCTTCACCACGAGGTCGACGGCATGCCTGTCGACCAGGAAATTCTGCGACAACGTGCGCCTCGCCCGATCTCTGGGCGTGCGGCCGCCACCGCCGTTCCTGGCCTTCTTCTGGGTGTGTGAATAGTTTCCGTGCGCGAAATTCTGCGCCACAGCACTGCCCTTCCGGGTCCTCGAGATCGTCTGGTCTCGAAGGGCCCTGGGCCGCGCGTCGCGGACGCTTCGCCTCAGGTCATCGCGTCCGCGGGCGGGCCAGAGCCCGGCCGTGGCGGATGCGCGTGAAAACCTGGCAGCAGAACATGCATGACATGCTCGTCACTGTAGGGAGCGGCCTCGCGGCGCGGCAACGCGATTTCCGCTTTGAGCTCGCATTGAGCTGGCTCGGGTACACCTTTACCCATGGACAGATCGGCCAGGGTGCTCGTCGTGGACGACGAGCCGAACATCCGCGCCCTGCTCTCGCAGACCCTGCGACTGGTCTCGTTCGAGGTACGGACCGCCGAGACGGGGGCGGAGGCGGTGACGGTCGCCAGGGAGTTCAGGCCCGACATCGTGGTGCTCGACGTGATGCTGGGGGACTTCGACGGATTCGAGGTCGCCAGGCGGCTCGGTGAGCGCATTCCCGTGCTGTTCCTGACCGCGCGCGACGGGGTCGAGGACCGCGTACAGGGGCTGTCGCTGGGCGCCGACGATTACGTGGCCAAGCCGTTCAGCCTGGAGGAGGTCGTGCTGCGCATCCGCGCCATCCTGCGGCGCAGCGGCGCCAAGCCCCAGGACGACGTCCTGCGCTACGCCGACCTGGAGCTGGACGCGCAGGCCCACGAGGTGCGCAGGGCGGGGGTGCCGGTCGACCTGTCGCCCACCGAGTTCAACCTGCTCGAATACCTGCTGGCGAACGCCGGCCGGGTGGTGAGCAAGGCACAGATCCTCGACAGCGTCTGGCGCTACGACTTCGACGGCGACTCCAGCATCGTCGAGTCGTACGTCTACTACCTGCGCAAGAAGATCGACAAGTGGGAGCCGCAGCTCATCCACACCGTACGCGGCGTCGGCTACACGCTGAGGACCCCGCGATGAGACCCGCCACCTGGACCCTGCGCACCCGCCTGGTCATGGCCATCCTCGGCCTCACCACGCTCGCGCTCGTGTTGTCCAACGTGGTCGGCGTCATGCTGCTTCGCGACAACCTGATGGACCGCGTGGACGATCAGCTCCAGCAGTTCTCCAAGGCCACCTCCGCGAAGACCTTCCAGGCGTTGCGGACGAAGCCGATCACCAACGGCCTGGAAGCCCTGATCGGCAAGCGGATCTCGGCGATCCAGCGGATGCTGATCTACGACGCCGACGGCACGTTGCGCTACCAGTCCGCCGACGAGCAGGACCAGCCCGCCCCGGTCATCGACGTCATCAGGACCGACGTCCCCTACACCGTGCCGGGCACGACGGGCGACTCATGGCGGGTCCGCGCCGTCGAGTTGTCCACCGGCGAGACGTGGGTGTTCGCCCAGTCGCTCGCCGAGCTGGAGCAGACCCTGACCTCGGCCATCGTCATCGCGGTCGCGGTCAGCGCGTTCGTGCTGCTCCTGCTCGGCCTGGCCGCCGCCGCCGTCGTACGCCTCGGCCTGCGCCCCCTGACCAGGATGGAGGCCACGGCGGGCCACATCGCGCGCGGCGACTTCGCCCGCAGGGTGCCGGGACACGACCCGCACACCGAGCCCGGCCGCCTGGCGGGCGCCATGAACGTCATGCTCGACCGCCTCCAGTCCGAGATCGCCGCCAGGACCGACTCCGAGGCCAGGATGCGGCGCTTCCTCGCCGACGCCTCTCACGAGCTGCGCACCCCGCTCACGTCCGTCCGCGGCTTCGCCGAGCTGCACAGAAGAGGCGGCGGCGACACCGACGAGACGATGCGCAGGATCGAGGACGAGGCCGCCAGGATGGGCGTGCTCGTCAACGACCTGCTCACGCTGGCCCAGCTCGACGAGGAACGCCCGCTCGACCGCCGCCCCGTCGACCTCCTGGAGGTGGCCGCCGACACGATCCGCGACGCCCGCGTACGCGTGCCGGACCGGCAGGTCAGGCTGACCGCCCTCGGCGACCAGCTCGCGCCCGTCTCCATCGTCGGCGACGAGGCCCGTCTGCGCCAGGTGGCCGCCAACCTGGTCGGCAACGCGCTCTGCCACACGCCGCCCGACGCCGCGATCACCGTCAAGCTGGGCAGGTCCGGCGGCATGGGGGTGCTGGAGGTGTCGGACACCGGTCCCGGAGTGCCGCCCGAGCACGTGCCGAGGCTGTTCGACCGGCTCTACCGGGTCAGCGCGGGCAGGTCCAGGGCCGACGGCGGCGCCGGGCTCGGCCTGGCCATCGTCTCGGCGATCGTCCGCGCGCACGGCGGCCGGGTCGAGCTGGACACAGCGCCCGGTGCGGGCGCGACCTTCCGCGTGCTCCTACCTGACTCCCAGGCGGCTCCAAGCCCGCGTTGAAGAGCGCTCGGCACATTCGGAGCATGAGAAAGACACTGATCGTCACAGCGCTCATGGCCGCGGTCGCGGTCGCGGGCTGCGGCAGCCGGCAGGGCGACACCGGCGTCGCCTCCGTAGCCGCCGCCGGCACCGCCAAGCCGGCCGCCAGCGCGTCGTCCACCACCACGGCGGACCCGGAGGAGCAGGGCAGGAAGTTCGCCGCGTGCATGCGCGAGAACGGCGTGCCCATGGAGGATCCGGGCCCCAAGGGCGGCGGCGGCCTGACCAAGATCGAGGGCGTCGACAAGAAGAAGGTCGCGGAGGCACTCGAGGTCTGCCGCGCCGAAGCGCCGGCCAAGGTGGCCGACCGCGCCAACCCGCAGAACGTCGAACAACTTCGCAATCTCGCGCAGTGCATGCGCGAGAACGGCGTGGACATGCCCGACCCCAACCCCGACGGCACCTTCGCCAACGGCACCATGGGCACCATCGCGCGCGAGGATCCCAAGACCATGAAGGCGCTCCAGGCCTGCAACAAGTCCCTGGGAAGAGGGACGGGCAAGTGACGCAGGTGCAGGAGAAGAACGAACGCGCGCTCCGCGCCCTGCCGCCCCGTCGCCGCCGCCCGCTGCGCGTCCTCGCCTGGACGGGCGGGGTCGCGCTGCTCGCCGCCGCCGTCGCGGCCGCCGCCGTGGGCTTCGGCGGCGGCAGCGCAGGTACGGCCGCCGCCACCCGGACACCCCCGGCCACCGTCAAGGTGACCCGTACGACCCTGACGGCGACCAAGACCGTGGACGGCACCCTCGGCTACGGCGACCCGCTGACGGTCGCCGGCAAGTCCCAGGGCACGATCACCTGGCTCCCCGGCGAGGGCTCCACCATCACCAGGGGCCACGGCGTCTACAGCGTGGACGCCGACCGCCGCCCCCTCCTCTACGGCACCATCCCCCTCTACCGCACCCTGGAGGACGGGGTCGAGGGCAAGGACGTCGAACTGCTCGAACGCAACCTGGACAAGCTCGGCTACACCGGCTTCGACGTGGACAACGCGTTCACCTGGTCCACCAGGGAGGCGGTCGAGGACTGGCAGGAGGACCTGGGCCTCGACGTCACGGGAAGGGTCGAGCCCGGTGACGTCGTGGTGGCCGACGGCCGCATCCGCGTCGCCGAGCTCAAGAAGACCCTCGGCGACCCGGGCAGCGGCCCCGTGCTCACCGCCACAGGCACCACCCGCGAGGTGCTCGTCAACCTCGACGTGGCCGACGAGCACCTGGTCAGGAAGGGCATGAAGGCCACTGTGGAGCTGCCCGACGGCAGCACCGTGAAGGGCGAGGTCGCCGGCGTCGGCAAGGTCGCCACCGAGACCGGCAGCGGCACGGACACCGCCACCACGGTCGAGGTCAGGGTGTCGGTGAGTGGGCTGAAGAAGTCGTTCGACGCCGCGCCCGTGGACGTCACGATCGTCTCGGAGCAGCGCGAGAACGTCCTGGCCGTACCGGTCGGCGCGCTCGTCGCCCTCGCCGAGGGCGGTTACGGCGTACAGGTCGTGGAGGGCGCCGCCACCCGCTACGTCGCGGTCGAGACCGGCATGTTCGCCGACGGCAAGGTGGAGGTCACGGGCGTGAACGAGGGCATGACCGTGGCGGTGCCCAAGTGATCGTGGAATTGCACGACGTGAGCAAGGAGTACGGCGACGTCGCCGCACTCCGCGGCGTCTCCATGGGCATCGACCACGGCGAGCTCGTCGGCATCGTCGGCCCGTCGGGGTCCGGCAAGTCGACCATGCTCAACATGATCGGCACCCTCGACCGCCCGACCGGCGGCACCGTACGCATCGCCGGGCACGACGTGCTCTCACTCAACGACAAGCAGCTGTCCGCCCTGCGCGCGAACGTCATCGGCTTCGTCTTCCAGCAGTTCCACCTCACCACCGGCGTGCCCGTGCTGGACAACGTGGCCGACGGCCTCCTGTACGCGGGCCCGTCCCCGCGCGAACGGCGCCTCCGGGCGTACGACGCCCTGGAACGCGTGGGGCTCGGGCACCGGCTCGGCCATCGCCCGCACGAGCTGTCCGGCGGCGAGCGGCAGCGCGTCGCCATCGCCCGCGCCGTGGTCGGCGACCCGCGACTGCTGCTGGCCGACGAGCCGACGGGCAACCTCGACTCCCGCTCAGGAGCCGGGGTGATGGAGCTGCTGCGCGAACTGAACGCGGCGGGGACCACCGTGGTCATCATCACCCACGACCGCGACATCGCCGCCTCGCTCCCCAGGCAGATCGAGATGCTCGACGGCCGCGTCGTGCCGGACGGGGTGCGGGTATGAGCGTCCTCGTCCCGGCCCGTATGCGGCCACGCGACGTGATCAGGGTCGGCGGCTCGGGGCTGCGGTCCAGACCGCTGCGGGTGTTCCTGTCGGCGCTCGGGATCGCCATCGGCATCGCCGCCATGCTCGGCGTCGTCGGCATCTCCGCCTCCAGCCAGGAGAACCTGAACCGGCAGCTCGAAGCGCTCGGCACCAACCTGCTCACCGTCTCGCCCGGCCAGAACCTGTTCGGGGAGGCGTCGCACCTGCCCGCCGAGTCAGAAGGCATGATCGACCAGATCGAGCCCGTCACCGCGGTCACCGCGACCGGCACGACCCCCGCCAACGTCTACCGCAACGACCACATCCCGGCCGCGGAGACCGGCAGCGTCTCGGTCACCGCCGCCCGGCTCGACCTGCCCGCGGACGTCGGCGCCACCGTCGTCAGCGGCGTCTGGCTGAACGAGGCCACCCACCGCTACCCCGCCACCGTGCTCGGCGCCAAGGCGGCCGACCGGCTCGGCGTCGTCCAGGCGGGTCCGGACCAGCGGGTCTGGCTGGGCGAGCAGTGGTTCACCGTCGTCGGGGTGCTCGCGCCCGCGCCGCTCGCCCCCGAGCTCGACACGGCCGCGCTGGTCGGCTGGCCGGTCGCGGCGGAGCGGCTGGGCTTCGACGGCTACGCCACCACGATCTACGCCAGGGCGCGGGAGGAGTTCGTCGCCGACGTACGCGACGTGCTCGGCGCCACCGCCAACCCCGAGAGCCCCAACGAGGTCGAGGTGTCCAGACCGTCGGACGTGCTGGCCGCCAAACAGGCCACCGACGCCACACTGAACGCCCTACTCCTCGGCCTCGGCGGTGTCGCACTGCTGGTCGGAGGCGTGGGCGTGGCCAACACCATGGTCATCTCGGTCCTGGAGCGGCGTGCCGAGATCGGGCTGCGCCGCTCGCTGGGGGCCACCCGCGGCCAGATCCGCGTCCAGTTCCTGGCCGAGTCGCTGCTGCTGTCGGCCATCGGCGGGATCGGTGGGGTGCTGCTCGGCATCGGCGTCACCTCCGCGTACGCGGGCATCCAGAGCTGGCCCGCGATCGTGCCCGTCTGGGCCATGGTGGGCGGCGTCCTCGCCACGCTGGCCATCGGCGGCATCGCGGGCTTCTACCCAGCGGTACGCGCCGCCCGCATGTCACCGACGGAGGCTCTCGCTACTCCGTGACGATCACCCTGATCAGATGTCCGTGCGACTTGTACGCGGGGGCTTGCCCCCGCGTTGACAGAACGACTCTTCCCCGCTTATTGGGGGGAGCGCGGGGGGCTTGCCCCCCGCGTGGGGCGTACGAGGAAGGTCGGCTCCGCGATCACGGACAGCAGCCGGATCACGGCCCGGTGCATGCCGATGCCCGCCGGCCGCTCCTCCGGACGCGCCCGCACCTCGTAGAACCCGTCGTCGAGCAGTCGCGCGCCCAGCACCTCCCAGCCGGGCGCGCGCCGCAGATGGGGCAGGAGGTGCGCGTCGGGGTCCTCGGTCACCCACCCGTCCCCGCGCATCGCCTCCTCCAGCTCGTGTACGGCGGGCAGCATCGCCGCCGCGTCGCTCACTCCGGTGAACCGCTCGTCGATGTTCCACCGCCGCTGCTCCATACGTCCGATTGTGACAAGAAGGCGGCACGGGTACCGGGATAGCTTCGCGGTGCGAGCTCACTACGGGAGGACCACCGACATGGACATGCTCGACCGCGCGGAGAGATACCTCCAGCTGCACGGCAGGCTGATCGACCGGCTGCGCTTCGACGCGCTGTTCCGTGGCGGCTCGCGCGAGCGGGTGCTGGACGCGCTGCGCTGCTATCAGAACCCCGACGGCGGCTTCGGCCACGCACTCGAACCCGACCTCCGCGGTGCCGGCAGCCAGCCGGAGCCTGTCGAGGTGGCGTTCTGGATCCTGGCCGAGCTCGACGCCTTCGACTCGCCGATGGTGCCCGCCGCCTGCGACTACCTGTTGCGTGTCAGCGCGCAGGACGGCGGCGTGCCGTTCGTGCTGCCTTCCGTCAGGGGCACGCCGAGCGCGCCGTGGTGGCAGGCGGACGACGACCCGCCCGGCCACCTCGTACCGACCGCGTCCCTCGCCGGGCTGCTGCACGAGCACGGCATCACCCATCCATGGTTGCCCGCCGCGACCGACTTCTGCTGGTCCCGCATCGCCTCACTGGAGGAGATGAGCCCGTACGACGCTCGCGCGGTGGTGACATTCCTGAACCTGGTGCCCGACCGGGACCGGGCGGAGGCCGAGTTCGCCCGGCTGCGGGACGCCATCCTCGCCACGGTCGCCTTCGACCCGCACGAGACCGGGCACGCGCACTTCCCGCCGGACTTCGCGCCGGAGCCGTCGCGGCTGCCGCTGTTCTCGGCGGAGGTCATGGACACCCACCTCGACGTGCTCATGGCCACCCGGTTCGACGACGAGGCGGTGGGCGTCAACTGGTCGGTCTGGACCCCGGTGGTCGCGCACGAATGGGGCGGCCACCTCGCCGTACACCGCCTCAAGACACTGCGCGCGTACGGGCGGCTGCCCGGGTGAGACGCTTCTGTCGGTGCGGTCGCGTACGTTGGGCCCATGTACGTGGAACGGCCACCCGAGCCCGACCTCGCAGGCCGCATCGCCTGCGTGTGGCACCAGGTCAGCGAGGCCGACTCCACCCAGCTCGTGGTGCCGGATGCCTGCGTCGACCTCATCTGGGGCCCCGAGGGGCTGTTCGTGGCCGGTCCCGACACCGGGCCCATGCCCACGCCGATGGCGGCCGGAGACACGTTCGCGGGCATCCGCTTCAGGCCGGGCGCGGCGGGCGACGTCTTCGGCGTCCCGCTGTCCGACCTGCGTGACCAGCGCGTCCCGTTGTCCGACCTCCCCGCGCTGTCCGACCTGCGTGACGAGCGTGTCCCGCTGGTCGACCTCCCCGCGCTGTCCGACCTTCGCGCGCTGTCCGTCCCGGGGTGCGAGCCGCGGCTCGGCGCCCGCCTGGCGGCCATGCGGTGGGCGGTCCGGCACCGGCTGGCCCGATCGGCCACCGTCGACCCCGCCGTCCCGGCCGTCGCCACGGCCCTCCGGCGCGGCCGCACCGTCGCGGAGGTGGCCAGGGACCTCGGCCTCAGCGAGCGCCAGCTGCACCGCCGCAGCGTGAGCGCGTTCGGCTACGCGCCCAAGACCCTGCAGCGCATCGTCCGCTTCCAGCGTGCGCTGCGGCTGGCCCGCGCGGGCGTCCCACTGGCCGAGGTCGCCGTCACGGCCGGCTACGCCGACCAGGCGCACCTGTCACACGACGTCAAGCGGCTGAGCGGGGTGGCGATGGGCCACCTGGTCTCACCCGCGCGGGCGACTGCCTGACACGAGCGCCCGCACCCACCCGGCTCGCGGATCGCTGTCGATCAGCACCGCCCGCGCCAGCAGGCTCAGCGGAATGGCCAGGATGGCGCCCAGCGGCCCCAGCACGAACGTCCAGACGATCAGCGAGATGAACGTCATCGTCGTCGACAGCCCCACGGCGTCGCCCAGGAACTTCGGCAGGATGAACGACTGGGTGACGACGTTGATGACGGTGTAGGCGGCGATGACCAGCACCATCGTCTGCACCCCGCCGTCCAGCAGGGCGAGCAGGGCGGGCGGCACCAGGCTGATGACGAAACCGACGTTCGGGATGTAGTTGGCGATGAGCGCGAGCACCCCCCAGAGCAGCGGCAGGGGCACGTCCAGCAAGGTCAGCGCCAGGACGTTGAGCGTCGCGTTGATCAGCCCGAAGACGGTGGAGACGATGAGATAGCGGCGCGTCTTGTGCGCGAACATGGCCAGCGCCGTCACCAGCTGCGGCCTGTTCCCCTCCCCGGTGGTCAGGATCTTCGCCGTCACCGGCGCGTCCAGACACATGGCCAGCAGCAACACGATGATGAGGAACAACGCCGACAACACGCCGATCAGACTGCCGAGCAGCCCCTGCGCCAGCCCGAGCACCCGCCCGGGATCGATCGCCTCCAACCCCCGGTTGAGCAAGTCGTTGCTGATGCCGTGCGTGGTGGCCCACTGCTGGGCGTCGGCGAGCAGCTGCTGGAACTCGGGGGCGTACGCGGGCAGCAACGAGGTCAGCTCGGTGATCGAGATGGTCAGGATGCCGACCATGCCCACCAGCACCAGCACCACGATCAGGAACGGCACCGCGACCTGGATCCAGATCGGGGCCCTCATGGCGTCGAGCCGGCTGCGTACCGGGGAGACGGCGATGACCAGGACGAGTGCCAGCACGACTGGCCCGGCGATGGAGGCGACCTCGCGCAGACCGAAGAGGGCGACCACCGCCGCGGCGATGCCCACCAGGATGATGAGCGGCCTGGGGACGGGTTGATCTCGCACGCCTCCGTACCTACCCAGGGTGCGCGGGAGATCCATCGGCATCGCCCATACGGCGACCGCGTTTGCCATCGGCCGGCGTCGCCGTGGTCGTCTCGTTACCGGACGACCGCCGGCGGGTGCTCGCGCAACCGATTTGACGGTTCCCTGAGGCGTACATAGAGTTCACCAGTCCCGCGGGGACGGCGCTGGTCGCCGGTCCCACCCGGGGACCGCTCCTGACACTTCCACTCCGATGGGCTGGTAAGTTAGAGGGGTTGTCCCGGAAGGGGCGCGGCTTAATTTCCGCAGATTGTGCGAGTCGGGTCAATTTGACAGAGACTTGAACGGCTGGGAAGATTAAGACACAACGAAATGAACGCCCCTGAGCGGGAATGTGAAAGTTCCTGTGAGGGTGTACGCGGCCGTTTCTTGAGAACTCAACAGTGTGTTAAAAGCCAGTGCATGTTTTACATGTATGA
>NZ_JADOGI010000189.1 GCF_015645445.1 Nonomuraea cypriaca | reverse complement strand
TCTCGCCTTTGGTGGCGGGCGATCCCAGTCAGCTGGGGTCATTCGGGCTGTCCGGAGGGGTGGGGGAGGGCGGGCAGGGCATCGTCTACCTGGGCGTCAACGATCAGGGTGAGCGGGCCGCGATCAAGCTGCTGCACATGAAGTTCTCCGGCGACACCATCGCCAGGTCGCGTTTCGCCAGGGAGTTGAAGGCGGCCAAACGGGTGGCGTCGTTCTGCACGGCCCGGGTGATCGAGGCCGATCTCGACGGTGACACGCCGTACATCGCCAGCGAGTACATCGACGGCCGGCCGCTCAGGGAGATCGTCGAGACCGACGGGCCGCTCACCGGCACGGTGCTCGACCGGCTCGCGATCGGCACCGCCACCGCGCTGACCGCCATCCACCACGCCTCGATCGTGCACCGCGACTTCAAGCCCGACAACGTGCTGATCGCCGCCGACGGGCCGCGCGTGGTGGACTTCGGGATCGCCCGGATCATCGACTCCACGGGCACGATCACCAGCCGGGCGATCGGGACCCCCTCCTACATGGCGCCGGAGCAGATCGCCGGTGACGACATCGGGCCCTTCACCGACGTGTTCTCGTGGGGGGCGACGATCGCCTTCGCGGCGACGGGGGAGACGGCGTTCGAGGGCAAGTCGATCGCGGTCGTGCTCAACCGGATCCTCAACCACGAGGTCGACGTCAGCATGATGCCGGAGCCGCTGCGCGGCGTGGTGCGCTCGGCGCTGGCCAAGTCGCCCGCGGAGCGGCCCTCCGCCGACCAGATCCTGCTGCGGCTGCTGGGGCAGTCCACCGCCGTGGGGGCCTCCACGGCGGTGCTCAATCAGGGCGTGCAGGTGGCCGGCGACGACACCACGCCGTTCATCAGGGTGTCGGCCGGATCGATCACCGAGCGGCCGGGCCGGACGGGCTCGCTGGTCTCACCGCAGCAGGGATCCGTGGCGCCGGCTCAGCAGACCGGTGCGGGGCCGGTTCAGCAGGGCGGTGTGGTGGAGCCTCGGCATGGGGTCGCGGGGCCTGCCGAGCACGTGACGAAGGCGCCGGGTGGCACCGGTGGTGTGGCGGCGCAGTCAACTGTGCCGCCCGCTGGTGGTCCGACGGTGCCGCCGGAGGGCGGTGGGGCGGCGTACCCGATGCCGGAGCCCGCCGAGCCCGCGCGGCGGGGGCGGGGGAAGTGGTGGATCGGGCTGCTCCTCGCAGTCGTCCTGATCGCGGCGGCGGCGCTCGCGCTGGCGCTGAACGGCTGGCCGCCGCTCGCGTTCGGCGAGCGGCCTGAGCAGAACGGGACCACCGGGGTCTCCACGGTCGTCGACAAGGTGGCCGATGGCGGGAAGATCGTGATCGGTGTGAAGGGCGACCTGCCCGGCGTCGGGTTGCGGAACGGCGACTCCTTCCAGGGGTTCGACGTCGAGATCGCCAAGCGCGTCGCCGCCGGGCTGGGCGCGAAGGAGACGACATTCGTCCAGGTCAGTACGAATGACCGGGCCGTGGCCCTGGCCAAGGGCACGGTGGATCTCGTCGTGGCCACGTACTCCGTCGACCGGAGCGAGGTGCAGTTCGCGGGGCCGTACTATCTGGCCCACCAGGACCTCCTCGTACGCGCAGACGGCGGGCTGGATTCGCTCTCCGACCTCGAGGGCAAGCGGATCTGCGCGCTCAACCGCGCGCTGGTGAGCGCGGTGCAGGACAAGGTGAAGGTCATGCCCGTGGCGGCCAACGACTACGCCGCCTGCATGGACATGCTCGCCAGCGGCGAGGTGGACGCGGTGCCCGGCGACGACGTGATCCTGGCGGGGTTCGCCAGCCGGGAGGACGTGAAGTACAAGATCCTCGGCGCCAAGCTCAACAACGAGCGCTACGCCGTCGGCATCAGGAACGGCGACGCGAAGACCTGCAAGGCGGTCAAGGCGATCATCGCCGACCTCTACCGGACCGGTGCCATGCAGCAGCTCCTGAACAGCTATTTCGGCAACGTCGAGTTCAAACCGGAGCTCAACGTGCCCGCGATGGAAAGCTGCTGATGACAACCGGGTAGCATCCCAAAGTCAATGATTCCTGCGAGTGAGGGGAAGGCCATGGCGTCGTCAGCCAAGGGGCCCGTCAAGGTGACCGTGACCGGAGCCGCCGGCCAGATCGGCTACGCGTTGCTGTTCCGCATCGCGTCGGGGCAGCTGCTCGGCGGCGACGTCCCGGTGAAGCTGAGTCTGCTGGAGATCCCGGCGGCGGTGAAGGCGGCCGAGGGCACCGCCATGGAGCTGGACGACTGCGCGTTCCCGCTGCTGTCCGGCATCGAGATCACCGATGACCCCGACGTCGCCTTCGCGGGCGCCAACGTCGCCCTGCTGGTCGGCGCCATGCCGCGCAAGGCCGGCATGGAGCGCGGCGACCTGCTCGGCGCCAACGGCGGCATCTTCGGCCCGCAGGGCAAGGCGATCAACGACCACGCCGCCGACGACATCAGGGTCCTGGTCGTGGGCAACCCGGCCAACACCAACGCGCTCATCGCCCAGCGCAACGCGCCCGACGTGCCCGCCGACCGCTTCACCGCGATGACCAGGCTCGACCACAACCGCGCGCTGTCGCAGCTCGCGGCCAAGCTGCAGGTCCCGGTCACCGAGATCAAGAAGATGACGATCTGGGGCAACCACTCCGCCACCCAATACCCTGACCTGTTCCACGCCGAGGTCGGCGGCAAGGTCGCGGCCGAGCAGGTCGAGTCCGAGTGGCTGCGGGAGACGTTCATCCCGACGGTGGCCAAGCGCGGCGCCGCCATCATCGAGGCGCGTGGCGCCTCGTCTGCCGCCTCGGCCGCCAACGCCGCGATCGACCACGTCCACGACTGGGTCAACGGCACCGACTGGACGTCGGCCGCGGTCGTTTCCGACGGCTCCTACGGCGTGCCAGAGGGGCTCATCTCGTCGTTCCCGGTCCGCGCGGCCGACGGCACGTTCGAGATCATCCAGGGGCTCGAGATCGACGCCTTCTCCCGTGAGCGCATCGACGCCAGCGTGGCCGAGCTGCAGGAGGAGCGCGACGCGGTGACGTCGCTCGGCCTCATCTGACGTCTGTCGGCGCCCCTCGCCCCGTCGCGGGGGGCGCACCCGGCCCGCGCGCCGTCGTCTGCACCTCGGGGCACGACGCCGGCCGCACGGCCTGCGACGGCGGGGACGTGGCGAAGATCACGCCGGCCGCCGCTGTGAGGCTACCCACCACGATGAGAGCGCAGAAGCGCGGTTTCGTGACCCTTGGTGAAAAGCTCCTCACATTTCGGTATCACAGCACATTTTCGGCCCTCATATCAGCCGTTTCGAGAAAGCGCTTCCCAGGCGTCCGAGACGATGTCGCGCAGGCCCGGCCGTTCGGCCTTCCAGCCCAGCTCGCGCTGGATCCTCGCGGACGAGGCCACGAGCACGGCCGGGTCGCCGGGACGGCGGTCCTCGACGACGGCGGGGATCTCGTGTCCGGTCACCTCACGGCAGACCGAGATCACCTCCCGCACGGAGAAGCCGGCGCCGCTGCCCAGGTTGTAGATCTTGTGTTCGCCAGGCGTGACCGCGTCCAGCGCCAGCAGGTGCGCCTGGGACAGGTCGGCCACGTGGACGTAGTCGCGCACACAGGTGCCGTCGGGCGTCGGGTAGTCGGTGCCGAACACGCTCACCGACGCGCGCTCGCCGGTCGCGACCTTGAGGACGTTGGGGATGAGGTGGGTCTCGATCGTGTGCCGCTCGCGGTAACGGCCGTAGGCGCCGGCCACGTTGAAGTAACGCAGACTCACCGCGCCCAGCCCGCGCACGCGCGCGAACGCGCTCAGCGCGGTGTCGACGGCCAGCTTCGAGGCGCCGTAGGGGTTGGACGGGCGCGTCGGGTCGCTCTCCTGGATGGGGGAGCGTTCAGGCTCACCGTACGTGGCCGCCGTCGAGGAGAACACGATCCTGTTCACGCCCTGGTCCCGCATGGCGTCGAGCAGGGCCAGCGTGCCGCCCAGGTTGGCGGCCCAGTAGCGCCCCGGCTCCCGAACCGACTCGCCCACCAGCGACTTGGCCGCGAAGTGCAGCACCGCGTCCATGCCGTCGAGCGCGTCGTGGGCCTCCGTGATGGACGCCCTGACGAAACGGGCGCCCTCGGGGACCGCGTCCTCGTGCCCCGTGGACAGGTCGTCGAGCACGGTCACCTCGTGCCCCGCCTCGACGAGTTGCGCGGCGACGACACTGCCGACGTATCCGGCCCCTCCTGTGACCAGCAGCCTCATGTGTACTCCTGTCCAAATATGTTTGATTTTGTACGGCTTGCCGTTCAGCATACGCTGGAAAGCACACGAGTACGCTGCCAACCACCATGTTTGACACCGTCGCGGCCAACATCGCCCTGGTCCTGCTTTTCATTCTGATCGGGGGCTTCTTCGCCGCCGCAGAGATGGCGATGGTCTCCCTGCGGGACAGTCAGGTGCGCCAAATCGCCAAGCGCGGGCGCCGGGGCGAGCGGGTGGCCAAGCTCGCCCGTGACCCCAACCGGTTCCTGTCCGCCGTGCAGATCGGCGTGACCGTGGCCACCATGTTGTCGGCCGCGTTCGGCGCCGACCGGCTGGCCGCGCAGCTCGTGCCCGTGCTCGAAGGGTGGCGGGTGCCCGTGGCCGTGGCCCCCGTGTTGGCGCTCGTCCTGGTGACGCTGGCGATCTCGTACGTGTCGCTCGTGCTCGGTGAGCTGGCGCCCAAGCGGCTGGCGCTGCAGCGGGCCGAGGGGCTGTCGTTGTTCGTGGCGCCGTTCCTGGACTGGGTGGCGGCGCTGTCGAGGCCGATCATCTGGATGCTGTCGAAGTCCACCGACGGCGTGGTCCGGCTGCTCGGCGGCAACCCGGAGGCCGATCGGGAGGAGGTCAGCACCGAGGAGCTGCGTGACATGGTCGTCGGGCACACCGACCTCACCACCGACGAGCGCAAGCTGATCGTGGAGGTGTTCGCCGCCGGGAAACGGCAGCTCAGGGAGGTGATGTTGCCGCGTACCGAGGTCGAGTTCATGGACGCGGACACGCCGCTGAGCGAGGCCGCGCGGCTGGCTGCCGGGCTGCCGCACTCCCGCTTTCCGGTTTATCGGGAGTCGTACGATGAGATCGTTGGCTTCGTCCATGTACGTGACCTGCTCGATCCGGCCCTGACCGGGCACACGGAGCCGATCAGCGAGGTCGTGCCGATCCGGCCGGCGAAGTTCGTGCCCGCGTCCAAGCGGCTGCTCACCACGCTGAACGAGATGCGCGACGAGGGTCAGCACCTGGCGATCGTGGTGGACGAATACGGCGGCACGGCCGGCATCGTCACCATGGAGGACCTCGTCGAGGAGCTGATCGGCGACATCAGGGACGAGTACGACGTTCAGGAGGACGTCGTGGTCCTGCCCGCGGGCGAGATCGAGATCGAGGGCCTGACGAACCTCAACGACTTCGCCACCGAGACCGGGATCAGGCTGCCCGACGGGCCGTACGAGACGCTGGCGGGGTTTGTCATGGCGATGCTGGGACATGTCCCAGATGTCGGGGAAAAGGTGGAAATTTCTGGGTTTGAGATGACTGTGACGGAGCTGGATGGGCGGCGTATCGCCAGGCTACGAGTGAAACGCAGACCCATGGCGGTCGAGTCGCCGCCCGAGCAGGATTCCTGACACAATTGGCTGCTATGGCCAGACCTCGTGTTCTCTCCGGCATCCAGCCCACCGCGGACTCCTTCCACCTGGGCAACTACCTGGGTGCGGTTCGTCAGTGGGTTGCCCTGCAGGAGACCCACGACGTGTTCTACTTCGTGGCCGATCTGCACGCGATCACCGTGCAGACCGAGCCGGCGGTCCTGCGTCGCCGCACCCGCGTCGCCGCCGCCCAACTCCTCGCCGCGGGGCTCGACCCGGAACGCTCCACCGTCTTCGTGCAGTCGCACGTGCGCGAGCACTCCGAGCTCGCCTGGATCCTGATCTGCCTCACCGGCATGGGTGAGGCCGCCCGGATGACCCAGTTCAAGGACAAGTCCGCGAAGTTCGGGGAAAACGCCGCCAGCGTCGGCCTCTTCACCTACCCGATTCTGCAGGCGGCCGACGTCCTGATCTACCAGGCGGACCAGGTTCCCGTGGGGGCCGACCAGAAGCAGCACCTGGAGCTCACCCGCGACCTCGCGCAGCGTTTCAACCACCGCTTCGGCGACACGTTCACGTTGCCGGAGCCGTACATCCTCAAGGAGGTCGAGAAGATCACCGACCTTCAGGAGCCGACGGCGAAGATGTCCAAGTCATCGTCCAGCCCGGCGGGCATCATCGACGTCCTCGAGCAGCCGGGCCCGCTCCGCAAGAAGGTCATGCGGGCGGTCACGGACACCGGCTCTGAGGTGCTGTTCGACGAGGACAACAAGCCCGGCATCGCCAACCTGCTGCGCATCCAGTCCGCGCTGACCGCCACCCCCATCCCCGAGTTGGTCGCCCGCTACGAGGGTCAGGGCTACGGCACGTTCAAGAAGGACGTGGCGGAGGCGGTCCTGGACACCTTCACCCCGATCAGGGAGCGCACGGAGAAGCTGCTCTCCGACGAGAAGGAGCTGGACCGCATACTGGCCATCGGCGCGGAACGCGCGACGGCGGTGGCCCGGCAGACGATGGCCGAGGTCCGGGACCGGATTGGTTTCCTCCCCACGCAGTGACACCCGCGCCCCGCTGTTCGATGATCCCTGGCGTGTCTCACCGGTAGGAGTCGATGAGGCGGGCGAGGCGCTGGCCGGCGATCGCCGTGGTCATGATCGGGCACCCGTCGAGCCGGGCCGACTCACGCAGGCCGGACGCCGGCGTGCGGGTACAGGCGACCATCGCCTCCGCCGGATCCGCCGCGTCGTCGAACATCTGGCGCAGGAGGCCAAACGAGCTGGTGGTGCTCAGCCTGACCGACTACGACGCGGTGTACGCCATCCTGGAGCAGGCTCCCGCCGCCCTGGCCGGCCGGGTCGTCGTCAACCTCTGCGCGGACACCCCCGCCAGGGCCCGCGAGGCGGCGGCGTGGATCGCCGAACGCGGCGGCGTGCAGGCCACCGCCGAGCATCGGACGGCCGGGCTCCATGACGTACTACAGCGGTCAGGAGACCGCGATCGAGGCTCACCGGCCCGCCCTGAGCGTCACCAGTCTGGCCGAGGTGCTGAAGCGATGACCGGCCCGGGACCGCGGTACCGGCCGAGGGCCGCAGGGGGTCCGGGGTCACGGCCCGGGACCCTTCCTGGGGCCGATGATCCGGGCCGTTTCCGGCCGCACGCTGGATGGAGGTTGTGCCAGCGGTGAGGCCGGAGGGGGTCGCATGGTGTGGATGGCGTGGCGGACGCTGCGGTGGCATCCGGGGAGCGTGCTGGGGGCGTTCGTCACCCTGGTCGTCGCCACGACCATGGTCGGCGGGTTGTGGTTCGTCATCGATTCGGTGGACCGCCAGGAGGTGCCCGTGGAGCGGTACGCGGGCGTGCCCCTGGTCATCGGGACCGGCGGGATCACGGGGGCGATAGCGCCCGGCCTGGTGGCGGCCGTCGACGCGCTGCCCGAGGTGGCCACGACGGTGCCCGAGCTGCATTTCCCCGCGGAGCTCTCGGTCCGCGGGGTCCCGGTGGAGGTCGCGGGCGACCAGAATCCCCGTCCCTGGGGGCATGGCTGGTCGAGTGCCCGGCTGACGCCGTTCGGCATCCTGGAGGGGCGGCCGCCGCGCGCGGCGGGCGAGGTGGTGCTGGACGCGCGGCTGGCGGAGGCGGCGGGGGCCGGGATCGGTGACGACGTCGAGATCGGCGTGTCGGGGACCGTACGGCCTCATGAGGTGGTCGGCGTGGCGGCGACGAGCACGCCATGGCGGTACCAGTCGGCGCTGTTCTTCGCCGACGGTCACGCCGCCGAGTTGGCCGGGCACCGGTCGGGGACGGACGCGCTCGGCGTCTACCCCCGGCCTGGCACCGGCGTGGTGGCGCTCAGGGCCGCCGTCGAGCAGGTTCTCGGGGCGTACAACCCGCCGGGCGGGCGGACGGTGGCCGCCGTGACAGGGACAGAACGCGGCCTGCGGGAGGGCAACCTCCGCGCGCCGGTCGGTGGCGAGTTCAACACGCTGTGGTTCATGCTCGGCACCGCCGCGCTCGTGGCGACCGGCATGGTCGCGGCAGCCGTCGGGCTGTCGGTGCGGCGCAGGGGCATGGAGCTCGCGGTGCTGCGTGCCATGGGCGCCCGGTCAAGGCAGATCCGCTCGTTGCTGCTCGCCGAGGGGCTGCTCCTGGCCGTGGTCGCCACGGCGGTGGCGATTCCGCTCGGCATGCTCGCGGCGCCCGTGATCGCGGACAGGTTCCGCGACTTCCGCACGGTGAGCGCGGCGTTCGAGGTGAGCTACCGCCCGCAGGCCATGGCGTGGACGTTCGCGCTCACGCTGGGCGTGGCGCTCGCGGCGAGCCTGTTCGCGGTGGCGCGGGCGCTGCGGATCCGGCCGGGGGACGCGCTGGGCGAGGCCCCGGCGGAGGGCCGGCGGCTCGGCAAGGGACGGCTGCTGACCGGGCTGGCGCTGCTGGTGGCGGCCGGCGGGTTGTCGGCGGTCCAGCTCTGGCGGCCGGGCGTCTTCGGCGGGCAGATCGGGACCATGCTGGCGCAGACGCTCACGCTGGCCCTGGTCGTGGCCTCCACGGGGCTGGTGGCGCCGTGGTTCGTGCGGGCCAGTGGCACGCTGCTGCGCGGCGGAGCCACCCGGGTGGCCCGCGTGAGCGGGTTCCTCGCCGCGGCCAACGTCGTCTTCAACCACCGCAGGTTCGCCGGCGCGGCCAGTGCGCTCACGCTGGGCTTGACGCTGGTCGGCGCGACCGCCGGCACCCAGCTCTTCTACGACTGGAGCGTGGCCGCGCGGTCGGCCGGCGAGATCAGCGCGGATCACGTGGTGAAAGCCCCGCCCATCGGACTGTCCGGGGAGCTGCTGCGCCGCGTTCAAAGCCAGGAGGGAACATCCGCCGTGGTCGCCGTGCGCTCGCTGCGGTCGTCGTGGAGGGACGCCCGCGTGCCCGGACGCCCGCCACGGTGGTCACCGGAGATCTGTCGCAGGTCCTGGACCTGCCCGTACGCGGCCGGCTGCTCGGCGACCTGAGCAGGGGCGAGGTCGCCATGGAGGAGTCGACGGCGGCCGCGAGGGGGGTCGTGGTCGGATCACGGGTGCTCGTGCGCTTCCCGGGAGCGGCCAGGGACGAGCGCTACACGGTGGCCACGATCTATCCCTCAACTCCGGAACTCGCGGAGATGGTGTTCACCGCGCCCAGGTGTTGCGGATGGCCTGCTGGGAGAGCGTGCTCACGGTGCTCCCCGTCTTCGTGCTGGCCCTCGCCGCGACGACGTGGACGGTGCTGGTGCACGCCGCGAGCGAGCCCGGCGGCCTGGCCGACCTGGTGTCCTTCATCCCCTTCGACTGGCTGGTCCCCCTCGGCGGGGCCGCGCTGCTCGGCGTCCTGGCGGGATCGCTGCTGGTCGTCCGCGCGGCGACGAGCAACGAAAGGCAGGGCCTGGCATGAACGAGCCCGCGGTCCGGCTCGACGGCATCACAAAGATCTACGGTACGGGACCCTCCGCGGTCACCGCGCTCAAGGACGTCACCCACGGCTTCGCCCGCGGATCGGTCACCGCGGTCATGGGGCAGTCGGGCTCCGGCAAGAGCACCCTGCTCCAGTGCGCCGCGGGCCTGACCCGGCCCACCTCGGGCACGGTGCACATTGGCGGCGCCGACATCACCGAGATGCGCGAGGCCGAGCTGTCGCACCTGCGCAGCGAGCGGATCGGTTTCGTGTTCCAGATCGTCCTCCTGGCGACGCCCATGTACAGCCGACGACGCTGACGTGGTGGGCGATCACGTCGTGCAGCTCACGCGCGATGCGGCGGCGCTCCTCGCGTACCGCGTCCTCGGCCACCCGCTGCTCACGCCGCTCGGACAGCTCCCCGCGCAGGCGTACGACGTAGCCGGCGGCCACCGGCATCGCCGGCATCAGCGCGAAGCTCACGACCGCCGGGGGAGGGCCGTCCAACGCGATCTCGTGGAGGAGCCATCCGGCGGCCAGTGCCGGCGCCGTTGCGGCGAGGGCGATCCGCCCCGAGGTGTGCCTGCCCACGGTGTAGAGCGCGATGACCATCGCGCTGACCGGGGCGTCGTACGCGGGCGCCTGGGCGCCCACCACGTAGAGCACGCCGACGAGCCCGGCGACGACGACCGGATGGCGCCGCCGCAGCAGCATGAGCCCCGCGGCGCCGACCCCGATCAGCAGGAACCTGACGTTGCGGGCGACGGCGGGTGACGTGAGGTCCCCGGTCAGCACGAACTCGGTGAGGTCCACGGAGGGCTGCCCGAGCTCCGCGACCAGCACCACGACGGCCAGCGCGACATCCCCCACCCAGGGACGACTCACCCACTTCGGTACCCCCCCCCGGCGATCATTCCCCTAATGCATCACACCGGGCGAGCTGGCGGCAAACCCTTAGCAGTGCTAATTTAGCGATGCAAAGGAGGGTGTCATGATCAAGACGAGTGCCGCCGACGGAACCGAGGCCCGCGCCATCGACGAGGGGAGCGGGCCGGTCATCCTGGTCCTCCATCCCGGTCTCGACGACGGCGCGTCCTGGGGGAAGGTGGCGGCCCTGCTGGCGCCGCGCCACCGGGTCGTACGCGTGCACCGCCGCCGTTACCGGCTGGACCTCGACGGCGCGTCATGCACGATCGAGCAGGAGGTCGAGCACGTCCTCGCGGTGGTGCGGGCGATCGGCGGCGGGCCGATGCCGGTGGCCGCGCACTCCTCAGGTGCGGTGATCGCGCTGGAGGCCATGCTGGCCGCGCCGTCGGCGTTCGCCGGTGCGCTCCTCTACGAGCCGCCGGTCGTGATCGGCGCGCCGCTCGGCGGGCCGCACGGCGAGATCCACGCGCGGGCGCGGGCGGCTCTCGCGGCGGGCAAACCGGGCAAGGCGCTGCAGATCTTCGTACGCGACACCGTCGGCGTCCCGGCGTGGACGGCGCTGCTGATCCGCGCGTTCGTGTCGGTCGAGCCAAGACTGCGGGCCCTGGTTCCCGGGCAGATCGAGGACAACGCCGCCATCGACACCCTCGGGATCCGGCTCGACGCCTACGCCGGGATCGACGTGCCGATGGTGTTGCTCGGCGGCGACCGCAGCCCGGCCCATCTGGGTGAGCGTCTCGACGCGCTGGCTCGCGTGTTGCCACAGGCGGAGCGGGTGGTGCTGCACGGGGAGGGGCACGGGGCCCACGCCCGTGCCCCCGGCCAGGTCGCCGCCACCATCGAGAAGCTGGCCGCCAGAGTCCTCCCCCCGCCCGGCTGACCGTCGCCGGCTCAGGTGACACGCCGGGACCCCGAGCCGACCTCAGAAAAGGACGCGCCAACATCAGGAAGGCCGCCGACTTCAGAAGGCCCGCGCCGACGTCCGGAGGGACGCGCCGACCTCAGGAGGGGTGTCGTCTCATTTGCGCCGAGTCGCGCGGTGGATGCGGAGTAGGGCGCGCAGGGCGGCCAGGCTGGGCCTGGTGAGCCGGAGGTCGCCCTGGGAGGCGGTCCAGCCGGAACGATCTCGCTCGAACATCCACCCCGGGAACTCGCGTGTAGCCTCCTGCATGAGGCGTTCCATGACGAAATCGGCACTCGGCGCTGTGGTCATGAACGCAGAGTGTCATCGGGAAGCCGCTCCGTGACGAACTCCCGCGTCCGAACTCTGAGTTCGGACGCGGGCTCAGGTCACGATCCCGTGGCGTTCCGCGAGGAAACGGACCTCCGGCGCCCACGACGGCCGCGCGCGCCGCGCCAGCGATCTGACCATCTCCCTCAGCAGCAGTTTGTGGTCGAGCTCCTCCGGGCACTCGCGTTCGATGCGCAGGAGGTGGAGCAGGCTGGCGGCGTCGTCGCCCAGGTCCTCGCAGGCGCGGGCGACCTGGGCCAGGTGGGTGGTGCGCCGCTCGATGGACGGTGTGCGGCGCAGGTCGATGTCGTCGGCGATGCGCAGCACCGCTTCAGGGTGGCCGGTGTCGTTCTCGACGCTGGCCATGTGGATGGCGACGTTGGTGGGGCCGAAGAAGGCCAGGTCGTAGTCGCCCGAGGAGTCCTCGACGCGCGCGGCGAGCCGGGAGGCCACGCCGCGCAGCGTGTCCCTGGCCTCGTCGTCGTCTCCCGAGCGGGCCGCGCCGATCGCGGCGAGCAGGTGGAGCGCGCCGAGCGCCTTGATGTGGCGCTGGTCGCCGTCGCCGACGTGGGGATCGAGGAGCTCGATGCCGCGCCGGGCGACGTCGTACGCGATCTGGTGCATGTCGTCGGACAACATCGACTGCCCCAGATTCCAGTACGCCCACGCGACCATCAGCGGATCCCCGGACTCCTCGGCGAAGCGCATGGCCCGGTCGGCCGCGAGATGCGCGAGATCCACCCGCCGTAGGTGCTTGAGCACGCCCCTGGCCAGCAGATACGCGTCCGTCGCCACACGGTGCGCGTCCGGCGTCTGGTCGAGCACCAGGCTCTCGGCGTCGGTGACCAGGGACGGCAGCGCCGCCATGAGGATCGAGTAGCGGCTCGTCGAGGTGAACCAGGCGTTGCGCGCGGCGGCCACCCGTTCGGACAGTTGTTCGGCGTCGGGCGGCTCGATGTCGGGCGCCAGGGAGCGGGAGGCGAACAGGGCGCGCTCGATGTCGCTGACCTGCGGCCGGCTGGGCTCGTGGGAGTCACGCGGGGTCTCGCCCAACAGCACGGCGGTGCGTACGCCCAGCACTTTGGCGATCTCCCGCAGCAGGGGCAGCGAGGGGGTGCGCTTGCCATGCTCGATCAACTCGATGTGCCGGGCGGTGCATCCGGACTGGGTCGCGAGCGCGGTCGTGCTCATGCCCCTGCGCTCACGCTGGAGTCTGACCATCTGCCCGGTGCTGATTTCGGTCATCGGCTGGATGCCTCCTGGCTCGTCCCAACCCCCTCAGGCTAGGGCTCCCGCATCCCGGCTGCCATGGTTTCGGTGCAGCTCAGGGGGTGTGATATCGCTCCTGGTGAGCGGGCTGTCGCACTGGGGAACCGGCTCCGGCGACACGGTCCCGGTGGCGGGGGCGTGCGTTCGGGCGGGCTGGGCAGAGGCTCCACCATGACGTGGCGACGGTCCTCGCGACGCCGGCGGAATCGGCCGGCACGGTGGTGCGGGTGTGATCGTGGCGGCCGGGGCCGGGCGTGATGGCGGGCCCGGCGGAGTGGATCGAAGCGGTCAGGTCCTGGGGCCGCGCCAAGGTGGACGAGTGGCGGGTGCGCAGGCTGTCGTTCGACCATCTGCTCAGAGCGGTGCGGCGCTACCAGCTGCAGTACGGCGACCGGCTGGCCGGCGCGGTGACGTACTTCGCCTTTCTGTCGTTCTTTCCGCTGGTGGCGCTGTCGTACGCGGCGCTCGGGTTCGTGGTGGCGACCAGCGGGACCACCAGGGAAGCGCTTCAGCAGGCGATCGTCGAACGCCTGCCTGGCCTCGCAGGCCAGCTCAACATCGGCGCCATCGCCAGGGCCAAGGAGGCGGCGGGGATCATCGGCCTGCTCGGCCTCCTCTACGCCGGGCTCGGCGCGCTGGACGCGTTGCGCGGCGCGTTGCGTGAGATGACCATGACCACCGCGCCGCCGCTCAACTACTTCGCCGCCAAGCTGCGTGACCTGGTCTCGCTCGTCGTGATCGGAATCACCATGATCGCGTCCGTGCTGGTCGCGGGGTTCGCCACCGCGGCCACGGACCGGGTGCTGCACTTCCTCTTCGGCGACGCGCCCCTGCTGGTCACCCTCGGGCTCAGGATCGCCGGGGTGGTCGCGAGCGTGGCGGCGGACTGGCTGCTGTTCGTGATCCTGCTCGGATGGGTGGCCGGGCGGGCGGGGCCGTTCCGGGTGATCGCCAGGGGGGCGCTGCTCGGGGCGATCGGGTTCGGGCTGCTCAAGCAGGTGGCCACACTGCTGCTCGGGCAGACGCTCGGCAACCCCGTCTACGGTGCGTTCGCCGTCATCGCGGGCCTGCTGATCTGGATCAACCTCTCCGCCAGGCTCGTGCTCTACGTCGCCGCCTGGACGGCCACGGCCGGCTTCTGCCCGCCGCCGTCGCCGTCACCCGTCCCCTCGTCATCGGAGCCGTGACCGGCCGCGCTCAGCGCGTTTCATGGCCGTGACCGGCCGCGCGCTCAAGAGCCTTCAGAGCCGGGACTTGCCGCGCTTGCGGCGGATCCCGTACCAGAGCCAGATCAGGCCGAACAGCAGCCCGCCGCCGATCACCACCGACCCGACCGTCCTGGTGTAGCCGCTCTGCGCGGAGGCGGCCGTGTCCAGCATCGGCGGCTGGGCGGCCGGTGTGACCTTCGTGGCCGGCGCGGACCCAGCCTGCTGGGGAGCGGCCTGCGCCTCGGGGAGCGGGTCGACGAGCGTCCCGACCGGCGCGGCCTTGCCCCTGACCGAGAAGCCCCAGTCGAGCAGCTCGGCCACCTCGTCCCAGAAGCCGCCCTGGTGCCGCATGATGCTCACCACGATCGTGTGACCGCCGCGGGTGGCCGCGCCGACGAAGCTGGCCTGCGCCTTGGTGGTCCAGCCGTTCTTGACGCCGACCATGCCCTCGTAGCGCCAGAGCAGCTTGTTGTGGTTGCTGATCTCGTAGTGGCCCTTCGGGGCCGGGAACTTGGCGGTCTTCGTGCTGATGTAGCGGAAGAAGTCCTTGTTGGCCAGGCCGGCGCGGGCGATGAGCGCCAGGTCGTAGGCCGAGCTGCTCTGCCCCGGCTTGTCCAGGCCGCTGGGCGTCTTGGCCACGGTGTCGTACGCCTGCAGCCGCTTGGCCTCGGCGTTCATGTCGCTCATGGTCTTGGCGACGCCGCCGTTCGTCTCGGCCAGTGCCATGGCCGCGTCGTTGCCAGAGGACATCATCAGGGCCTTGAACAGGTCGTCCACCTTGTACGTCGCCTTGGGCGACAGGCCGACCGCGCTGCCCTCCTGGTTGCACGCGTTCTTGCTGGGCCGGACCTTGAGGTCCTTGTCCAGCTTCTGGATGAGCGTCAACGCGGTGAGCGTCTTGAGCGTGCTGGCCGGCAGGTACTTCCCGTGCGCGTCCTTCGCCGCGAGCACCTGGCCGGCGGTCACGTCCGCGATGACGTACGAAGTAGCCTGGGACTTGGGTGGCTTCTTGACACCCGCGGGCGACACCAGGCCGCGGCTGCCCATGGCCTCGCCGCCGACCGGTGTCGAGGGCGCGGCATATGTCGGCGTGGCATATGCGGTCCCGCTCGTGAGCGAGGCCGATGCGAGGAATGCCGCAATTGGCACGATTTTGGTCCACATGGCGGTCTCAGCGTAGCTCTGCGTTAATGCCCATGTGGCGACACATCCCCCGAAGATCCACCTTCGATACCAGAGAGGCATTCATGTCGCGAAAGATCGCCGGTTTCCTCATCATCCTCGGCGTGTTCATGATCTTCGAGTGGGTGAATCTCGGGTTTAACTTGGCCGACGGGCATCCCACCAGCTTCTACGTGGTGCACGGGATCCTCATCGTGGTGAACATCGTCCTCGCCGTCGTGCTGGGGATCATCGGCTGGCGCGGCCTGCTCGGCTCGCCGGTCAGGGGCCGCAAAGGAGACGCCGGGTGAGGGCGTGCAGTTCGTCGGCCTCCTCGCGTGAGTCGCCTATCGAGGTGAAGCCCAGCTTCCCGTACTCGGGGATGGCCCCGAGCAGGTGGAAGACGTTCCCGGTGCGCCGCTCCTTGTCGAAGCCGATCCCGAGCCGCTCGGCCGTGCGCACGACCTCTCCTGGGGTACGCCCGCGCAGGCACGCGGAAGCGCAGTTGTCGGTCGCGGTGTAGAACTTCGGCTGATTTCCGGACATGAGGAAGCCGGTGCCGGGGTCGTACGTCGCCCCCGTCGTCAGCATGGCGGCGCCGAACGGATGCGTGGTGCCGCCGATCCGCAGGTTGATCTCGCACAGCAGCGCCGCGTACCCGGCGTCGGCCTTGAGCGCGAAGAAGTCCATCCCGAAGAGCCCCACCACGCCGTGCTTGGCCAGCACGCGCGCGATCCGGTCCGCCGACGCGCCGACCTCGGCGCGGTACTCGTCCGCCGCCGGGAACGTGCAGCCCTGGTAGACGTGGTTGTTGGCCCCGCCGAGCACCTGGTCGTGGGTGGCGAGCACCTGCGCATCGCCGCCCGGGGTGATGCGGGCCAGCGCACTGGGATGGTAGAGCGGCTGGTGCTCGATGAACTCCTCGACCACGCCGCCCCGGTCCCGCATCTTGGCCGTGAAGTTGTCCCAGGTCTCGTCGGCCATCGAGAAGCTGGTCCGCGACCTGTCAGACTTGGTGACGATCACGTTGCCGAGCCCGGAGTAGCCGTCGTTCAGCTTGACGATCACCCGTTCGCCCGGCAGGACGTCGATGGCCTCCTCGATCTCCAGCGCCGTACGCATGTCGCCGAAGCCGCGCGGCATCGGCACGCCCGCCTCGTGTCCCACCTCCCTGGCTCCGCTCTTGGAGCCGTAATAGGAAAGGGACGTGGCGGGACCGTAGAGGGGAACGCTGAGTAACGAGGCCAGCTCCTCCTCCAGCTCACTCAGGACGAACGGCACCAGCCAGGCGTCGCCGTCGATCGACGCGCGCAGCCGCTCGATCGCGTCGGGACGGGACAGCAGAGTCCTGGTCAACGGCTGAGACCAGGGGTCGTCGAGGCTGATCAGCGTGAGCCGCTTGGCCGCGTCATCCGGGTCGGGCAGGAACGCGAAGTAGTAGTCGATGATGTCGGGATCGACGGGCGCGGAGGACAGGTAGATCACCTTGACCCCGGGCTCGCGGAGCGTGAGCAGCAGGAACAGCAACCGCTCCTCGTACGAGCGGGCGGCCGTGATGCGCCGGAGCTCGTCCTGCGGAAGGGAGAGCGAGGGTACGACCACCAGGGTCCCCTCGCCCGGCTCGAAGATGCTCAACCCAGCATACTTCTCCCCGAACGGGATATTAGTGATCATACAGCGAGTGAAACACGCATTCTTCTCAAATGCAGCCATCGCCGAAGTGTGATGACCATGACAGAAGGTGACAGGATTCGGAATCACTGACCACGTTTGGAAGTGGCGTCTTCGGGTCATGATCTTCTGATCCCTTGTGACTATTTCCGGATCAACCGGAACCTCACTCAATGTGACCACCGGTGGTTACGGACATGCCGTCGGCTAACTTTTGGTGTATCTCGCGACGCGAAGTAGCGCAGGAGCGATAAAGTCGAAGCATCGCCATCGGGCTCACAGCCGACCGCTGTGCTCCCGGGCTGCAGCGGCTCATGGACGCAAGCCCGTGCTGACGATCTCGCGCACCGACACCAGCGGGTGCGTTTTTTGATTCGCCGAGCGGCCGCACAACCGGGTGGCGGCCGCTGCGGATGGACGACTACTTACAGCGCACGAGCCGCGATGGTCAGCACATATTGAGGGCGCGCGGCATGGGACGGGATGGTGACATATGCGGGGACGTGAGCTTCGGGGCGAACTCGACGCGTTCCTGACGGAGACCGAGCAGGATCTCGTGGCGTTCCGGCGTGATCTCCACATGCATCCTGAGCTGGCCTTCGCCGAATATCGCACGACTCAGCGGATCGCCGAGCGGCTCACCGCCGCCGGGCTGACCCCCTCCGTGCTGCCGCGCGGCACCGGCCTCATCTGCGACGTGGGCAGCGGCGACGGGCCGACCGTCGCGTTGCGCGCCGACATCGACGCGCTGCCCCTGCAGGACGAGAAGGACGTCCCCTACCGCTCCACCGTCCCCGGCGTCTGCCACGCCTGCGGGCACGACGTGCACACCACGATCCTGCTCGGCACCTCGATCTTCCTCGCCCAGCAGGCCGCCGCCGGGCTGCTGCCCGGCCGGGTGCGCCTGATCTTCCAGCCCGCCGAGGAGCTGCCCGGCGGCGCGCTCGAGGTCATGGCGCACGGCGGCATCAGCGGCGTCGACCGCATCTTCGGCCTCCACTGCGACCCTCGCGTGGAGGTCGGCCAGCTCGGGCTCAGGCCGGGCGCGATCACCTCGGCCTGCGACAAGCTGGCCGTCCGGGTCTCCGGCCCCGGCGGTCACACCGCCCGCCCCCACCTGACCGCCGACCTGGTCTTCGCCCTGGCCAAGATCCTCACCGAGCTGCCCGCCGCGCTGTCGCGCCGCGTCGACCCGCGTTCATCGCTCAGCCTCGTCTGGGGCCGGGTCGAGGCCGGCTCGGCGGCCAACGCGATCCCCGACGACGGCATCGCCGAGGGCACCGTCCGCTGCCTCGACGAGAACGCCTGGCACGCCGCCCCCGACCTGATCAAGTCCCTCCTGGAGTCGGTGGCCGGCGCCTACGGCGTGGAGGCCACGATGGACTACACGCGCGGCGTGCCGCCGGTGGTCAACGACGAGGTCAGCGTCGAGATGCTGACCGAGGCCGCCGAGCGGGCGCTGGGCGCCGGGGCCGTGGTCCCGACCCAGCAGTCGCTCGGCGGCGAGGACTTCGCCTGGTATCTCGAGTCGATCCCCGGCGCGTACGCCAGGCTCGGCACGCGCTCACCCGGCGGGGTCGCCTACGACATCCACCAGGGCACGTTCGACGTGGACGAGCAGACGATCTCCATGGGTGTGCGGGTCATGGCCACGACCGCGCTGAACGCCCTGTGGGAGGTCGGCCCGCTCGACTCGATCACCACCACCGCGATGGCCTAGAGGAGTCTGCCGAAGGTCACGGGCAGTCGCAGGGAGGAGTGCCCCGGTGAGACCGTGATCTTCGTGCCGGGCGGGTAGCGCAGGGTGTAGTCGTAGTCGGTCGAGATGATCACCACGCCCAGCCGGTGGCCCTTCTTGAACAGGTAGTCCGTCGGCTGGAAGTCCCAGCTGAAGGTGTAGTCCTTGCCGGGCCGCAGGGCCTCCGTACGGTCCTGGCGGTGCCGGTTGCGTACGTCGAGCCAGCCCCTGGTGACGATCTTGTAAGGGGTCGTGGCCGTGCCGAGCGTCCTGAGCACGATGCAGCCGGTGTCGCCGGGGATCCCCTGGCCGTAGCAGTAGTTCTGGCCGGTCGAGACCAGGCTCCCGTTCGGGCGGACGTCGGTGCCGTAGTCGACCAGCAACGCCGTCAGGTACGGCGACGCGCCGTCCTTGAACGAGGCCCGCACCGACACCGTGGGCGTGCCCGAGATCCGCACGTCGGCGGGCAGTGCGCCGGTCGAGTACGCCAGCCGGTTCGGATCCGAGCCCGTCGCCTCGACCAGCTGCTCGGCGGTCCTGGCCTTCTGGTCCGTGAACGACTGCTTGGCCGACAGCGGCCGGGGGAGCAGGCTCAGTTTCGAGCCCGAGCCCAGCCAGAGCGGGACGGTCGCCGAGCCGGGCAGCGGCCACGAGGCGTGCCGCTCCCACTGGCCGACCGCGATCTCCACGTCCGCCTGCGGCTCACGCATGATGCCGGAGTCGATGCCGTGCAGCCAGTAGTCGAACCAGCCGTGCAACTGGCGCAGCCACTCGGCGGTACGGATGTTGAACGGGCTCAGGTGGGTGCCCTGGTGCAGCCAGATCTTGCGCGGCACGTGGCGCTTGGCCAGGGCGTACCACCACTGCGCGGACTGCTTGGTCTTGACGTTCCAGTCGTTGAGCCCGTGGGCGACGAAGACGCTGGCCTTGACCTTGCCGACGTCCTTCATGTAGTCGCGGGCGGCCCAGAACGCGCTGTCGTCGCCGGTGATCCGGTCCTGCTCGGTGGCGATTCGGTCGATCAGCGCGCCGCACGCCTCCTGACCGTTCTCCCTGGTCAGCACGTACTTGGCGAGTACGTCCAGGTCCTCGCCCTGGAAGCCGCCCGGCGCGAGGACGCCGCCGTTGGCGCGGTAGTAGTCGTACCAGCTGGAGATCGCCGAGATCGGCACGATCGTCTCCAGGCCCTCGACGCCCGTCGCGGCGACGGCGTTGGCGAGCGTGCCGTTGTAGGAGACGCCGATCATGCCGACCTTGCCGGTGGACCAGGTGGCCTCGACCGGTGCGCCCGAGGCGTCGAAGCCCTTGGCGCGGCCGTTCAGCCAGTCGATCACGGCCTTCGGTCCCGCGGTCTCGTTGACGTCGCCGGAGGTGGGGCAGCCGGTGGCGCGGCCGCTGCCCAGGTTCTCCACCAGCGCGACGGCGTACCCGCGGGGCAGGAAGTAGTTGTCGTAGTAGCCGTCGAAGGGCTCGGCGGCGAGCTTGTTCGACAGGGCGCGCAGGGTGGGCAGGGGGTTGCCGTTCTCGTCCACGTCCACGGGATGGTTGGCGACGTCGTTGCCGCCGGCGAAGTACGGGCTCGCCTCCATGATCACGGGGACCTTGAGCCCCTGGTCGGTCTCCTTGGGGCGAAGGATGTCGACGGCGACCCGGTCGGGGCTGCCGTCGCTGTCGCTGTCGGTCCCCTCGACCTCGACGAACACCGTCTGCATGACGGCGTCAGCCCGGGAGAACACCGGCTGCGTGGCGTTGTTCTCGACCTTGATGGCGGGGGTGCCGGCGGTGGCGGGTGGGG
>NZ_JADOGI010000188.1 GCF_015645445.1 Nonomuraea cypriaca | reverse complement strand
GTGCAAGGTCCGAGGCGCTGCGGCGGCTGGCCGCGTACACGAGCGATCTGGTGGCGGCCAAGCGCGCGACGCCGGGAGAGGATGTGATCAGCGCGCTCACCACCGCGGCGGACGAGCACGGGCGGCTGACCGAGACGGAAGTGCTGTCGATGATCTTTCTGCTGCTCGTCGCCGGCTACGAGACCACGGTCGGCCTCATCGGACTGGGCGCCTATACGCTGCTGCGCCACCCGGACCAGCTCGAGCTGCTGCGCGAGCGGCCGGAACTGCTCGACGTGGCGCTGGAGGAGCTGCTGCGCCATGACAGCCCCGTCGAACTGGCCACGTGGAGGTTCGCGGTGGAGCCGATGGAGATCGGCGGGGAACGCGTGCCGGCCTGGCGGCCGATCCTGGTGGCGCTGGGCGCGGCGAACCGGGACCCCGAACGGTTCCCCGCGGCCGGCGGGCTGGACATCACCCGCGCGGACAACGCCCATCTGAGCTTCGGCCACGGCCCGCACTACTGCCTGGGCGCCATGCTCGCCCGCGTCGTGGGCCGGGCCGCCCTGGAGGCGATCGTCCGCCGCCTGCCCGGCCTCGCCCTGGCCGTGCCCCCCGAACGGCTGCGCTGGCGCTCCAGCCTGACCGTCCGCGGGCCGATCCACCTCCCCGTGACCTTCACGACCGCCGGCTAGACCCGTTTGCCGCACCTCACCGCCGCCGACCTGCGCCGATCAGTCACAGTGGTAAGGCTGCCATGGAGTCTGACCTGCGACGATGCGGCGCGTGCCGGAAACGGGGCCAGAGGCGGTCGGCCACACGGGTGACCCCAGGGCCGCGGACGCCGCGGTCAGAGGTCGTGACCGGGTCGTGAGGTCGAGGGCAGAGACCGTGACACGGTCGCGGAGCCGAGGGCAGCGGCCGTGACACGGTCGCGGAGCCGAGGGCAGCGGCCGTGACACGGGTCGTGAGTCGAGGGCGGCAGCGGCCGGGAGGTCGCTGTCAGAGGCCGCAGAGTTCGTCGAGGGACTTGGCTTCGCCCTTTTGGCTGTTGCGGGTGGGGGTCTGCTTCGGGGCCGCGGTGCGGGTGTTCGAGGGGGAGGAGGTGATGCTCGGGGAGGCGGTCACGTTCGCCGTCTTGGCCCGCGCCGGTCGTCCCGAGTCGCTGATCGCCTTCTTGGTGGCCTGGCGGATCTTCGCCCAGTCCGCGTTGCCCGGCCAGAAGTCCGGCGGCACGAACTGCAGGCTCGTGATCTTGGCGTCCTTGACCTTGAGCGCCAGTTGCACCACCGGCTGCACCAGCGGATACGGAATGTTCGTATCGGCCATCTGCTTGGCCGCGCCGGCGATCTTGCGGAAGTTGGTCAGGATCACGGTGGGCGTGGCCTGCTGGGCGAAGGCGCCGATGACGCAGCGCTGGCGGGCCATGCGGGAGAAGTCATCGCTGTTCACCCGGGAACGGCCGTACCAGAGCGCCTCCTCGCCGGACAGCTTCTGGTAGCCGGCCTTGATCGTGCCCGCCGTGCCGTAGTGGCCGCCCCACTTGATGTCCTGCTCGACCCGGATCTTGAGGCCGCCGATGGCGTCGACGAGGCCCGCGAACCCGTACATGTTCATCATGGCGTAGTAGTCGATCTTGAGGCCGAGCGTCTGGCTGACGGCTTCCATCAGCGCGCGCGGGCCCCTGTTCTTGCCGCCCATGAGCTCCGGGTGGTCGTTGCCGTACTGCCAGACCTCGTTGAGCAGGCCGCCGTTGGGCAACTCGGCCATGAAGCCGCTCGGGAACTGCTTGTGCAGCGGTGAGGAGGCGGGGAAGCGCACGTGCTGGAGGTTGCGCGGCAGGCTGATCAGCACCGTGGCGCCGGTCTTGACGTTGATGCTGGCCACGTTGATGCTGTCGGTACGCACGCCGGTGCGGTTGCTCGCGTAGTCGCCGCCGAGCAGCAGGAAGTTCACCCGGTCCTTGCCGTGCCAGGGATCCTCGGAGTTCTGGGCGACCTGCGGCGTGTCCGGGTCGCCCGGCGACGAGAAGATGTTCTGGAACGCGTCCCGCGTGGTCACGACGACCTCGGCGGCGTACGCGAACGGCGACATGACGGCCACGCACAACACGCCGACCACGATGCCGGTCACCATCTGGCCCTGCTGGTTCAGCCGGTTGGGGCCGAGCGCCACGTACGACGTCACCAGCAACGCGAACCAGGCCAGCGCGAGCACAGAGGCGGCGGCGATGATCGTCACCAGCCACCCGTCGGCGATGAACATCGACATGTCCGACAGGTCGCGTGTCAGCGCGAAGGCCAGGGCGCCGAGCAGCAGCACCGCGTACACGCTGATCAGCGCCAGCCCGGTACGGCGATGCCCGGCCCGCAGGTGAGCGGCGCCGGGCAGGATGGCGGACAAGGCGGTCCACCCGAGGACGGAGGCGGTCGTCAGCGGCTTGGCGAACCGCGGCAGCGTGAGGCGGAAGCCCGGGCGGGAAGCCGGGCGCGGCCGGCGAGGTGGACGCCGTTTCCTGCCTCCCGGCACGGTGTCGACCCCATCCCGATTGCTCACACCGGCTCCTTCACACCTCTACCAGGCAAAACCTTGACTTGCCCCCCTTTGGGGACAAGATTGCCAGGATTCTAGTCCCCATACCGGGACATGGGAGACATGTGCCCAACCTGAGATGAACACCACGTTTACGCCGGGCCGTATTCGGCGGGCCTGCGGGAAGGGCCCGCGCCGGGCGTCAGGAGGTGTTCGCGGAGGACGCCATCCAGGTGTTGCACTGGTACGCCTTGTTCTTCTCCCAGCCCTGCCGGAACCACCGGTTGTTGTTCACGGGCTTGCCGTGGTCGCGCGGATAGCCGGGATAGTCGCCCACCTGGCCGTAGAACCAGAACAGCCGGCTCCGGTTGGACGTGCTGACCGGATACGACGTCGCCACCGACCGCATCCACATGCCGCCGAAGCAGGTGGCCTGCAGCTCCAGTCGCCTGCTGAGCGCCAGCTTGGTGTTCTGGCTGGAGGTGTCGAGCGTGCTGCTCCACCAGGAGTCCATCAGGCCGGTGACGTTCTGGACGTGGTGGCCGTACTCGTGGGCCATCATGCTGATGATGCCGCCGTGCCAGGCGATGATCTGGCCGTACCCGCGGGCGTTGCCGTTGCCCTTGGCCATGGCCGAGGTGGAGGCGTAGATCGTGCTGTTGCTCGGGCAGTAGTACGGCACCATGCTCCCCGGCGACGGGTAGTCGCCGCACGCGCCCCTGCCGCTCCCGGACGCGATGGCGTACTTGGGCGCCCTGAACTGGATGCCCTGCTTCTCCAGGATCGGCTGCCACGCCTGGTTCATGCACTTTCCGGTCTTCAGGATCAGCGCCTTGAGCTGGCTGTGGCTGAAGATGCTGGCGCCGCCCGCCCGGCAGTTGAGCCTGGGCAGCGTGCCGGCCTTGTACATGGTGTTGTTCTTCAGGCTCCGGTTGACCTGGACCGGCGGCTTGACGGTCGTGTCTGGCTCCTCCGCGTCGTCGTCCGACGGCTCGTCGGAGGGCTCCTCCGAGGGCTCGTCCGACGGCGTCTCTGCAGGCTCGTCGTCGTCATCGTCGGTGGCCCGCTCGGACGGCTCGTAGCTGGGGATCGCGACCGGGTTGGACGTGTCCGAACTGGTCGCCTCGCGGAAGAGAGCCCCCGCGACGACGATCATCACGACCAGCGCGGCCAGGCTCCCGAACACGATGCCGAGCACCCCGATGACGCCCATGCCCGACTTCCTGCGCGGCGGCTGGTGCTGCCACTGCCGCGGCGGCATCGGCGGCGGGGGAGGCGGCGGCTGCCGGTGATGCCCGCGGGGCGGCGGCGGGTACTGGGGACCCCCGGGCGGATAGCCGGGACCCGGCTGTGGGCCCCGGGGCGGGTACTGCGGGTGAGGCCGCCCATGCGGAGGGGGCGGCGGCCCCTGCGGCCCCGGCGGGAACGCGTGTCCGCCGCCGCCCTGCGGCTGCGGCTGGCGACGGCCAGGCGGCGGCCAGGGCAACGAGGGTGGCCGCTGTGGCTGCCCTGGCCCTTGTGGCGGGGGTGGATACTGCCCGTTCCCTGTCACCGTGTCTCCCCGTTCACCCGGATGTCTGCAATGGATGGTTTTGCGCCGCGACTTGGCGGACCTTTGCCAAATTTGGGGCAAAAGCATACTGATTTATCACCCGTCACGGATGTAGCAGCGCTCGGTTACGGTCCGAAATCATTCGAGGTGATCTCCGCTATCTTTCGGTCCCGACGGCGGGCGGTGTCCTAGCTTCGTTGGCATGAATCTCCAGCAGCTCCGCTATGTGGTCGCGACTGCGGAGCACCGCACCATGACCGACGCGGCAAGATCGCTCTACATCGCGCAGCCTGCGCTTTCCCGCGCGATCCGCGATCTGGAGCGGGAGCTCGGCATGACGCTCTTCGCTCGTTCAGGCCGTGGCGTGGTCGTCACCGCGCAGGGCCGCCGGGTGGTCAAGCTGGCGAGGGAGGCACTCGACGCCGTACACGAGATCGAGGGCCTCGCCAACCACAGCGGCGTCACCGAGGTCGAGCTCCGCATAGCAGCCACGCCCACCCTCGAACCCGGTCTCGCGGGACGGCTCCTGCCGGCCTACGCGGCCGAGCACCCGGGTGTACGCGTGCACATCGTCCGCTGCGACGGCCGTGACGGCGTCGTCAGCGCCATCCGGGATCAGCGAGCCGATCTCGGGCTCACCGATCTCCCCGTGCCCACCGATCTCATCACCCATCCGCTCGAGCGCCAGGAGATCGTGCTGATCTCACCGCCCGGGCTCGACCTGCCCAATCCGGTGCCGATGGGCAAGCTGCACGGCATGCGCCTGGCACTGCCCGCCCGCGGCAGCATGCGTCGCAGGGAGCTGGACGCCATGTTCGGCAAGTACGCGGTGACCCCGGTCGTCGTGCTCGAAACCGACGAGCGCAACGGCTGGCTCAACGCGGTACGCGCCGGCCAGGCGTCGCTGCTCTGGTATCGCGGCATGGCCGAACAGGCCGCTCGCGCGGGGCTGGTGGTGCGCTCGCTCGAACCGGCGGTGCGCCGCGTCATAGCCGTCATCCACGCCCGGCGCCGCCTGCCGCTCATCGCCCAGGACTTCCTGGCGACCGCAGAAAAGGGGACAGCCGCCTGACCACATAGGAACGATCCATTCCCCCCGCTGCGCACGATCCGACCGCCATTCTGATCAGGCCATCTGATCGGCCCCGGCGAAGACGCCGTGGCCCCTCAACGGGACACCGGAAGCCTCACCACGGCCCGCAGCCCAGGTGAGGCGTCCTCCAGGCACACCGTGCCACCGTGAGCCCGTACGGTCTCCCGCACGATGGCCAGTCCGAGCCCCGCTCCGCCCTCGTCCCTGCTGCGCCCGGAGTCGAGCCTGGTGAAGCGGTTGAACACCCGCTCGCGGTCATGTTCAGGAATGCCGGGCCCGTCGTCGGTCACGGTCAGGACGCCGTCCGCGGTCAGCGCCACCTCCACCTTGGAGGCGGTGTGGCGTACCGCGTTGTCCATGAGGTTCGTCAGCACCCGGCTCAGGTCCAGCGCGTCGCCGCGGACCAGGACCGGGTCGCAGACCGTCAGGCGGGCCTCGCCGTACCTCTCGACGGTCTGGCGCACCACGTCGTCGAGGTCGACCGGCTCGCGCCTGGCCGGGACTCCGCCGCGCTCGTCGAGGCGGGCCAGCGCGAGCAGGTCCTCGGCGAGCCGTGACAACCGCATCGTGTCCTCGAGCACGCCCTCGGCGGTGTCCGGCCAGTCCTGCCCATCGGGATGGCCGAGCGCCACCTCCAGCTGCAGCCTGATGCTGGCGAGCGGGCTGCGCAGCTCGTGCGCGGCGTCGGAGACCAGCGCCCGCTGCCGCTGCTCGGCCTCCTCCAGCCGGGCCAGCATGTCGTTGAGCGTGGTGGCCAGCGAGTGCACCTCGTCACGTGACTGCGGCACCGGCAGGCGGCGCGACCTGGCCGTGTGCGTGATGTCGGCCGCGCCCCTGCGCAGCGCCGTGATCGGGCGCAGCGTGCGGCCGATCATCAGCCAGCTCGCCACCGCCAGCAGCACGATCAGCGCGGGCGTGCCCACCAGCAGCACCCGTCCCGCCGTGCCGAGGCTGGTCTGGATCTCGCCGACGGGTCTGGCCGCCACCACGGTCTGCCCGCGGTCCGCCCTGAGCACGACCACGCGCAGCGGCCCGGGAATCGCGTACGGCCGTCCGTCCAGGAACGTGGCCGTCCCCTCGCCGAGCACCTTCTCCCTGGCCCGCTCGTCCAGCAGCGGCACCAGCCGGTCGGCGCCGTACGTGACGTGCGTGATCCGCCCGTCGGCGGCGATGACCTGCACGATCGTGCCGTCGTGAGTGGTGATCGGGCTGGTCAGCGTGCCCGCGTCGGCCGCCACGCGGACGGTCTGCGCCTGGTGCCTGGTGCTCTCGTCCACCGTGTCGATCAGCGCCCGGTCCAGGACGCTGAGCAGCACCGACGCGGACAGCGCGAGGGCCAGCGCGAGCACCGCGGCGGCCGCCACCGTGAGCCTGAACCGCAGCCCCTGCCGCCGCCACCAGACCAGCGGGGAGTCAGCCACCGTCGCCCGCCAGCCGGTAGCCCGCGCCGCGCACGGTCTGCAGCGCGTTCCTGCCGAACGGCACGTCGATCTTGCGGCGCAGGTAGCCGACGTACACCTCGACCACGTTCGGGTCGGTGTCGTAGGTGTCCCACACGTGCTCCAGGATCTCCGACTTCGACACGACCTCGTCCCGCCGCCGCAGCAGGTACTCCAGCAGCGCGAACTCCCTCGGCGTCAGCTCGATCGGGCTCTCCTCCCGCGTCACCCTGCGCCGGGCCGGATCCAGCGACAGGTCGCCCGCGGCCAGCACCGCCGGCCGCCGCCCCGCGTCGCGCCGCAGCAGCGCCCGCAACCTGGCCACCAGCACCACGTACGAGAACGGCTTCGTCAGATAGTCGTCGGCCCCCAGGTCGAGCCCGTCGGCCATGTCGTATTCGCCGTCCTTGGCGGACAGCATGAGGATCGGCACCCAGTTCTCCTCGGCGCGCAGCCGCTTGCACACGTTGTAGCCCGACAATCTGGGCAACATGATGTCCAGCACCACGACGTCGTAGTCGCCGTGCCTGGCCGCGTGCAGCCCCTCCTCGCCGTCGTGGGCGAGGTCCACGGCGAAACCCTCGGCCTGGAGTCCCCGCTGCAGCGCCGCGGCCATCCGCCGCTCGTCCTCGACGACAAGTACTCTCATATGGCAATTCTCCTGTTCCCGCCCTGAGACGACGCTGAGAAGACTGAGAGCCGTCTCAGACAGTCTCAGGTTCGCCTAAGGATGCATGACGCAGGCTCTGGACATCGACATACCGTTAAGGAGTGAGATGCGCAGAGGCACGTTCGTGAGGTGGGGGGTCCCGATCGCCGCCGCAGCCGTGATCGGCGGCGCGATCGGCGCCGGCCCCGTCATCGCCGCGGTGAGCGGCGAGCCCGTGCTGCCTGAGCGCTCGGCCGAGCAACTGCTCGCCGACGCCATGGCGGCCACCAAGGACGGCGGCCTGCCGCCGATGTCCGGCACCGTGCAGCAGACGGCGTCGCTCGGCCTGCCGTCGCTGCCCATGGGCGGCCCGGCGACCGGTGCCGGGTCGCCGATCAGCCTGCTGTCCGGCTCGCACGAGGTGAAGGTCTGGTACGGCGCCGCCGACAAGCTGCGGGTGGCCATGCCGACCCAGCTGAACGAGACCAACCTGATCCTGAACGGCCGCGAGGCCTGGTTCTGGGACAGCTCCACCAACACCGCGACCAAGATGACCATCAAGGCGGGCGAGGCGGGCATCGGCAAGGAGCACACCATGCCGACCCCGCAGCCGTCCGACCTGACGCCGCAGCAGGCGGCGCAGCGGCTGCTGACCGGCGTGGACGAGCACACCACCGTCCGCGTCGTCAACACGGCCGAGGTGGCGGGCCGCCCGGTCTACCAGCTCGTGCTGACGCCCAAGGACGAGGGCTCACTGGTGCAGGAGGTACGCATCGCGCTCGACGGCGAGACGTACGTCCCGCTCCAGGTGCAGGTCTTCGCCAAGGGATCGGCGGAGCCGGCGTTCCAGACCGGGTTCACGCAGGTGACGTTCACGCCGCCGGCGGCCGAGAACTTCGTCTTCACCCCGCCCGCGGGCGCGAAGGTCGAGGAGAAGACGCTCGGCGCGGTTCGGCGGCCGGACGAGGCCGAGCGGCACCGCGAGGAGGCCAAGGACGCGGCGAAGGACGTCAAGGTGGTCGGCGACGGGTGGGCGAGCGTCGCGGTCCTGCCGTACTCGGCGGCGGACCTGGCCGCCAAGCCCGCCGAGACTCCCGAGGGCGCCGGCGAGTTCGGCGGCGACGGCGACCCCGCCGCGCTGATCGACAGCGTGCTCAAGTCCGCCACCCCGGTGAGCGGCACGTGGGGCTCAGGCAAGCTGATCAGGACCAAGCTCGTCACCGCCCTGCTGACCGACGACGGCCGCCTTCTGGTCGGCGCGGTCACGCCGGAGGAGATCACCAAGGCGGCGGACATCAAGTGACCGCCGTCACTCAGGAAGCGGGGGCGCCCTTCGGGGCGGCCCCGCCCCCGGCGGACGCCGCCGGGGACGCCGCGATCGTCACGAGCGGCCTGACCAAGCGGTTCCGCGGCGGCCAGATCGCCGTGGACACGCTGGACCTGGCCGTCCCCCGCGGTTCGGTGTTCGGCTTCCTGGGCCCGAACGGCTCGGGCAAGACCACCACGATCCGCATGCTGCTCGGCCTGGTCGCGCCCACGACCGGGGAATACTCCGTGCTCGGGCTCCCGCCGGCGCACGCCCTGCCGCGGGTGGGGGCGCTGGTCGAGGGGCCGGCCTTCTACCCGTACCTGTCGGGCACGGCCAACCTCATGCGCTTCGACGCCGCCGACCCGACCGCCGTACGCGGCACCGCGGGGCGGCGCGTCGCCGACGCCCTCGAACGCGTCGGGCTGTCGGCGGCCGCGGGCAAGCGCTACCGCAACTACTCGCTCGGCATGCGCCAGCGTCTGGCCATCGCGGCCGCCCTGACGCAGCCGCGCGAGCTGCTCATCCTGGACGAGCCGACCAACGGGCTCGACCCGCAGGGCACCCGGGAGGTCCGCACGCTGGTCAAGGAGATCGCCGCCGACGGCACCACGGTGTTCGTCTCGTCCCACCTCCTGGCCGAGGTGGAGCAGATGTGCACGCACGCGGCGATCATGCGTACCGGGCGGCTGGTGGCGCAGGGCACGATCGCCTCGCTGAGCAGCGGGCTCGTCACCCGCGTCCGGGTGGAGACGCCCGACGTGGCCGACGCCGCGCGGGTGCTCGGCACGCTCGGCCTGTCCGACGTGCGCCCCTCGGACGGGGCGGTCACGGCGGAGCTGGGCGGGCACGCGCCCGAGGCGGTCAACGCCGCGCTCGTGGGGGAGGGCGTCGCCGTACGCGGGCTGGCCGTCGTACGGCCGAGTCTGGAGGACGTGTTCGTCGGACTGACCGGGGAGGGTTTCGATGTCGACGGCTGAGACTTCGATCGCGACGGGCGGGCCTCCGGCCCCGGCCTCGGAGGTTCCCGGGGTGCCGGGCACGGAGAGCGGGGCGCGGCGGACCCCGGGGCTCGTGCCGGTCGCGGAGACCAGGCGCAGCACCGAACGTCAGGTGTCCCAGCCGCCCGCGGAGCCGGCGTCCGGGCCGCTGCCCGTACGGGCCGGGTGGACGTTCTGGCGGCTGCTCGGCTCCGAGCTGGGCCTGACGTTCCGCCGGCCGCGCAATCTGGTGATGCTCGCCGTGCTGGCGGCCGTCCCGGCCCTCGTCGGCGTCGCGTTGCGGCTCGTGGCCGCGGAGGCCGGGGACATGGGCGGGATGGTCGAGGCCGTGGCGGGCAACAGCCTCATGCTGACGTTCGTGTCGTTCTCGTTCCTCGTGCTGCTGTTGATGCCGGTCGCCGTCAGCGTCGTCGCGGGCGACTCGATCGCGGGAGAGGCGGGCACGGGGACGCTGCGCTACCTCCTGGCCGCCCCCGCAGGGCGCACCCGCCTGCTCCTCGTCAAATACCTCAACGCGGCCGTCTTCGCGTACGCGGTCACCGCAGTGGTCGCGTTGTCCGCGCTGGTCACGGGCCTGATCCTGTTCCCGGCAGGTCCCGTGACCCTCCTGTCGGGCACCACCATCTCGATGACGGAGGGCCTGCTGCGCATCCTCATCGCCGTCGGCTACGTCGGGACGGCCATGGCGGCGCTGGCGGCGATCGGGCTGGCCCTGTCGACGTTCACCGAAGTGTCCATCGGGGCCGTCGCCGCCGCCATGGTGCTGGTCATCGTCTGCCAGGTGCTCCGTGCGATCCCGGAGCTCAGCGCGATCACGCCGTACCTGCTGCCGACCTGGTTCACGAACTTCGACGCGGTCCTGCGCAGTCCGATCGACACGGCCGCGCTGCGGGACGGCCTGCTCGCCTTCGGCGCCTACATCGCCTTGTTCGGCTCGATCGCCTGGGCCCGCTTCTCTGGCAAGGACATCACGTCCTGACGCGGGCGGCCGGGGCGCTCGGGTCCTGCGCCCCGGCCGCGTCCGGGATGGTCGGGTCAGGCGGAGCGGCGGCGCAGGCCGAGGGCGCCGAGCACGGCCCCGATGACGCCGACCACCAGCCCGGCCCCGCCGAGCAGCCGCGCGGTGCCGTCGGACGACGACTCGGCCGCCACGGGGGCCACCGAGGGTGAGGCCGCGGCCGGCGCGGCGGCGGGGGAGGCCGAGGGCGCGGTGGTGGTGGCGGCGGCAGGGACCAGTTTGAGCGCCGGAGCCGGGTGCTCGGCCTCCGTGCCGTCCGCCTTGGGCGCGTCGGCCCACTTCACCACCTCACCGCCGGAGTACTCCTGCGTCGTCGGGAACAGCAGCGTGTCCGTGTCCTTGGGCAGCTGCCCCATGGACACCTCGAACTCCTGGAACTGTCCGGGCTTGATCTCGCCCCCGGACCAGACGACCTTGGTGACGGCCTCCTCGAGGTCGCCGTACTCGGTCTTGACCGGCGCGGGCAGCTTGCCCTCGGTGACCTTGACGTCCCACCCGGGCACGGGCTTGACCGTCACGAACGCCAGCGGGTGGTCGGTGGGGAAGGCGACCTCGACCTTGACGGTCGAGGCGTCGTCGCGCTCGTTGGGCACGCGGAAGGCGACCTTGGTGAACGCGCCCTGCTCGGCGCTGCCCGGCTGGATGGTGACGTGGGCCAGCGCGGGCAGGGCCAGGCCGGCGGTGAGAGCGGTGGCGGCGGCGAGCACGGTCGCGGCACGGCGTACGAAGGACATGGGTGATCTCCACTTGGCGGAAGGAAAAGAATGAAGGGGTGTCAGACGGTCAGGCGGGAAGTGGAGGACCACGCCTGGCCAGGCAGTGCCGGAATCCCGGCTGGAGCGGGACGACTCGCGCGAACACCACCGGTGCGCAGGCCCGCACGGCCGGCACGGCGACCGGCCGCAGCAGCAGGAGCAGGCGGCGGCCGAGCAGGCGCAGCAGCGACCACAGGGCGGCCTCGCCGCGGGCCAGCCACAGACCGGTGATCAGCGAGGCCGTCAGGTGGGTGAGCAGCATGCCCGCGTCGACGGCCAGGCCGCCTTGGCCGTGCGCGTGCACCGAGACGTAGGCCGCGCCGTCACCCGCGAACAGCTCGTGCAGCCCGAGCTGCGCCCCGGCCAGCGCGACGTTGATCGTCACGGCCGAGCGCTCCCTGCCGCACAGCGCCAGGCCCAGCGCGGACACCCCGGCGACCCCGAGCCCCGCCGCCCACGGCTCCGGCCGTCCGCCGCCGCCCAGCACGTGGGCGAGGGCGGCGAGAGCCACACAGACGGCCGAGAAGGCGGCCGTCCGCGCGAGTCTCATGGGGAGTTGCGCATACATGGGTGTGCCTCATGGTCTCACGGGGCAGGGGTCTGAGGAGACCTCGCGGACAAATGCCATTTATCTCGCTAGGGTCGTGCCACCACGTTGACTAGAGGTGAGAACGTTGCGGCACTTAGCTGGATTTGTCATCGGGCTTGTGGTCACGGTCGCCGTGCTTGGAGGCGGTGGCTGGGCTGTCCAACAGGCATTCGGCAGTGTGGCGGCGACCCCACCGGACAGCCAGAGCATGTGGATAGCCCTCGGCGCGATGGCCGCGGTCGGACTCGTCGTCGGGCTGGTGGTGGCGGGCCGGGTTTCGCCGCTGGCGACGTTCGTGCCGTCGATGGTCATGTTGGCCTGGACGGTCACGTACGCGCTCGACATGAACCGGGCCCTTTCCCTCATCCCGTCCGAGCCATCGGTGAACCAGATCATCAGGGACGCCGGCTGGGGCAGCAGGGCCATGCTGACCACAGGCGTGTTCGCCCTGCTCGGAGTGGCCCTGTTCATCCCCGTGCTGATGCCGTCGCGCTGGGCGCGCCGGCGCGACGACCTGGACGAGGACTACGAGGCCACCCCGGAGGGCAGCTACTACTGACCCGAGGTGGCCGTGTAGAGCCGGGTGACGACGTCCTCGATCGTGGACTGGTCGGGCGCGGTGGCCATCAGGTCGTCCAGCGTCCCGTCGAACGCCAGCCGCCCGTGGTCGATGACCATCACCCGGCGGCACAGGCGTTCGATGTCGCCGAGGTCGTGCGTGGTCAGCAGCACGGTCGTGCCCTGCTCGGCGTTGACCCGCCGCAGGAACGACCGGATGCCGGCCTTGCTGACCACGTCGAGCCCGATCGTCGGCTCGTCGAGCACCAGCACGTCGGGCGCGTGCAGCAGCGCCGCGGCGAGGTCGCCGCGCATGCGCTGGCCCAGGCTGAGCTGGCGCACCGGCGTGCGCAGGAACGCGCTCAGGTCGAGCGTCTCGGTCAGCTCGTCCAGCCGGGTTCTGAACGTGGCCCGCTCCACCTTGTACAGCAGCCTGATCAGCTCGAAGCTGTCGGCCAGCGGCAGGTCCCACCACAGTGTCGTACGCTGCCCGAACACCACTCCGATCCGCCGCGCCAGCGTGGTGCGCCGCCGCGACGGGTCGAGCCCGGCCACCCGCACCCGGCCGGAGGTGGGCGTGAGGATGCCGCACAACATCTTGATCGTGGTGGACTTGCCCGCGCCGTTCGGCCCGAGGTAGCCGACGAACTCTCCCGCCGGCACGGTGAACGACAGGTCCCGCACGGCGTGGACGACGTTCCTCCGCACCTTGAACGAGCGTCCCGCCCGGTCGACTTCGATCATTGTCAACTCCCTGTCGATCGGTAGTGCCTGATGCCCTGCCGCCAGGCCAGCGCCGCCAGCACGGCCAGCACCAGCGCGGCGGCCGGTCCGAGGAACCGGGTGAACTCCGGCGTGCCGAACGGATCGTCCCTGCCCAGCACGTACAGGCCGGGCTGCCAGTTGACGAAGGCCAGCGGCAGGACGTATGTCACGCCGCTGACCAGGTCGCGGGCGTAGATGCTGAACGGGTACTGGGTGAGCTGCTGGCTGCCGTAGGTGAAGGCGTTGCCCACCTCGGGCGCGTCGGTCAGCACGAACTGCAGCGCGCCCGCCAGGGTCCACAACGACGCGAAGATGACGATCCCGGTGACCACCATGACGGGGACCATCCACATGCGCCGCGCGTCGAGGTCCAGCGCGGTGAGGGCGTAGCCGAGCATGACGCCGGCCAGCGCGATGCGCCCCACCCGGTTGGCGTTGAAGCGGTCGGTGGCGAGCTGGATCCACGCGCCCGCCGGCCTGATCAGGAACGTGTCCAGCGTGCCCGCCTTGATGTGCCCGCTGATCCGGTCGATGTTGCTGACGAACGTGTCGCAGATGGTGAACGACACGCTCGCGGCGCCGTACAGGAAGAGGACCTCCTCGCGGGAGAACCCGGCGAGGGTGGTGGTGTTGGCGAAGACGATCAGGATCACCGCGACGTCGAGCCCTGCCGTGACGAAGCCGAGCACGATCATCAGCGCGAACGAGGCCGGATACGCCGCCGCGGCGCGGGTCCAGGTCCAGGCCAGCAGGAAGTACGTCCTAACCACCCTGGATCACCACCTTGTGGCGGATCGCCCTGGTGCCGAGCGCGCCGAGCCCCAGCAGGACCACCGCCCAGAACGCCTGGAACGCGAGTGTCTCCAGCACCGGCACCTTGCCGAGGTAGAGGTCGGTGGCCGACTGGACCATGGCCGCGAACGGCAGCGACCTCGCGAAGTCGCCGAACCAGCCGGGGAAGAGGTGCAGGGGCAGCAGCATCCCGCTGAAGAAGGTCGTCATGACCATCGACAGGATCGCCACGCCGCGGTCGTCGACGAGCCAGCAGACCGACAGCGCCACGAGATAGCGCCAGCCGAAGCTGACCACGACGGCGATCGCGAAGCCGGTCAGGAACGCCAGCCACCGGCCGGGTTCGCCGGGGACGACGATGTCGAAGAGCACCAGGCCGAGCAGCATCGGCGGGATGCCGCGGACCAGGAACAGGTAGGCGGCCCTGCCCACGTCCTCGGCCAGCGACCACAGCTGCAGCGAGGCCGGGCGGATCAGGTCGAGCGCGATGTCGCCGCTGCGGATGCGCTCGGGCATGGTGAGCCCGCCGCCGAACAGCTGCATCGGCCCGATGAACGCCTGGGTGATGAAGCAGAAGGTGACGGCGTCGATCACGTCGTAGCCGGCCAGCCCGGGGCGGGCCTGCCACAGCGCGATGAGGATGTAGGCACGCAGGACGCCGAACACGCTGTTGGTGAACGCGCCGGCGACCGCGGCCCAGACATAGGTGGCGTGTTTGCGGAAACCGTACCGGACGAGCCGGGCATAGAGCGGTATGGTTTTGCACCTCCGGAGTGTGATGACACGGTGACCAGCCGTGTCCGGACCCGAGCACGGGTCTGCCGATGGAAAGCATGGAATTATCCGTCGCCGTTCGGCGGTTCGCAACGGGATTAACGCCCCGCCGGGGTGGCCCAGGGCGTTCGCGCAGGTAATGGGGTGGCCGGGTAACCGGTCAGATGTGACGGCGCGTTACAGTATCGAAATATCCGTGTAAGAGACGAGATACTTACTGGCCGGTAGGGCGGCGGCGTTCGGGGAAGGAGACTACTCGGAGGGCCGATATGCGGATCGACAGGGACATCGTTCCTGAATACCCCTTGAGCTGGCAGGCCCGTGCACTCACCGGACTCATGCGAGGCACGTTGAAGCCTGCTTCCAGCGTGTTGCTCCGTCATCCCCTGGCACTGGCCGGGGTGGCGCGGCTGGGGGAGGTCGCGCGGATGGTACGTGTACCGCAGCCGCCGACCGTCGCGATCGGGCAGGCCGCCTTCAACTCGTGCGGCGGCGAGTGGGTCCGCGGTGGTGAGGAGGTCGACGAGGGCAAGGTGCTGCTGTACTTCCACGGCGGCGGCTACTTCTGGTGTTCGCCGTGCACGCACCGGCCGATCACCTGGCGCCTGTCCGTGGCGGCCCGGCGGCCGGTCCTCGCCCTCGACTACCGGCAGGGGCCCGTGCACACGCTGGCCGACTCGCTGGCCGACGCGCTGGAGGCGTACGGCTGCCTGCTGGAGCGCGGGCACGCGCCCGGGGATGTGATCTTCGGGGGAGACTCCGCCGGCGGGCATCTGACGCTGGCCGCCCTGCTGGCGCTGCGGGACCGGGGGCTGCCGCTGCCGGCCGCGGCGATCTGCCTGTCGCCGTGGGCGGACCTGACCGACTTCCCGCGCCGGGCCAACCGATGGCAGGACCCGTTACTGCCGGCGAGCAGGGTGCGATGGCTGGCGCGACGGTGGACCTCCGGGCTCGACCCTAACGATCCGCTCGTCTCGCCGGTGCTGGGGGACTTCACGGGGCTCCCCCCGCTCATGATCCTCACCGGATCGACCGAGGTGCTGCGGGACGAGGCGCGGCGCGTGTCCGAACGCGCGCGGCTCGGCGGCGTGCCGGTCTGGTACGAGGAATGGCGGCGCATGCCGCACGTCTTCCCGATCCTGGCGGACGTGCTGCCGGAGGCGCGGCTGGCCTTCCGGCACATGGCGCAGTTCCTGGGCGCGGTACGCGCACGGCATACGTCGAAGGGCGACTCTGCCGCGGCCTGACCTTTTCCTGTCCCTTCGCGTACGCTGGCAGCCAAGGGGAGTATAAGGTTAGGTATACCTAAGTTTTCTGCAGGGGGGCTCATTCGATGGCTGACAAGCCCGTGGATCATCATCGCGGCGTCGTTCTCCGGACCGAGCGGATCTCGCGGAACATGGTCCGCGTCGTGGTCGGCGGCGACGGGCTGGCCGGCTTCGCCACCTCCGGCATGACCGACCACTACGTGAAGCTCGTCTTCCCGTACGACGGCGTCCGCTATCCCGAGCCGTTCAGCGTGAAGACCTGCAGGGAGACCATGCCGCGCGAGGTGTGGCCGCGCCTGCGGACCTACACGGTACGCGCCTGGGACCCCGATGCCCGCGAGCTGACGCTCGACTTCGTGGTGCACGGCGACAGCGGCGTGGCCGGGCCGTGGGCCGAGCGGGCCGTGCCCGGTGACGTCCTGCTCATGCTCGGCCCGGGCGGCGGCTACGCGCCCGACGACGCGGCGGACTGGCATCTCCTCGTGGGCGACGAGAGCGCGCTGCCGGCCATTGCCGCCTCGGCCGAGGCGCTGCCCGAGGGCGTGCCCGCGCACGTGCTGGTGGAGGTGGACGGGCCCGAGGACGAGCTCAAGATCGACACGTCCGTGCCGATCACGTGGGTGTACCGGAACGGCCGTCCCGTCGGCGAGGCGCTGGTGGCTTCGGTGCGCGAGCTGGAGTTCCCCGAGGGGGACGTGTACGCGTTCGTGCACGGGGAGGCCGGCTTCGTGAAGGAGTTGCGCCGCCATCTGCGGGTCGAGCGGGGGATCAGCCTGGATCGCCTGTCCATCTCCGGATACTGGCGCGTCGGGGTGGACGACGAGGCTTGGCGGGCGGTCAAGCGCGACTGGAACCGGCGGGTCGAGGCCGAAGAGGCGGCCGCGATCGCCTCCTGAGCGGCGTTCACCGCCGGCTGGGCGGTTCTCCCCGCTTCCTGGGCGGTTCTCGCCGCTTCCTGAGCGGCTCTCCCTGCCTCTGAGGGGCTCTCCCCGCCAGGCGCGAAACGCCACTTCAAGCCATCCGGCAACACCGCTTACTCACTCTGCGGTTATGACCGCCTTACCTCTAATACCCCTTATGTAAGACATGCGGAAAGCCTCCGCGGATCCGGCGACAGTGTGCTGTGCCGAGTCCCGGACAGGAGAGGCGAACCGGATGGCGCGTGGGGGAAGCGACATGCCTTCTGGCGTGCGACCGCTTACGGTGGGCGACCCGGTCATCATCGGGCGGTACCTGCTCCTCGGCCGCCTGGGCACGGGCGGGATGGGAGTGGTGTACCTGGCCGAACACCCTCAGGGCGGCCTGGTCGCGCTCAAAACACCACATGCGGTGCATCTCAACGATGCCACGTTACGCGCGCGCTTCGCTGAGGAAGTGGCTTTCTCGCGCAGATTGGTGCCGTTCTGCACGGCGGCGGTCATCGAGGACGGCACCGACGAGGACCGGCCCTACCTGGTCACCGAGTACATCCCCGGCCCGGCGCTGTCCCAGGTCGTCAGGGCGAGGGGACCGCTCACGCCCGACCTCGCGTACGGGGTGGCGCTGGGGGTGGCCGCCGCGCTGGTGGCGGTCCACGAGGCCGGACTGGTGCACAGGGACCTGAAACCGGGCAACGTGCTGCTGTCCCCGCGCGGTCCGCGCGTGATCGACTTCGGCATCGCCCGCGACGTCGACACGCTCGGCGCGCACACCCAGGCCGGTCAGGTCATGGGCAGTCCCGGCTGGGTGGCCCCGGAACGCTTGACGGGCGGGACCGCGATGCCCGCGTCGGACGTGTTCGCGTGGGGCTGTCTGGTGGCGTTCGCGGCGTCCGGGCACCATCCGTTCGGCGGTGGGGAGCACGACGCGCTGACCCGGCGCATCCTGTTCGAACCGCCGCGCCTGGAGGGCGTGCCCGCCCTGCTCAGACCGGCCGTCGAGGCGGCGCTGGCCAAGGAGCCCATCGACCGTCCCAAGGCCGCCGACCTGCTGCGCGTGCTGCTGGGCGCCGGTGGCGTCGGCGATCCGTGGGATCTGCGGCAGGCGGTGTCCGGGGTGCTCGCCGCGATCTGGAGCCCCGTGCCGTACCCGCCCGGAGGGGGGCGGGTACGGCACGCGTCCACCCCCGGCTGGGAGAACTCCGCTCCCGGCCCCCCGTACGCTGCCGCGGAAACCACGAACGCGCCCGCCACCGCCGCTCGTGGTGCCGGACCCGATGGAGACGGGCAGGGTGCCGAGCCCGGCGGCGCCGCCCGTGGTCCGGGGTTCGGCGGTGATGAGTGTGGTGCGGGGTCTGGCAGTGATGATTCTGTTGCGGGGCCTGCTGACGATGGGTGGGGTGGTGATGATGGGCAGGGTGCTGATGCGGGAGGCGATTACGGTGGTAGGCGGGGGAGTAGGGCGAAGGCGGGGGCGCATCTGTCGCATGCCACGTTCGCGGCGCTGGCCACGGTGTCGATCGCGGCGATCACGGTGATCGCGGCGGCGGGCGGGGACGGCATGCGGTCCGGCGGCGGCTCGGAGTTGCCCGGCAACCCGCCTGCCGTCCAGTTCCAGGGGAGCGCCGGCTCCACCGTGCGTCCGAGGGCCACGTCCACGGGCGGCCTCCCGCCGACGCGGGTCGCCACGGCGGCGCCCGCCAAGGCCACACCCACGATCTTCATCACGCCCACCCGCACGATGGGCCCGCCCAGCGTCCTGAGCCCCTCACCCGCCCATCGGGTCACCCATCGCCCGGCTGGCACCGCCGGACCATCCAACACCGGCAGAGCGTCCAACACCGCCGCACCGGGCGACCCGGGCGGCCCCGATCCCGGCGAGTGCGCGAACCCCGCGGGCAGGAGGCGAGGCGACGCGGTCCGGCGCGACTGCCCGCGACCCTCGGGCTCGATCACCACCATTCCCCAGGACGGTCCCGGCGAGTCACCGGGCACCTCCCCATCGATCTCCGAGACCCCAACCGCGACGGCGACGTCCACCGGCACCACCTCGTGAGCCCGCCGGAAGCGGCATGAAGAGGGCCCCGCTTACCGACGACCGCGCCGCCGACCGCGACCGCGACCGCGCCGCCGACCGCGACCGCGACCGCGCCCCGACCGACACCGCCTCGTGAGTCCGCCCTGTGCGGCATGAAGGGGCTCCGCCCTGCGAGACCCCGACCGTGACGGCCACCGGCGCGCGTGAGTTCGTCCGGGGCGGCATGAACAGGGCCGCGCCAGCGCTGGGGGAGAACTGGCGCGGCCCGTCGCCGGAGAACCGTCCCATGCCCTGGACGTGCCGGCGAGTTGTTGGGACCTAGAACTGCTCCTCTTCGGTGGAGCCGTGCAGCGCGGTCGTCGAGGAGCCGGGCGCCACGGCCGTGCTGACCAGGTCGAAGTAGCCGGTTCCTGCCTCGCGCTGGTGCCGGGTGGCGGTGTAGCCGCGCGACTCGGCCGCGAACTCCGCCTCCTGCAGCTCCACGTACGCCGGCATGCCGTCCGTGGCGTACCCCTGGGCCAGGTTGAACATGGAGTGGTTGAGCGAGTGGAACCCGGCGAGGGTGATGAACTGGAACTTGTACCCCATGTGCCCCAGCTCCCGCTGGAACTTGGCGATCGTGGAGTCGTCCAGGTGCTTCTTCCAGTTGAACGACGGCGAGCAGTTGTAGGCGAGCAGCTGATCCGGATACTCGGCCTTGATCGCCTCGGCGAACTCGCGGGCCACGTCCAGGTCGGGCGTGCCGGTCTCCATCCAGAGCAGGTCGGAGTACGGCGCGTACGCCAGGCCGCGGGCGATGCACGCCTCGATGCCGTTCCTGACCCGGTAGAAGCCCTCGGCGGTGCGCTCGCCGGTGGTGAAGAGCTGGTCGCGCGGGTCCACGTCGCTGGTCAGGAGCGTCGCGGCCTGGGCGTCGGTCCGCGCGATGATCAGGGAGTGGACGCCGGCGATGTCCGCGGCGAGGCGGGCGGCGTTGAGCGTCCTGATGTGCTGGCCGGTCGGGATCAGCACCTTGCCGCCCAGGTGGCCGCACTTCTTCTCGGAGGCCAGCTGGTCCTCCCAGTGCACGCCCGCGGCGCCGGCCGCGATCATGCCCTTCATGAGCTCGAACGCGTTCAGCACCCCGCCGAACCCCGCCTCGGCGTCGGCCACGATCGGCGCCAGCCAGTGCGGGCTCGGCACGCCCTCCGACCATGTGATCTGGTCGGCGCGCAGCAGCGCGTTGTTGATGCGGCGCACGACGGCGGGCACGGAGTTGGCCGGATACAGGCTCTGGTCCGGGTACGTGTGCCCGCCCAGGTTCGCGTCCGCGGCGACCTGCCAGCCGGACAGGTAGATCGCCTTCAGGCCCGCCTTCACCTGCTGCACGGCCTGGTTGCCGGTCAGCGCGCCGAGGGAGGCGACGTAGTCCTCGGTGTGCAGCAGGTTCCACAGCCGCTCGGCGCCCAGCCGGGCCAGCGTGTGCTCCTCCTGGACGCTGCCACGCAACCTGATCACGTCTTCGGCGCCGTACGTGCGCTCGACACCCTCCCAGCGAGGGTCGTCGTCCCACTCGTCCCGCAGCTGCTCAGCAGCTCCCTTGAGGCGATCGTTCATGGTTCGCTCCTTCGTCGTCCCCTGGGCTCATGGCGAGTTTCTGCCCTGGGGGGCCGGGTCAATAGCCCGCCGGAGAGCGAAGAACGGCAGAAATTTTCTTTATGGGCACTACTGGCAGGTATTCAGCGGCGAAGAAATCTCGAGTTTTCCTGTTGGACTAGACCATCCC
>NZ_JADOGI010000187.1 GCF_015645445.1 Nonomuraea cypriaca | reverse complement strand
ACGGGCGGGTTGAGCCACTTGACGACCACCTTCTCGTCCACCACCACCGAATAGTTCGTCTGGTCGACATGAGGCCCGAAGTCACGTTCACCTGGGGCCCCAGTGTGGAGATCTCCAGGACCGTACGAGAGGGTGGGGAACGGCCGAAAACCGCGCACGGCGAAAGGCGGCGGCACCTCGCCCAGCAAGGCGGTCAGGAGCGCGGCGGTGAGTCCGCGATCTCGGGCGGTGAGGGGCTTCTCACCCAGAGAGATCAGCCGGCCGGCTATTGAATCCCAATTCAACAAAGGAACCAAACTTCCAGGTGACAATGTGGGGAAAAGTCTTGCTCATGTTGATTTGGGCTGCAACACTCCTGCCTTGGTCAGCTGTGTCCGGTAAGGTCGCGCGACCCCTCGTACAACGCAATTGAAGAAGGAGTAGCGGCCGTGTCCCGTATCCGGTTCACCCGTCGTCTTCCGGCCACCGTGGCGGTGGCCGGCCTCGCGCTTGCCCTCGCGGCGTGCGGCGGTGAGTCGTCGACCAGCTCAGCAGGCACGGCCCCGGCGAAGGCAGCCGAGCTCAAGCCCAACGCGGACCTGTCGAAGCAGAGTCTCCAGGTGACGGTTTGGGAGGGTTACACGCCCGAGGAGCTCCCGGCGAAGGTGAAGGAGAAGCTCAAGGTCAAGGACATGAAGATCGCCCTTCATGAGACCAACGAGGTCGCGATGACCAAGCTCACCGGCCCCGGTGACAGCGGCATCGACGTGGCGTTCGTGTCCGGCCAGTACGCGCAGGCGCTCAACGAGCAGGGCCTGCTGGAGCCGATCCACCCCGAGCTGATCCCCAACCTGGCCAACCTCTACCCGGAGGCCACGCAGCTCTCCTACGACAAGGGCAACAAGTACTCGGTGCCCTACACCTGGGGCACCACCGGCATCTGCTATCGCACCGACCTCGTCAAGTCCGAGCCGACGAGTTGGAACGATCTTCTGAAGCCCCCGGCCTGGGCTGAGAAGAAGGTGACGATGATGACCACCGAGCGCTGGCTGGCCCTGCCCGCGCTCAAGGCGCTCGGCTACTCGGTCAACACCGACAAGGACGATGAGATCGAGAAGGCCCGCGAGCTTCTCATGGCCCAGAAGCCGCACCTGCTCACCTACGACGACACCACGTTCGGCGAGAAGCTGACGTCCGGCGAGGCCGTCATGGTCGAGGCGTGGGACGGCTGGTGCCCGACCACGGACCCGAAGGGCAACATCGCGTTCAAGGTGCCGAAGGAGGGCAGCGACCTCTGGGTGGACACCATGGTGATCATGAAGTCCTCCAAGAACAAGGAGGCCGCGCACGCCCTGATCAACTACATCCTCAGCCCCGAGATCCACAGCTGGGCCGCCGAGAACATCAACTACAAGGTGCCCAACAAGGCCGCCATGGAGCAGGTGAAGGTCCCCAAGGGCTCGCTGCTCGACGTCAAGCCGGCCGAGCTGCTCAACGGTGAGTCGATCGTCGACCTGGGACAGGCGTCCACGAAGTACACCCGTTTGTCGGCCGACGTTCAGGCGAAGTAGTTGTCGTTGTAGTGAAGCCTGAGGTCAAGGCCCGGCCGGTGTCCCGTTCGCGGGGACGCCGGCTGGGCGCGTTCGTGTTCCTCTCGCCGGGGCTGACCTACCTGGTCGTTCTGCTGCTGGTGCCCCTGGCGCTGGTGATGAGCTACACGGTGTTCCAGCGCGGGCGCTTCGGCGGCGTCGTCTACGAGTTCACCACGGAGAACTTCGCCCGTCTCTTCGACCCGCTCTACATGAACGTGGTCGTCGAAACGCTGAAGATCTCGGCGGTCACGACGCTGATCGCGCTGCTGGTCGGCTACCCGACGGCGTATCTGATCGCCCAGCTCCCGCGTAAGTGGAAGACCGTCGCCCTCGTGGCGATCGTGTTGCCGTTCTGGACGAACTTCATCATCCGCGTCTACGCCTGGATCATGCTGCTGAACGGCCCCGGGCTGATCAACAGCGGGCTGAAGGCGCTCGGGCTCGGGCCGTTGGAGCTGCTGTACAACGAGGGCGCGATCGTCACGGGGCTGGTGTACTCGTACCTGCCGCTGATGGTGCTGCCGTTGTACGCGACGATCGAGCGGCTCGACCCGCAGTTGCGCGAGGCGTCGGCCAATCTGGGGGCGTCGGCGTTCACGACGTTCAGGAAGGTCACGCTGCCGCTCACCGTGCCCGGCGTGCTGACCGGCAGCCTGTTCGTGTTCGTGCCGAGCTTCGGCAACTTCGTCATCCCCGAGATGCTCGGCGGCAGCAAGTCCATCATGGTGGGCAACCTGATCCGCAGGGAGTTCCTGTCGGCGCGCGACTGGCCGTTCGGCTCCACGCTGGCGCTGGCGCTCATCGCGGTGCTGCTGGTGCTGCTGGTCGCGCAGGCATGGGTGGCCCGCCGTGCGTAGGTCCAAGGTGTTGTACGTCCCCTTCTGGGCCACGTACGTCTTCCTCTACCTGCCGATCGTCGTGCTGGTCGTCATGTCGTTCAACTCCGGCGACTCGGCGTACACGTACGAGGGCTTCAGCCTCAAGTGGTACGGCGAACTGGCCGGGGACGAGCGGGTCAGGGACGGCGTGGTCAACACGCTCATCGTGGCCACGGGATCGACCGTGATCGCCACGGTGCTCGGCACGCTGCTGGCCGTCGGCCTGGCCAGGCACACCAGGTCCAGGACGCTCGACGCGATCGCGCTCATGCCGGCCGTGCTGCCGGACCTGGTGCTGGGGATCGGGCTGCTGCTCTTCTACGGCATGATCCAGCTCACGCTCGGACTGTACTCGGCGGTGCTGGCGCACGGCGTGTTCGCGATGGCGTTCGTGGCCGCGGTGGTCCGCACCAGGCTGTCGAACGCCGACACCTCATTGGAGGAGGCCTCGCGCGACCTGGGCGCGGGGCCGGTGTCGACGTTCATGAGGATCACGCTGCCGCAGCTCACGCCGGGCATCGTGGCGGGCGCGCTGCTGGCGTTCACGCTGTCGCTGGACGAGTTCGTGATCGCCTACTTCACGATCGGCAACACCGACCAGACGCTGCCGATCGTCATCTACTCGATGATCCGTTTCGGGGTGACCCCGAAGATCAACGCGCTGGCGGCGATCCTGCTCCTCGTGAGCTTCACGGCAGTGATCGCCGGCCAGCGGATCACCAAGATCGGGGAGTCACGTGCTGACGATTGACGGGATCACGCGCAGGTTCGGCGAGGTGATCGCGCTCGACGGCGTCTCGCTGGAGATCGGGCAGGGTGAGTTCTTCGCCCTCCTCGGCCCGTCGGGATGCGGCAAGACCACGCTGCTGCGCATCATCGCCGGGTTCGAGACGCCCGATGCGGGCACGGTCACGCTGGACGGCGAGGACCTGCTGGCCAAGCCGCCGAACCGGCGGCCGATCAGCCTCATGTTCCAGTCGTACGCGCTGTTCCCCCACATGACCGTGGCCAAGAACGTCGCGTACGGGCTGGAACGCGAGCGCCTGCCCAGGCGGGAGATCGACCAGCGGGTCGGCGAGGTGCTGGAGACCGTCGGGCTGTCGGCGCACGCCGGGCGCAGGCCCGCGCAGCTCTCCGGCGGCCAGCGGCAGCGGGTCGCGCTGGCCAGGTCCATCGTCAAGCGGCCGCGCCTGCTGCTGCTCGACGAGCCCCTGTCAGCGCTGGACAAGAAGGTCCGCGCGGACATGCAGCTGGAGCTCAAGCGGCTGCAGCACGAGGTCGGGATCACGTTCGTGGTCGTCACCCACGACCAGGAGGAGGCCATGTCGCTGGCCGACCGCATCGCGGTCTTCGACGACGGCGCCGTACGGCAGGTGGACGAGCCGGTCGCGCTGTACGAGCGGCCTGGCTCGTCGTTCGTGGCCGACTTCGTCGGCGCCAACAACCTCTTCCACGGCACGTCGGCCGGGCTCGGGGCGCTCAAGAGCGAGGGGCTCGGCATGCTGCCAGGCACACCGCTGACGGAGCTCCCCGACGGCGTCAAGGCCCTGCTGGCGGTGCGGCCTGAGAAGGTCAGGCTGGCCGACGAGCGCGCCACCGGGGGACTGTCCGGCCGGGTCCTGGACGTCAGCTTCTACGGCGGCGTCTCGCACATCTCCGTGGACGTGCCCGGACACGTCAAGCCGGTCCTCGTGGCCGTGCAGGGCGCGAGCGCCGTGCGGGCCGGCGCCGGGGTCAAGGTGCGCTGGGAGGCCGGGGACGCGGTCGTGCTGGCGGCGGACCAATGAGCCAGGTCGTTTCAGTGAGCCGGTCAATGAGCCGGTCAGTGAGCCAGGTCGTTTCAGTGAGCCGGTCAGTGAGCCAGGTCGTTTCAGTGAGCCGGTCAGTGAGCCAGGTCGTTCAGTGAGCCGGTCAGTGAGCCAGGTCGTTGCCCGTGGCCGTGCGGGCGTAGGACAGGATCAGCTCGGCGGCCTCGTCGGGGCCGATCATGGGGTGCCTGGCGGTGATGCGGTAGCCGTACGCGTCCTCCAGCGCCACCAGGTTGCGCGCGATCGTCACCGAGTCGGCGGTCAGCGTGAACACCCCCAGCGCGGTCCCCGTGTCCAGGATCGCCTGGTACATCGACACCTGCCGGTCGTAGAGCGAGGTGAGCAGCACGCCATAGACCCGGATGCGGCCCGCGGCCCCGCCCAGCTCGTTGAGCAGGCGCACGTCCGGGTCGAGCGGCCCGGTGGGCAGGCCCGACCTGATCGTGACGACCAGTTTCTCCGCAGGGTCGGTGAAGTCGGCCAGGCGGCGCATCCGCTGCTCGTAAAAACGTTCCATTCCCGCGTGCTGCGCCTCGACCAGCAGCTCGCTGAGGTCGGGGTAGTGGTAGAGCACCGCTCCGGAGGTCAGCCCGGCCTCCTCGGCCACGTGCGAGAGCTGTACACCGTCGATGCCATGGCGGATGATGGCCCTGCGTGCCGCCTCGATCAAGTCGATGCGCCGGTCACTGCGGCTTTTGCGCTGAGCCACCCTCGCCACCTTCACCCGTTCGGCTCCCATTCAGTTAGCCGTGACCATAGTGCCCTTTACTTCCCCTTTACGCTAGATGTTGTTTTGAATTCCTCTTCAAATTCATGAGTTCCACCGGAGCCTCGATGTCCCTCACCATCCTGTTCATGCCAGAAAGCGCCTACGGCCCGACGAACAACTCCATCGGCATCGGCGACATCCTGCGCCGCCGCGGCCACCGCGTGGTCTTCGCCGCGGAGGCGTCGTGGCAGGGCAAGCTCGAAGCGCTCGGCTTCGAGGAAGACCTCGTCGACCTCGCACCCCCGCCAGAGAACGCCGAGGAGCAGGACCCCGGCCAGTTCTGGAAGGACTTCATCAGGGAGACCGCGCCGGAATACCGCAAGAGCACCCGCGAGCAGCTGGAGACCGTCACCAAGCCGATCTGGGCAGAGCTGATCGACGGCGCGAAATACTGCGAGCCGCAGCTCAAGGCCATCATCGAGCGGGTGAACCCGGACGTGATCGTCGAGGACAACGTGCTCACGTTCCCGGCGCTGCTCACGGCCGGCAAGAAGTTCGTCCGGATCGCCTCCTGCAACCCGCTCGAGATGCGCGGCGCGGACATCCCGCCGGTCTTCTCCGGCCTGCCCGCCGGCGACCGCTCCGAGTGGGCCTCCTTCCGCGCGGAGTACGACCGCACCCACCGCGAGCTCTGGACCGCCTTCAACGAGTGGTGCGTCGAGCAGGGCACCAGGCCGCTGCCCGACCTCGACTTCATCCACGAGGGCGACCTGAACCTCTACGTCTACCCCGAGATCCTCGACTACGTGGACGCCCGCCCGCTCGGCCCTGCCTGGCACCGGCTCGACTCCTCGGTACGCGAGACCGACGAGGAGTTCACGCTGCCCTTCCAAAGAGGTCAGGGCTCGCTGGTCTACTTCTCGCTCGGCTCGCTGGGCTCCTCCGACGTGGAGCTGATGCAGCGGGTGATCGACGTGCTGGCCGGCACGCCGCATCAGTACATCGTCTCCCTGGGCCCGCTGCACGAGGAGATCAAGCTCGCCGAGAACATGTGGGGCGCGGAGTTCCTTCCGCAGACTAAGATCATCCCACTGTGTGACCTCGTCATCACTCATGGCGGCAACAACACGACCACCGAGGCGCTGCACTTCGGCAAGCCGATGATCCTGCTGCCGCTCTTCTGGGACCAGTACGACAATGCCCAGAGGGTCGATGAGTTGGGCTATGGTGTCAGACTTTCGACCTATACCTTCACCGACGAGGAGCTCACGGGAGCGGTCGCGCGGCTGCTCGGCGACACCGAGCTGCGTGCGAAGCTCGCCGCCGCGGGCGAGGAGATCCGGCGCCGCGACGGCCTGCGCAAGGCCGCGGACCTGATCGAACGGCTCGGTCAGTCCTGACCCCGTCAGTACTGATACGGCGGCCTGGTCGCCGGCACTACCCCTGAGAGATGAAGTCCTTCCGATGCGTGAACTGATCAACCCCGCCACCGGGCTACCGTGTGCCGAAATTCCGGACACGCCGGTTCTGGGCGTGGCGGCGGCCGTCCAGGCGGCTCGCGCGGCGTTCGAGGAGTGGTCGCGTACCACCCCGGCCGAGCGGGCCCGGCTGCTGCTGCGGCTGGCTGACCTGGTGGAGGCCGACGCCGAGGAGCTGACCAGGCTCGAGGTGGAGGAGACCGGCAAGCCGGCGGCGGTGTTCAGAGACGGTGAGCTGCCGTTCGCGGTCGACAACCTGCGCTTCTTCGCCGGGGCCGCCCGCTCGCTCGACGGTTCGGGCGCGGGGGTGTTCAGCCCCGGCTACACCTCGGTCCTGCTGCGCCGCCCCGTCGGGGTGGTGGGGTCGATCGCGCCGTGGAACTTCCCGTTCGTCATGGCCGTGTGGAAGGTCGGCCCGGCGGTGGCCGCGGGCAACGCGGTGGTGATCAAGCCGGCGCCCCAGACGCCCCGCACGACGCTGCGGCTGGCCGAGCTGTTCGCCGCGGCGGGCGCGCCCGAGGGGCTCGTCCAGGCGGTCACGGGCGGCGCGGAGGTGGGCCAGGCGCTCGTCACCGACCCCGGCGTGGACATGGTCAGCGTCACCGGCTCCACGGAGACCGGCAGGGCTGTGATGACCGGCGCGGCGGCCACGCTCAAGCGGGTCCACCTGGAGCTCGGCGGCAAGGCCCCGGCGCTGGTCTTCGAGGACGCCGACCTGGCGGAGACCGCCCGCGGGGTGGCCATGGGGGCGACGTACAACACCGGGCAGGACTGCACGGCCGCCACCCGCGTGTACGTCGCCCGCGAGATCCACGCCGAAGCGGTGGAGGCCCTTCGGGCAACTCTTGCCGAAATCACCGTCGGCGACCCGTGGGACCCGGCCACGGACATCGGCCCGCTGATCTCCGCCGCGCACCGGGACCGGGTGCACGGCTTCGTGTCCCGTGCGGAGGGCCGTGTGCTGCACGGAGGCGCCCCGATCGACGGTCCTGGCTTCTTCTACCCGCCGACACTCGTGACCGAAGTCGCACAGGACAGCGAGATCGTGCAAGGAGAACTTTTCGGGCCCGTTCTTGTCTGTCTTCCGTTCGACGGAGAAGATGAGGCTGTCAGACTGGCCAACGACACCAGGTATGGTCTGGCCTCCTCGGTGTGGTCGCGTGACGTGGCCCGCGCGATGCGTGTCGCGCACCGCCTGGATGTCGGCGTGACCTGGGTCAACGACCATCTGCCCATTGCCAGCGAGGCGCCGCACGGCGGGGTGAAGGGCAGCGGTTTCGGCAAGGACATGAGCCAGGAAGCGGTGCAGGAGTATTCGGTGACGCGGCACCTGATGGTCAAGCACGCGGCGCCGGTCGAGCGGGATTCGTTCCGGCCTGCCTAAAACGTGTACGGCGAGATGTGCCCCAAAACCCCTCTTTGGGGCCGTTTGATGGGATATGTTCGGTTGGCCGATCTGGTACGGGTTGTGTTCCAATTACCCAGCCGGACAGAATCCCATGCGCCACACGCGTGTCTGATTTTTTTCGAGCACGTACCGGCGAGAGGTTGCGAGACTCAGTGAGGACGGAAAACCCCAGACACACAAGGTCAGGGGAGTACACAGGCGGACGGTTCCGGCTGGGGAACTGGCGTGTGCGCTCGAGGCTGGTCGCGCTGATCCTCATCCCCACGGTCGTGGGCGTGCTGCTCGCCGGCGTACAACTGGCCAACGCCATCGGCACGAGCGCCGAGTACCAGCGGCTGACCCAGGTCGCCGAGCTGGTCCAGCGCATCGGCGCGCTCAACCACGAACTCGGCAAGGAACGCACGCTCACCGCGTGGTACGTCGCCGACCGCGGCAAGGCCGGGCGCTTCGTCCAGCTCAAGACCCAGCGGCAGGCCACCGACGAGGCCAAGAAGGACGTCATGACCGCTGCCGCGCTCATCGACGAGACGCACCAGATCCGCGTCCGCGACGGCGTCGCGGACATGCGCCGCTGGCTCGACGGCCTCGACAGCCTGCGCGACTCCATGGTCGAGAACGTGCCGCCGCGCGCCGCCATCAGCACGTACACCACGATGATCGGCGTCTTCTCGGCCATCCAGGCCGGCCTGGGCGACGGCGTGAACGACGACGCGCTCCAGGGCGACGTGGCCGCGCTCGGCTCGCTTCAGCGGGCCAAGGAGGAGGTCTCGCGCCAGCAGATCATCCTGATCGTGGCGCTCGTCGAGCGCGAGCTGGACAACGACGACCTGTCCGACTTCCTGGGCTCCTGGAACAAGCAGCAGGCCGAGCAGGCCGCCTTCGAGGAGGAGGCCGCGCCCAAGGACCTGGAGGCGTACCAGGAGGGCGTCAGGGGACCGCAGATCGACCGCGCCGACGCCATGCGGCAGCGCGCGCTGGCGCAGGTGCGCGAGTACAACAGGATCGTCGACCTCGACATCACCACCCGCCGCGATCTGAACAACTGGTTCGACAGCACCACCATGTCCGCCAACGCCATGCGCAAGGTGGAGGACGGCCTGGCCACCAAGATCGTGGCCACCACCCGCGACCTGAGCGACACCGAGCAGCGCAACGCGATCATCTCCGGCGCGATGATCCTCGTCCTGCTGCTCCTCGTCCTGATCATCACCACCCGCGTGGCCGGCTCGCTGGTCCGCCCGCTGCGCCGGTTGCGTGCCGAGGCGCTCCAGGTGGCCACCACCCGGCTGCCGGAGACCGTCCGCGTGCTGCGTGAGTCCGGCGAGGGCGCGCAGATCCCCGAGATGCCGTCGGTCGGCGTCAACAGCCGTGACGAGATCGGTGAAGTGGCGCGGGCGTTCGACGAGGTCCACCGCGAGGCGATCCGGCTGGCCGGTGACGAGGCCAAGCTGCGTACGAACGTCAACTCGATGTTCGTCAACCTCTCCCGCCGCAGCCAGACGCTCGTCGAGCGGCAGCTGCAGCTCATCGAGGGCCTGGAGCAGGGCGAGGAGGACGAGCAGCGGCTCGCGAACCTCTTCCGCCTCGACCACCTGGCCACCCGCATGCGCCGTAACAGCGAGAACCTCCTGGTCCTCGCCGGCCAGGAGGCCGCCCGCAAGTGGAGCGAGCCGGTGCCGCTGGTCGACATCGCCCGCGCCTCGCTGTCCGAGGTCGAGAACTACGAACGCGTCCAGATCCAGATCGCGTCCGGCACGCTGATCGTCGGCCCCGCGGTCACCGACGCCGTCCACCTGCTCGCCGAGCTGATCGAGAACGCCATCTCGTTCTCGCCCCGCGAGAGCAAGGTCCACGTCACCAGCACTCCCACCGAGGGCGGTGTGCTCGTGTCGATCAACGACCTGGGCATCGGCATGAGCCCCGAGGAGCTGGCAGAGGCCAACTGGCGGCTGGCCAACCCGCCCGTCGTGGACGTGTCCGTCTCGCGGCGCATGGGCCTGTTCGTGGTCGGCCGGCTGGCCCTGCGCCACGGCATCCGCGTGCAGCTCAGCATGCGCGAGACCGGCGGGCTGAGCGCGCTCGTCATGATGCCCGACATGCTCATCAGCGGCGGGCTCGGAGTGCCGCAGCAGGGCGGCCAGTACGAGGCGTTCACGACGTTCGATCCGAGCACGTTCGGGCGGCCTTCGCAGAACGGCTCGGGGTCGTACGCGTCGACGCCGTCGGGCGACGGGTCCGACCAGGTGGTGGACACGCAGTGGCCGGGCTCGCTGCCCGCGCCGGGCACAGGCAACTGGCCGTCCTTCGGCGAGCAGGCGCCGTCGTTCGGCGATCAGCCGCAGCCCGCGGCCTTCGGTGAGCCGGCCGCCGAGCAGCCGCTCGCCGGGCAGGCCCAGGGGGCGCAGGACGAGCCGCGCTGGCCGTCGTTCGCCGAGGAGGCGCCGCCCGCGCCGCAGCCGTTCGGCGACAACCGGTGGCCGTCCTTCGCGGAGGAGCCTCCGGAGCCGGCGCCGTCGTCGTTCGCGGAGAACCGCTGGCCGTCGTTCGCGGAGCAGCCGCCGCCGTTGCAGGACGAGCCGCGCTGGCCGTCGTTCTCCACCGAGCCGCCGCCGCAGCAGTCGCAGGACGAGTCGCAGTGGTCGTCGTTCGCCGACCCGCTGCCGCGCAGGTCGCTGTTCGAGTCGGTGGATCGGCCGCGCCCGCAGGGCGGTGAGGAGTTCCGCGTGCCGTTCGGCGGCGAGGAGCCCAAGCCTGCCGACCAGTACGAGCAGAGCGCGCCGTCCGACTTCGGGCCCTTCGGCCCCGGCGCGTACTCCTCGCAGGACATGACCGGGCCGCTGCCCGTGGTGCGCTCCTCGCCCATGGAGGACCAGGGCGACGAGTACCTTCCGATCTTCTCGTCTGTCGGGTCCGACTGGTTCCGGCGCCCGGAGCCTGAGCAGTTCCGCCCGGCCGAGCCGGAGGAGGAGCAGGAGATCACGGCCGTACACCCGGCCGTGCCCGCCGATCCTCCACCGGCGCCGCTGCCCGGGACACCTGGAGTGCCGGGCAAGCCCGCGCTTCCGCAGCGCAGGCCCGGCCAGTCGGGTGTGGCCGCGCCGTCGTGGTCCTCGCCCGCCGACACCGGTTTCCAGGCGGCGCAGGCCGCCGCCGAGCCGGCACAGGGCGGCACGACGCCATCCGGCCTCCCGCGCCGCGTCCCCAAGGCCAACTTGGTGCCTGGTACGGCCAGTCTCGCCGAACCCCAGGCCACGTCACCGGCGCCGCAGATCTCGCCTGAGCGGCTGCGTAGCCGGCTCTCCAGCTTCCAGCAGGGTGTCCGCCAAGGCCGAGCCTTCACCCGCGGAGAAGAGAATGAGGAGGACAAATGAGAGAGATGAGCCAGGGAGCGCGCGGCATAAGCTGGCTGATCACGGACTTCGTGAACAACGTGCCAGGCGTCGCCCACACGGTGGTGGTGTCGTCTGACGGGTTGCCGCTGGCGTTCTCCGAGGGCTTTCCGAAGGATCGGGCAGACCAGCTCGCCGCGGTGGCCTCCGGCGTGATCAGCTTGACCCAGGGCGCCGCGCGGGTCTTCGAGGGCGGTATGGTGACGCAGACCGTCATCGAGATGCAGCGCGGCCTGTTGATGATCATGTCGATCAGCGACGGGTCCTGCCTGGCGGTGCTCGCGGCGCCCGACTGTGACATGGGACTGGTGGCCTACCAAATGACCCTGCTGGTCGAGCGGGCGGGACAGGTGTTGACCCCTGCGGTACGCGCCGAGCTGCAAGCGACCCGCCCCCGCTAGTTCGGGGTGGTGACAGGAGATCATGGTGTCAGGTCAGGGTTGGGCTGGTGATAGCACTCCGCCGCATCCGGCGGCTCCCCGTCCGCAGAAACCGAGCTCCCTGGTGCGGCCGTATGCCGTGACCGGGGGGCGCACCGCGCCGCGGATGAAGTTCGCCATGGAGGCATTGGTGTCCTCCGTGACGTCGGAATACCAAGACATTTCCCTACTAAGTCCGGAGTATCAGTCGATCATTCAGCTGACCCGGAACGTCCGGTCGGTTGCCGAGATCTCCGCCCTCTTACGACAGCCCCTTGGTGTGGTCCGGGTGCTGATCGCCGACATGGCGTCGGAGGGCCTGATCCGCGTGCACCAGCCTGCGCTGGACGCGGGAAAGCCGGACCTCAACTTGCTCGAAAGGGTGCTCAGTGGACTTCGCAGGCTCTAGCCCCGGCCTAACCTCGACGAAGATCGTCGTGGCCGGGGGCTTCGGCGTGGGGAAGACGACGTTCGTGGGTGCGGTCTCGGAGATCCTGCCGCTCACCACCGAAGCGGTCATGACGGATGCCTCCGCACACGTTGACGACGTCTCCCTCACGCCGAACAAGACCACCACGACCGTCGCCATGGACTTCGGCCGGGTCTCGCTCGACCGTGACCTGATCCTCTACCTGTTCGGCACGCCCGGACAGCACCGGTTCTGGTTCATGTGGGACGACCTCGTACGCGGGGCCATCGGCGCGGTCGTCCTCGTGGACACCCGCAGGCTGGCCGACAGCTTCCCCGCGATCGACTACTTCGAAGAGGCGAAGCTGCCGTTCGTGATCGGCATCAACGGCTGGGAGGGCCAGTTCGCGCACGCGGAGGACGAGATCCGCGAGGCGCTGTCGATCGGCGGCCACATCCCGATCGTGCGGCTCGACGCCAGGCAGCGGGACTCGGTCAAGTCCACGCTGATCACCCTGGTGGAGCACGCCCTGACCCGCCACTCGCACACGCCCGTGTAGCACGCGTAGCGGCGGCTCCCACCCGGTGGCGAGCCGCCTCACGCCTGACTGTTCCCACAGTGGGAGTTTTCGCCCGGACGGGTCTAAAGTAGACAGGGCGAGGAACAGCGGGGGGACACGATGGACCTCGGTGAGTTGGGGTCATTCCTGAGGTCGCGCAGGGACCGGCTGAGCCCGGAGGCCGTCGGCCTGCCGCCCGGCTCCCGGCGGCGCGTGCCGGGTCTGCGCCGCGACGAGGTGGCGCGGCTGGCGTGCGTGTCCGCCGACTACTACACCGAGCTGGAACAGGGCCGCGGCCAGTGCCCGACGGAGCCGGTCCTGCACGCGCTGGCCGGCGGCCTGCGCCTGGACCCGGACGAGACCGACCAGCTGTTCCACCTGGCCGGGCGGCCCGCGCCGGGCGGCGCGCGGCAGGCCGTGATGCAGGACGCGCTGCGCCAGCTCATGCAGCGGCTGGAGGACACCCCCGCCATGGTGATCACCGACATGCACGAGGTGCTGGTGCAGAACAAGGCGGCGCAGGCCCTGGTCGGGCCGCAGTCGGGGCTGACCGGGATCAAGAGCAGCTTCCTCCACCACTGGTTCACCGTCCCCGCGACCCGCGACCTCTACCCGCCTGACGACCACGACCACCACTCCCGGCTGCTCGTGTCCGACCTGCGCGCCGCGGTCGCCCGGCGCGGCCCCGCCGACCAGGCCAGCGGCGAGCTGGTACGCCATCTGCTGGCAGCCAGCGCCGAGTTCGCCGAGCTGTGGGGGGCGCGGCACGTCAAGGTGCGCCACGAGGAGTACAAACGGGTCGTCAATCCGGCCCTCGGCACCCTCAAGGTCACCTGCAACAGCATCGTCACGGCCGACGCCGCCCAGCGGCTGCTCTGGTTCGTTCCCGACGATCCCGACATCGTGCCGGCACTGCGTGCCCTCGACCCCGCCGAGGTGTGGCGGGACACGCCGGGGCCCGCGTTCGGGCTCGCGGGAAGCTGGGGTTGACCACCCCAGGCTGCGCGCTGTCGTCCCGGTCAGGTCCAGGGCAACCTGGAGGAGGCGGTGGTCGGGGAACCACCCTGACACCCCCAGGAAAGTGATCGGAGCGTCTCCGATCCGCTTTCGCCAAGGAGGGAGACCATCATGCGTGCGGCACTCGCCACCGGGGTCAACATCCCGCTGTCACTTGTGGAACGTGAGATCCCGGAGCCGGGCCCAGGCGAGGTCCTGGTGAAGATCACCGCCTGCGGCGTGTGCTTCACGGACCTCAGCCTGGTGCGCGGGCATTTCCCGTTCGCCCGCTTCCCGGTCGTCCCCGGCCATGAGATCACCGGTGCGGTCGCCGCGCTCGGCAGCGGCGTGCCGGGCCTCTCCGTGGGAGACCCGGTCGGCGCCCAGTTCCTGTACGACTCGTGCGGCCACTGCGACTACTGCGTGTCCGGCGACCAGATCCTCTGCCCCGCCAAGCGCATCACCGGCATCGTCAAGGACGGCGGATACGCCGAGTACGGCCTGTTCAAGGGCGGATACGTGACCCCGCTGCCGGCCGGGCTCGACCCGGTGGCCGCGGCGCCGCTGATGTGCGCGGGCCTGACCGCGTTCAACGGCCTGCGCCGTGCGGGCGCCACGCCCAGCTCCCGGGTCGCGATCATCGGCGCCGGCGGCGTCGGCGCGCTCGCCATCAGGTTCGCCGTGGCCATGGGCGCGCGGGTCGCAGTGATCGGCCGGTCGGCCGGGGGAGAGGCGAACGCCAAGGAGCTCGGCGCGGAGCTGTACGTCGCGAGCCGCGACACCGACCCGGCCGCCGCGCTCAAGGCGTGGGACGGCGGCGCGAACGTCATCCTGAACTCCGCCCCGTCCAACGAGGCCGCCGCCGCCACCCTCACCGGGCTCGCCCCGGACGGCACGCTGGTGCTCTGCGGCTACGACAACACGCCGCTCACCCTCATGGCCCAGCCGATGGTGCTCAACCGGCTGCGGGTCATGGCCTCGCCGTCCGGATCACCGCACGATCTGCGCGACACGCTGGCCTTCTCGGCGCAGCACGACATCCTGCCCAGGGTCACGCCGATCGCCCTCGACGATGTCCCGGCGGCGCTCGACGCCATGGGCAGTGGTTCCGGCGGCGGCCGCCGCGTCATCACCTTCGCCTGACGACCGATTCGCCTGACGACCGAGGCCCCGGCCTCGTCCCCGGGCGGAAGGACGCCCGGCCGACTTCCGGGAGTGACCCATGAGCAAGACCATCCTGATCACCGGCGCGAGCTCGGGATTCGGCGCCCTTTCCGCGCGCGCCCTGGCCCACGCCGGGCACACCGTGTACGCGGCGATGCGCGCCACGTCCGGCCGCAACCGTACTTCGCCGCCAAGTCGGCGGCGGACGCGCTGGCGGTGTCGTACGCGGCCCTGATGGAGCAGGTCGGCGAACGCCTGGCCGCCCTCCAGCCGCCCGGCGCCGACGTGTCGCTGGTGGGCGACGCGGTGGTCCAGGTGGTCGGCACGGAGCACGGCAAGCGCCCGTTCCGCGTCCACGTCGACCCGGCCGACGACGGCTCAGAGGAAGTGAGCAAGGTAGCCGACCGCATCCGCGAGGAATTCCTCACCCGCATCGGTCTGGCGGACCTCCTCACCCCACACGCCGGCTGAGGCCATGAGGAAAACCCGAAGGGGCCACCCAGTCGGCCGGCTGTGCGCCGTGACGGCGACCGGCCACGTGCGGGTCAGAGGCCGTCCCCCTGGAGGCCCTCAACCACGGACGGCGGGTGGAGTGCCGCCGGCCCCGCCGTAAAATATGAAAGTTTTATACGGTCGCGTGGCCGCGAACGAGGCGGCCCACCTCGGCGCGGAGGTGGACGAAGTCGGGGTGCTCGCGGGTGGAGATCTGGTCGCGCGGCCCGGGAAGATGCACCTTCAGGTCGCCGACCACATGGGCCGGGGCCTTGGACAGCACCACCACGCGGTCGCCCACGTAGACGCTCTCGTCGATGTCGTGCGTGATGAGCACGATCGTCATCTGGTGGTGGCCGCGGACCTTGAGCACCAGATCCTCGAGGTCCTCCCTGGTCTGGGCGTCCACCGAGCCGAACGGCTCGTCCATGAGCATCAGCGTCGGCCGGTACGCCAGCGCCCGCGCGATCGCCACCCGCTGCTGCATGCCGCCAGAGAGCTGGAACGGGTATTTCCGCTCCGCGCCCGCGAGCCCGACCGAGTCGAGAGCCTCCAGCGCGGCCTCGCGGCGCCGGCGCTTGTCCATGTTCCTGCGGCGCAGCGGCAGCGCCACGTTGTCCGCCACCGACATCCACGGGAACAGCGAGCGGCTGTAGTCCTGGAAGACGACGGCGAGGTTGTCCGGTGTCTGGCGCACCACGTTGCCCTCGACCTTGATCTGCCCGCCCGTGGGGGTGATGAGGCCGGCGATCGAGCGCAGCAGCGTCGACTTCCCGCACCCCGAGGGGCCGACGATGCACAGGAGCTCCCCGGCGGCGACGCTCAGGTTGAGCCCTTCGATGGCGTGGTGCGCGTTGGGGCTGCCGCCGCCGTAAACGTGCGAGAGGTTGTCTATCTCAAGCAATGGATTTCCTTGGGGGGCGAGACCGCGGACAACACGGCGACTCTGATGAAGCCGGAAACGACTCTATCGGAGTGGGAATGGGCGGATATGTCGGACAGGTAAACCTCGTCAAGGCGTGATCTCACTGCCGCAGACTCTACGTTATGAGTTGTTGCGCCGCGTGATGCCAGCCGAGCACGCGCCGCTCCACGATCAGGAACACCTCGTTGAGCAGGTAGCCCAGCACGCCGAGCAGCACGATCGCGGCCCACATGGCGGGCAGGTCGAAGGTCGAGTAGGCGTCCGTGATCTGGAACCCGATGCCGTTCGTGGTACCGGGCAGCAGCTCGGAGAACACCATGACGATCAAGGACAGCGACAGGGCCAGCCGCAGCCCCGCGAACATCTTCGGCAGCGTCGACGGCAGCACCACCCGGCGCAGCCGCTCGGCCCGCGACAGGCGGAAGACCTGGCAGGTCTGCAGGTGCAGCGGCTCCACCGACCGGGCGCCGTCGGCGGTGTTGAGCAGCACCGGCCACACGATGCTGAACACGATGAACGCCAGCTGCATCCGGAACCCGAACCCGAACAGCACCAGGAAGACGGTGACCAGCGCCGGCGGCGGCACCGCCCGCAGGAACTGCAGCACCCCGTCGAGATAGTCGTACGCCCGCGCGGACAACCCCAGCGCCAGCCCGAGCACCACCCCGGCGATCGCGCCTCCCGCGAACCCGGCGGCCATCCGGCCGAGGCTCGGCAGGATGTTGCCGATGGCCGAGTCCGTCAGGAACAACGTCGCGGGCGGCCCCGAGAACCACATGGCGTGCATCCGCGCCACGATCGCGCTGGGCGGCGGGAAGAACGCGCTGCCCGACACCCTCGTGGCCGTCTCCCAGACGAGCACGAGCACGATCAGCACCAGCCAGCGGAACGCCGCCGTCCGCACGCCTCCGCGCCTCATCCCGGCTCTCCCAACCGCGCGTGGTGCCAGCGGAACGCCCGCCGCTCTGCCGCGACCAGCAGCGCGTTCACCACCACACCGAACAGTCCGACCCAGAACACGCCGGCCAGGATGTCGGTCATCCGCGCGGGCATGGCGATGCCGGCGAAGAAGATGAACACCCCCATGCCCTCGCCCCGCCCGGCCACGATCTCGGTGCTGACCGTCAGGATGAGCGCCACCCCGGCGGCCAGCCTGAAGCCGGTGGTGATGAAGGGCGCCGACGACGGCAGCGACACCCGCAGCAGCACCGCGAGCGGGCCGAAGCCGTACGACCTCAGGGACTCCTTGGCCAGGGGGTCGACGCCGCGCAGGCCGTACATCGTGTTGTAGAGGATCGGCCACAGCGAGGCGTAGACCACGAGCGTGACGCGTAGTTGCAGGCCGGTGCCGATGACGAGGGCCACCAGCGGGATCAGCGCCACCGACGGGATCGGCCGCAGGAACTCCACGATCGAGCGGGTGGCGGCGTCGATGATCGGCACGCTGCCGAGCAGCAGCCCGAGCGGCACCGCGATCAGTGCCGCCAAGCCGAGTCCCATCGCCCAGGCGAGCAGGCTCGTCAGGGCGTGCCCGCGAAAGGCCGAGTCGGACACCAGCGTGACCGCCCGCCCGACGATCTCCGTGGCGGGCGGCAGGAACGCGGGATCGGCCACCCCGGTCCTGCTGAGCAACTCGATCAGGGCGGCGAAGGCGAGGGCCCCGGCCGCCCGGCGCGACCACCGCGTGGTGGCCGGCGCCGGGCGGGCGCGGGACAGGGTCGTCGCGCTCACCCGGAGGTGGTCGGCGACATCAGCGACTCGACCTCGATCGCCTTGCCGAGCCACTTGGCCTCCAGCATCCAGTCGGCCACCCGCTGGAGACGGACCGGGTTGTCGTTGCTGGAGAAGTACGGGAAGGTGACGGTGGCCGCGGTGGCCGCGTCGATCTGCGTGAAGTTCGGCAGCACCTTGGCCACGACCTCACGGTTGTTCTCCATCAGCTTGCCCGCGTTGTGGATGGCCCGCTGGAACGCCGCGGCGACCTTCGGGTTCTTGTCGTACCACTCCTGCGTGCTGACGTAGCCCGAGATCGGGAACTCCGCCGCGGGGCCGGACGCCGGGTCGAGGATCTTGCGGGCGCCCATCGACGCGGTGGCCGCGGTGACCATGGGCTCGCCCAAATACGCGGCGTCGATCTGGCCGCCGGTCCACGAGGGCATGATGTTCTGGAAGGTCACCTGGACGTATTTGATCGTGGCCGGATCGACGTTGTTGGCCTTGAGCACCTGCGCGAGCGCCAGTTCCTGGAAGTTGTGCAGGACGTTCACGTTGATCGTCTTGCCTTCGAGGTCCTTGGCCGTCTTGATGGGCGAGTCCGGCAGCGCCATGATGCTCAGTGAGTCGGGGGAGGCGCGCGAGCCCTCGGCCAGGATCCGCACCTTCAGCGATCCCTTGTCGTGGGCCTGGAACATCGACACGTAGTTGCCGAACATGGCGTCGATCTCGCCGTTCAGCATCATGGGGATGGCCTCCGGCGAAGCCTGGACGACCTGGGCGGTGACGTCCAGGCCCTCCTTCTCGAAGAGCCCCTGGTCGATGGCGACGTAGATGGCGGCACTGTCGATGGCGGGCAGAGTGGCGATCTTGAGCTGGGTCTTCTCCAAGCCGCCTGCCGCGGGTGCGGCCGGCGGTGCGGTGGCGGTCGTGGCGCCGCCTGCGCTGCACGCAGCGGCGCCGAGTGTCAAAGCTAACCCGATGATGGCGGCCCTGGCGAAATGGCCAAGCCTCATGTCAGGGACTCCCTTCAGATGGAGCCAGAGGGGGGAACCGGGCGGCTTCTGCTCCCGGGGGCTGTGTGCCTGACGCACAACAGGGATTGACCGTAGCACCAAATAGGCGGGCATTATCGCAAAGCTAACACTTGTGGTTGCAATGTCGGGTTCCAGCTATATCGTGAAAATTGATGCGTGGTAGGAATCTTGGTGTTTGTCCGGTTTGTGAAAGGGGTGATCTCGCGGGACTTCAGTTACTGATGAGGCAGGCTCTTCCGATCTTTTCTGTGAGCCCTCCGAGGGCTCTTGGGGTGGTGTTTCGCTGCCTGTTTCCCCAGATGGGAGCCTTCTTTACCAATTCTGCTAGATTTTCTGGACAATCAGGGATAAACACCTCATCGGGGCACTAGTAGTGGTTGGCCCCCGGCAACTGCTGTGCTCAAATGGCGCTGATATCGACGTACATATTGCCCCACGTGCATTTACCTGCATGGTCACCCGAGAATTCCCCTCCGGGCCGAGAGGTTGCGAAGGCAAGTGAGAACGCAGAGCGCTGAAGCTTCCGCTGACCGCGAGCCGCACGGGCACCAGAGGCCACGGCTGTCCAAACCGTCCTCGAAGAGGTTCGGAGTGGGCAACTGGCGCGTGCGGTCCCGCCTCGTCGCGCTGATCGTCGTTCCCACGGCCGTGGCCGTGGGACTGGGCGGACTGAACGTGATCACCTCGCTCAGTGACGCCAGCACCTACCAGACACTCAGAGAGGTCGCCGAGCTCAGCGAGCAGCTCGGGGCCGTCACACACGAGCTGTCCTTCGAACGCGACGAGACCGCCCTCTACATCGCCCAGGGCCGCCCGCAGAACCGCGAGGCGCAACTGCGTACGACCTACAGCGGGGTGAACGGCCTGATCGACGAGGCCAAGCAGCGGGCGCAGGCGCTCTCGGACACCCACGGCGAGGCCGTACGACCGGTGCTGCGGCGCCTGGAGGAGATCCCGACGCTGCGCGACACGGCCGTCAACGGGAAGATCCAGCCGCTGCCCATGATCCAGAAGTACTCCCAGATCCTCGCGGCCCTCCTGCAGTTCCACGACCAGGTCGGCCAGGTCGCGGTGGACGACGAGATCTCCCACAGCGCCGGCTCGGCGGCGGCGATCGCCCGTGCCAAGGAACAGGCGTCCAAGCAGCGCGGCATCCTGGCCAGCGCGCTGGACAAGAAGGGCTTCGACAGCGGGGAGCTCGACGCGCTCACCGACGCCAAGGCGCGCGAGGAGAGCGAGGAGACGCTGTTCGCCACCCTGGCCAAGCTCGACCAGCTCGAGGTCTACCGCAACACGGTCGTGGGCCGGGACGTCGACCAGACCGACCTGTTCAGGCTGCGGGCCATGGCGCAGTCGGCCGAGGGCAAGAACCTGAGCATCGGTGTGCGGCCCGACCGGGACGTGGCCACGTGGTTCGACGTCAGCACGGGGAAGATCGACGCGCTGCGCAGCGTGGAGAAGGACCTGGCCTCCTCCGTCATCCTGCGCGCCCGAGCCCTGGAGGAGGGCGCCAACCGGGCGGCGCTGATCTCCGGAGGGCTCATCCTGCTGCTGCTGATCGTGGTGCTCGCGATCATCTCGTTCATCGCCCGCTCGCTCATCAGGCCGCTGCGCAAGCTGCGCGGCGAGGCGCTCGACATCGCCGGCCACCGCCTGCCGGAGACCGTCCAGCAACTCAGGGACAGCGGTGAGGGAACGGTCCGGCCGGTGGTCCCGATCGGCGTGGACACGCACGACGAGATCGGCGAGGTCGCGCGGGCGTTCGACGAGGTCCACCGGGAAGCGGTCCGCCTGGCGGGCGAGGAGTCCCGGCTGCGCAGCAATGTCAACGCGATGTTCGTGAACCTGTCGCGGCGCAGTCAGACGCTGGTCGAGCGGCAGATCACTCTGATCGACGGTCTGGAGCAGGGTGA
>NZ_JADOGI010000186.1 GCF_015645445.1 Nonomuraea cypriaca | reverse complement strand
CCGCCATCGAGGGACTCGGTCTTGACAAAGCGGGCATCCGCACGACCGAACGTGGCGCCATCGAGGTGGATGAGCACCTGCGCACGAGCCGGCCGCACATCTACGCGATCGGCGACGTCAACGGGGGCCCGCAGTTCACCTACATCTCCCGCGACGACCACCGCATCGTCGCGGACCGGCTTCTCGGTGACGGCACCCGCTCCACGGCTGATCGACGGGCTGTGCCGCACACGATGTTCATCACCCCGCCGTTCTCCACCGTCGGCCTCACCGAGACCGCCGCCAGAGAACGCGGCCACAACGTGAGGATCGCCAGCAAGCTCGTTGCTCAGACCACGGCCACGCATCGTGCGCGGATCATGGGCGATACCCGCGGCCTGATCAAGTTCGTCATCGACGCGGACACCGACCTCATCCTCGGCGCGGCACTGATCAGCATCGATTCCCAAGAAGTCATCAACCTGGTCGCCTTCGCCATGCGGCACGATGTTCCCGCCGGCGAGCTCGGCAACGCCATCTACACGCACCCCAGCACGACCGAAGGATTCAACGAACTCCTCGGCACAGTCGCGCGTGCGAACGGCCGCGCCCACACACTGCGCCCGAGCTGATGGGAGTACCACGATGACCAGACAGATCATCCGCGTCGAGCCGTTGTCGACCTACCTGGAGCGGTGGGCGCCGGCCTCGGCCGTCACCCGAAGCGGCGACACCCTCTACGTCTCCGGATTCCCGCCCTTCGACCCCGACACCGGCGACGTCGTCGAGGGAGCCTCGATCGAGCGCCAGACCGAACTTGTGCTGGAGCAGATGAAACTGTGCCTGGAGACGGCGGGATCGTCGCTGGCGGGCGTCCTCAAATGCAACGTGTACTGCACATCCGTCGACCAGTTCGCCGCGGTCAACGCCGTCTACAGCCGCTACTTCCCCAGTGATCCACCCGCTCGGATCTTCGTGTGCGTTGCCGCCTGGCCCCGCCGCTTCGACATCGAAATCGACTGCGTCGCCGCGGTGTGACCTGTCCGCGGGGCTGGGAATGCGCAGGGACCACCAGCAGGCGTAACCTGCTCGACAGCACAGTGGCACTGAGGCGGCCGGCCCGGCGATGGACACCTCGACGATGGACACCTGGAGCTGCCTTCCACACGCCGGCCGGCCCGAAGTTCGCCCTCAGCCCCGCCCTTCCGGGCCAGGCGATCAGAGGCGGGCTGCACTTTCAGGCCGTCGGCAGACCGTTAGGCAGCATTTCTCTCTCGAAGGATGCGTCTCGACTCGTCAAACCGCGGCGGCGCTCGCCGCACGCCTCAAAGCGCACGGGGCGCCCGCCGCCACACCGGACGGGGCGGTGGCGATGACCTGGGCGGCGAACACGAGGCCGTACAGGACCCCGACGGCGGCCTAGCGCTGATCGTGGCTTGACCTGACCATTGCGCGCCGCATGCCAGACCATCGTCGTGGCGCGGGTTCACCCCCGTGAAGGGCAGGGCATCTCGCACTGGAGCCGCCGCGCGGGGGGTTGGGAGGGCTTGATGGGACACGACGATCGTAAGACCACATCGGATCTGATCGTCGAGCGCCTGCTGGCCTGGGGCGTGGACACCTGCTTCGGTCTCTGCGGGGATCAGGTCAACGGTTTTTTCGAGGCGTTGCGCACCCACCCGGAGATGCGGTTCGTCCACGTTCGGCACGAGGAGAACGCGGCCCTGGCCTGCGTGGGTTACGCGAAGTTCACCGGCCGTCCTGCCGCATGCGTCGCTACTGCGGGCCCGGGGGCGATCCACCTGCTCAACGGTCTCTACGACGCGCGGATCGACGGTGCCCCGGTGATCGCGGTGACCGGGCTGTCGTACCACGACTCGATCGGCACGCACCAGCTGCAAGACGTGCCGTCCGACCGGCTCTTCGAGCACGCGTGCCTGTACTCCGAACGCGTCATGGGTCCGGCCCATGCCATCACGGTTACCGACCAAGCGGTGCGCAGCGCGCTGATGAACCGCGCCCCGGCGCACCTGGCGATCCCGATCGACATCCAGTCGTGGACACTCTCACAGGACACCTCCTCTGACAAGAACGTCCCGGGTCACACGTCCCTCGCCGCGCAGCCGTTCGAGGTGATGCCGCCGGATGAGCGGCTCCGCGAGGCGGCCGAGGTACTCAACTCCTGCGAGCGGGTCGCCATCTGCGCCGGAGCCGGCGCCCGCCGCGCCGGCGAGGAACTCGAACGGGTCGCCGAGGTACTCGGGGCGCCGATCATCAAGGCCGGTCTCGGCAAGGACTGCGTACCAGACGACAGCCCCTACACCACCGGCGGCATGGGCCTGATCGGCACGCGTGCCTCGCACGAGGCGTTCGAGCGATGCGATGGCTTCCTCATTGTCGGCTCGTCCACGCCCTACTACGACTTCTGGCCGAAGCCCGGTCAGGCCAGGGGCGTGCAGATCGACCTGAACGCCGACCGGATCGGCCTCCGTTACCCCGTCGAGGTCGGCCTTGTCGGACACGCCGGCCCCGTGCTCGCAGCACTCGCCCCCCTGCTGCAGCGCAACACCGACCGTTCCTTCCTGAAAAGGGCACAGGAGAGTTACCGCGCCTGGTGGGAGCTGATCGGCCACCAGGCCGCTTCTTCCGGAACGCCTATGCGCCCGCAGGTCGTGACCTGGGAGTTGTCCAAGGCGCTGCCGGACGGGGCCATCGTCACGGGCGACGCCGGCACGGTCACCGCCTGGGGCGGGCGTCTGAGACTGCGTGCGGGCATGAACTATTCGTTTTCCGGAACCCTATGCACGATGGGCTCCGCCTTGCCCTACGCGATCGGCGCGCAGATCGCCTACCCGGGCCGTCCGGTCATCGCCTTCACCGGCGACGGGGCCCTGTCCATGGGGATGGGGGAACTCGTGACACTGCGCCAGCACGACCTGCCGGTCAAGGTGGTCGTCCTCCACAACAACTCCCTCGCCCTGGAAGTCTGGGAGCAGAACGCCCTGCTGGGCAACCCCCAGTACGGCTGCGAACTCCACCCCATCCACTTCACCGCCGTGGCGCAAGCGTGCGGCCTGAAGGCCTTCCGCATCGAAGACCCATCTGATGCGGCTTCGGTCTTGGACCGGGCGATGGCCCACGACGGCCCCTGCCTCGTCGAGGCGATCACCGACCCGTATGAGGCGCCGTTCGGCGAAAGCCTCAAGCCCGCCCACGCCGAGCACATCGTCCAGGCCTTCGGCAAGGGTGAGCCAAAGGCCGCCCAGATGGCCCGTAATCTCCTGGAAGAACAACGCGTGGCGCTGTCCCCGGCCCTCCAGCAACACCAGTCCGACCTGACCCGCTACCTCTGATCCGAAAATCGGAGAGTAAGTGGGACATATTCGGGAGCGGAGGGCCGTGACCGGCTACCGGCGGCTCCTGCGGGACGGCGCAGAGAAGCGCCAGGAGATCGAAATCCTGCAGCTGCGCGAAGCACCCGCCGACCTGCCCGCCGCGGAGTTGTTGCCCGGCCTGCGGCGCGCGTGCGATCCTACGAGGCGCTCATCGACCCGCGGCACGATGTCGCCCGGTGGCTGGAAGAAATGGCCGACCGATGGCAGACGGGCAGCAGGGGGGAGCCGCATCCGCTGGTGGCGTCGCTGTTCCTGGCAGTGGACGTGCCCGACCGGGAGCCGGAACACTGCCGACGCCCATTCGGCCGGCGGCTCGTTCGCGCCTACAGACCCAGAGATGATTCATGGGCCGCGAGGACGACGATGTCGCCGAAGTCGTCGTCGCCATCCTGCGCGACCAAGGAATCACTCTCATCACCGACGCGAAGGTGAACCGAGGTCAGGGACGGCTCCGCCGACACCACCATCTCTTACGAGGTCGACGGGCGTCCGCGGACCCTGAAGGCGGACAAGATCCTCGTCGCCACCGGGCGCGCTCCCGCCATCGAGGGACTCGGTCTTGACAGAGCGGGCATCCGCACGACCGAACGTGGCGCCATCGAGGTGGATGAGCACCTGCGCACGAGCCGGCCGCACATCTACGCGATCGGCGACGTCAACGGGGGCCCGCAGTTCACCTACATCTCCCGCGACGACCACCGCATCGTCGCGGACCGGCTTCTCGGTGACGGCACCCGCTCCACGGCTGATCGACGGGCTGTACCGCACACGATGTTCATCACCCCGCCGTTGTCCACCGTCGGCCTCACCGAGACCGCCGCCAGAGAACGCGGCCACAACGTGCGGATCGCCAGCAAGCTCGTTGCTCAGACCATAGCCACGCATCGTGCGCGGATCATGGGCGATACCCGCGGCCTGATCAAGTTCGTCATCGACGCGGACACCGACCTCATCCTCGGCGCGGCACTAATCAGCATCGATTCCCAAGAAGTCATCAACCTGGTCGCCTTCGCCATGCGGCACGATGTTCCCGCCGGCGAGCTCGGCAACTCGATCTACACGCACCCCAGCACGACCGAAGGATTCAACGAACTCCTCGGCACAGTCGCGCGCGTGCGGTTGCCGTCGAGCACAGCTGAACTCGAGAACGCGTAGCAGCTCAAAAGACAGTCGCTCGAGAGCGAAGGCTCGGTCGCGTCGTTCGAATACGGCCGAGGGAGGACGTCCGCGGCGTTGCGAGCGGTGTGCCTGTCAGTTCTTCGCCCTGCAGAAGGTGGTGGTGGGAGTCCTCCTGGGCCACGTCGACGTCCGCCGACCTGGCGCTGCCGCTTGTCGACGAGCCGTATCCGTCCCGGTACCGGCTGAAGAGGCGGATCGCTGGTCGCCACCGCGCGGTAGGGATCGCGGCGCGCAGGATGTCGCCAGCGAGCTGGAATTCCAGACCGAGGGCGAGGAAAGTGTCCAGAGTCAGCCGGATCCGGTTGAACCCGTAAGCGGCCGCTGCGATGCTTTCGCCGCGCATCCGGACCACGCCGGATACGACGAGCTGCGCGAACGCCCACGTGGCCCCCGCCTCGATCGCCCGGCTGCTCGGCGTGAGCCGGGCGACCATCTACAAGTACATCCCCGAGCTCAAGACCGGTCACCGCCCCCAACTCGAGGCAAGCCCTCAGACCACCCGGGCCGAACCGCCCGCTGGGTGACCGCGTCGATCCCTACCGTGCCCCCCGCCGGAGCTTCGAGAGTCCTGGGCCGCGACGACGTGGAGAAAGAGCCGCAAGTCGTCCAAGTCATAGCGCACAGGTTCAGCCTACGCCTCAGCCTTAGGCTGGGTGAGACGATCCCGCATTGTGGAGCCGCTCGTCCACGCCGATGCTCGGCATATGACTGAGCTTTTTCTTGTCCTACTGTCCGGCGTCGCCGCCGGAGCCCTGAACGCCATCGGGGGCGGAGGAACCTTCGTGGCGCTGCCCGCACTCGTCGCCTTCGGGATGCCGCCGGTGACGGCCAACGCGGTGTCGCGGGTCGCCCTACTGCCCGGCGCCGTGGCCAGCGCGTGGGTGTACAGGCGCGAGCTCACCCCTGTTGGGCCTACGTCCACCAAGGCACTGACAGCGATCAGTGTCATGGGCGGTGGAGTCGGTGCCGGCCTGCTGCTGATGCTGCCCGCATCGTCGTTCGACGCCGCGGCGCCGTGGTTGCTCGCCTTCGCCACAGTGATCCTCGCCTTCGGCCGCCACCTTTCCAGGGCGCTGGGCAGCGCACTGGGCCGCTCGGTCGGTATGAGTTCACCAGCTGTCCTGATCGGACAGTTCTTCCTCGCCGTGTACGGCGGATACTTCGGTGGAGCCGTAGGCATCATGATGCTGGCCCTGTGGAGCATCGGCCTCGGCCTTGACGCCGCGGTCAGCAACCCGATGCGGATCGCCCAACTTGCGGCCATCTATCTCAGCGCGGCAGTGCTGTTCCTCCTCGCCTCAAACACACTGAGCGCTCCCCTTGTCCTCGCCGCCATGCTGGTCGGCGCCGTGGCCGGGGGCTTCGTCGGCGCTCACCTCGCCCGCCATCTTCCCACCTGGCTGCTGCGGGGCGTCCTCATGGCGACCGCCGTGATCACGACCGTCCTGTATTTCCTGCGCGGCTGACCACACGGGGAGCCGCAGTGATCATTACTCATCGTCAGGAATTGAGACTGATTGACATGACCGAAAGTGGCGCGGGAGCCACCGCACCCTACACGGACGCGGCTCGAGCGAGGCTGGTGATGGCTTACGAAGCATGCGAACTGGCCGAACTCGCGCGTGTCGCCGTCCCAATCGGCGAACATGAGCTGAATCCCGACGGCACCACCCGTGCGCCAGGCGCTGTGCTCGCCGACGCCGCTCGAGTGCTCGCCGCCGCGCAGCGGTTCTTCGAAGCCGCCGCAGTGTTCGAGCGCGTGGGCGGCGCCGACTGGCAACTCATCGGCGACGTCCTGGACGTGTCTCCTCGCACCGCCTGGACGCGCTTCGCGATGTCCGAGGCTGCCTTCCGGAAGGAACTGCTCTCCCGCGAGGGGACTCGCCCGGGCGGAGCCACGTGCGAGGTGACCAGCCTGCGGGCCTACATGGCCAGGGAACCGCTGGAAACGGCCCTCGACCTCGATGACTGGGTGCTGCGCCACGAGGACGGCGACAGCGGCCTCGGCACCGCACCAGTCTCCGGTGGCTTGGTTCGGAGTGATCGTCAACGACGTACCGGGAAGCCCTCCTGAGTCACTGAGAGGAGAGCCGTGGACACCGGCCTTGGGACTGACGGGCGGGCTGTAGGCGCGAGCCGGCGGGAGCGCTCACTCCACGCGATCGCCTATGTACTGGCGCAAGCCTTGCCCTTGCTGCCCGGCAGCGAGGCGCCATCGTTTCGCGCCGATGCTCAGCGACTGCTGAAGCGCGAGGATTTCTGCCGCGTGGACGTGCTGTACGGCTACGGCAGGGACGCGATCTGCGCTTTTGTGTCGGCCGTCCCCGGGCAGCTCGATCGGCCGCCGGCCGCGTGCTGCCGTCAATTCCGGGCCCGAGACGAAGACAAACGCGCGGAGGGCTGCCCTGCGAGCCGGGTGATGGCGTGCGAGGCCGGGCTATGGCAGGTGCCGAGCTGGGATCTGGTGCGGGCACGCTGGGCCGCGCGGCTCGGCCCGCCGGCGTCGGCAGCGTCGCCGCGAGTTCAGGAGTGCGACCGAAGATCGCTGGCGCGCTTCCTGGTCGGGCTGGTGGCCGGCATGCCGTCGGGGGCGCACAGCCTGGCGGTGCTGCGCGGCGCGCAGGCGGGCTTCTCGCGGCACGGCCTTCACCTGCTGCTGCCCGGGCGGCCTGAGCGGTGGAGCGGGCCGGGTTTCACGGACCCGCCGTTCACGTCCGCGGTGGCCGAGCAGATCCGGAGCCGGGTCGTCGACCCGGTGCACGCCGGCGCGCTGGCGGCGCTTTTGGTGACCGGCATGCCGCCTGCCCTGCTCGGCCTGACGCGGCTGTCCAACCTGGCACCGGATGCCGCCACGCTGAGCAGCTATCTGCCGTTCCGGATCGACTATTCCGTTCCGGCGTGGGGCCGGGACCTGCTCGCCGCCGCGCGCGTCTCCGCTGCCGGCCAGCATCCCGGCGATGGCGCCCTGCTGAGCCGGGGCATCGGGCGGGCCGGCCAGATCCTGGCCGACACTGCCCAGCACTGTGAGCTGCGGCTCGAACCGGCCATGCTCGCACCTGGCCGGGAGAGCTGGCACGTGCAGGCCCGCTGCCGAGCGGGAGAGCCACCGCAGGCGTGAGCCGACCGCCCCGGTGCGCTGGCCGTCCTACCGGCAGCCGGTGGAGGTCCTGGCCTGCTGCCGACGCTGTCGTGCTTACCGCGGTAACCGATCGACAGCACCTCGCCAAGCGATACGACCGGGATCGCCCGCGGGCCGACGCCGAGCCCGGCGCGGTGTCCTCGTCAGGGTGCGGCGGGAGGCCGCTGGTCAGCGGATGTTCCGGGCAGTAGCGGCGCGACAGTGGGGACGCGGAGGCGTTCGACGGCGTCGCGGGCTTCTTCGTCGGGGCGCACGTCGTAGCGCAGGGTGGTGCTGGGACTGGCGTGGCCGACCAGCCGGGCGGTCATGATCGCGTCGGCTTGCGGCAGGAGGTTGGAGATGAAGGTGCGGCGCAGGTCGTGCGGCCGCACCGCCGTGGTGGCGGCCTGTTCGGTGCGTTTGGCCAGGATGTCGCGCACCGCCTGGGGGTTCATCTGCCAGGGGCGGCCGTCGGGGCCGGTGCGCACGGTGCCGCCGCGGGTCAGGCGGGGGAACAACGGGCCGCGGTGGGTGCCGCGGCGAGCGAGCCAGGCCTCCAGGCGGCGCGCGGCGAAGGAGTTGACGGGGATGCGACGCTGTTTGTCGCCCTTGCCGATGACGGTGAGCATGCGCCGGGCCCGGTCGTAGTCGGGGTACTGCAGGGCGACGAGTTCGGCGCGGCGCAGGCCGCAGGCGTCCAGCACGGCGATGATGGCCGCGTCCCGCAGCCCGGCCCCGCTAGTGGCGCCGGCGGGTGAGCGGTCGGCGTCGCAGGCGTTGATGAGCGCGCCGATGACGGCGTCGGGCACGTGCTGGCCGGCCGGCTCGCGGTGGCCGCCGAACGGAGCCAGGGCGACGGCCCGCTGGTGGTCGTCGGTGCTGAGCAGGCCGAGTTTCCAGGCCTCCTTGAGCACGCCGCGCAGAGCAGCCAAGTGCTTGTTGCGGTAGGCGGGGGACCAGTCCATCTGGTCGACCTGCTCGCGGAGCCAGGCGGTGTGCTCGTAACGCAGGTGGTGCCAGGGCTGGCCCTGGCCGGTGACGGCGGCGTCGTCGAGCCGGTCGCCGGTGAGCATCCGGGCGAGGTGGTCCATGCAGATCTGCATGGCGCGGCGGGAGGCGGCGCTACCCAGGCGTCCCAGATAGAGCAGGTAGGGGTCGCGGGCAGGTGCGATCGCCGGGCCGGCGCCCAGCACCAGTCCGGCGGCAGAGGCGCCGGGGAAAGCAGTCGTGGGGAGCGGGCGGGAATCCGGCCCGGAGGCCGTGGCGGACTCGATCACGGAACCCACCCTACCAGAGATGATCTTTGAGAACTCCCCTTCTCAGTGATCATTAAAGAAACGCATGAGCGATATGCTAAACCGAAATTTCTACGGCATGTGCTGATGCTAAATTCGCTACGTGACGGAGATCAGCTTCGACCCCAGCGAGCCGGGTCCCACCCCGAGCCAGGACCACGCCGGCACATCGGCCGCTCTGCCGCCGACACCACCGACCGCCTTCACCATCGGACGGCAAGAGGTCTCGGCACCCCCCGGGCCGGGCGGGGAGGAGCCGCCCCGCGGTGGCCGGGGCCACACCCGCGACTGCCTGGCCCTGGCCACCGACGACCCGCTGCGGCAGTGCGCCCGGCCCGGCTGCGGCCGCGCCAAACACGAACGCGAGCCCGGCAAGGGTGGCCGCCCCAGCAAGTACTGCTGCAAGCTGTGCGGCAACGAGGCCAGCCGGGCCGCCGACAGCGCCCCCGCCGCGGTGGCCACGAACACCGCGGTCAGCGCCTTTGCCGCCGAGGCCGGCCAGATCCGCGCCCGGCTGCACCAGCGCGACGCCCAACTGGCCGCCGAACGCGAGGACCTGCGCCAGCTGGACGAACGCCTGGAGCAGGTATGGCAGGCCATCGCCACCCAGCTGGCCCAGGCCGAGACGGGCGTGCAGCAGGCCGAATCCGACGCCGAGCAGGCCCGCACCTCGATGCGCGCCGCGCTGGCAGGGCGGCAGACGGCCGAGCAGGAACGGGACGCGGCCCTCCGCGTCCAGCAGGAGTCCCTGAACGCCCAGCGCGAGGCCGAGGAACGCCGCGACCGCATCCACAGCGAAGCCCGCGCCAACGCCGAACGCCTGGGCATGCAGATCGGCCAGCTCACCGCCCAGCTGCACGACGAGCAGTCCCTGACCAGGCGCCAAGCCGAGCAACTGCGCGCCCTGGGCGCCGAGGTGTCCCGAGCCACCGCCCTGGCCGAAGAGCGCGCAGCCGCCCTGGCCGAGCGCGACCGTCAGCTGCACCAGGCCCGCGCCGACATCCGCCGCCTGACCGAACACCTGGAGCAGACCGGCACGCACCTGGCCACCACCCGGCTGCAGCTCGACCAGGCCAGCACCGCAGCCGAGCAGGCCCGCGCCGAAACCCGCGCGGTACGCGATGACCTGGCCGAACGACAGCGCCGTTTCAACGAAGACCGCGACCGGCTACAGACCCAGCGGGACCAGGCCCGCCTGGGCCAAGCCACCGCCGAAACCCGCCTGGAGATGGCCGAACGCGAGCAGCAGACACTACGCCGCCAGCTCGCCGCCGCCCAGGCGGCCACCGGCCTGGTGGTGCCGCCACTCGCCGACGTCGACGGCCGGCCCGGCGTACGGCTGCCCGGCGGAGCCTTCGACGCCGTCACCCTGCAGGACGGCGTGGTGCTGCTGCACTACGACGACAGCGCCATCCCCCTCGCCGACGCCCCGCGGTCGCCGGCACAGGCCCGAGCACTGAGCGCCGCCCTCCAGGCCGTCACCGCCCCGCCATTCGCCTGAGGGCGAGGCAACGCCGCCGCCCACCGCAGACGTCTGAACTGCCCGAACGCACGGAGCGGCGATTGTGAGGACAACCGTATGCCACCAGCGCACGCTCAACATAGCGGTGCCCGGGACGCGTGAGACAGTGGCGAGGCCCGAGGCTTATGAACCCACGCTAACAGCCCTGAGCCGCCAACCACGACATTTGCGAGACATGCCGCGCGCCCGTGGACGTGACCCGCCCGATGTCATGAAGAGCCTGGTTGAAAAGCGAAGCCAAGCCGGGGCGCGATTGTCGAATGGCGCCGGGAAGGCAGAACGGTAGGCGCGCCTTCGCACGGGTGCCCACCGTCGTTTCCCCGACTGGCGGCCACCATCGCACCGCGGACAGGCGCCGCGCAGCGCCCCCTCCCGAGGGGCATGCGGTCCGTACTGACATCGACTGGCACCTCTTGCTGACATCTCATGGCAAAGCGCCAGGTCATCCGCTCGATCGGCAATGTCAGCAGCTGGCATTAGTGCCACCACGTGTCAGCGAAGCGAAGATCTCTTCCGCACAGATCTCGCTGTCGAAACGCAGCAGGACTGCGAGGTCATCGCTTACGGGCGGAGGCGGCAGACGGATGACACGGAGGCAAGCTACGACGCGGCTTCCGCCCTGAACATGGCACTCACCTGCAAAAATAGCCTCTGGGCACCGCGAGGGCGCTCCCTTAAAAGCGGCCTACTCAAAGGATCTTGCTGACACCTCGTGGCACTCCCACTGACACCAAGTGGCATAACGCCAGGACAACTTCGTGGCAATCCGCATGACATCCCGCTGCAGATTCGCACTTGGTTGGTACCCGCTGTGGGCGATCAGATGATAACTTGCGGGAACTTCCCGCAAGTTGTACCAGAGAAGCTGCAGCACAACGGATCATCATTATTGAATTTTATTTTCTGGAAAATCGAAATGGTAGGCTGTGGGGGTGACTGCGGAGACCAGTGTGGTGACGCCTTGTAAGCACTGCGGAGCGCCGATCGAGCAGCGGCGGGGGAGGGGGCGGCCCAAGGCGTACTGCCCGGAGAAGGACTGTCAGGCGGCGGCCAAGCGGGAGCGCGAGTTGCGGCGGGCCACCCCAGGGCTGGAGGGGGCGCTGGCCAGGGCCGAGCAGCTGTACGACCGGATGGAGACCGGGCTGGCGGCGGCCATCGAGCCGCTGGCACGGGCGCTGGCCGACGAGCTGAGCCCGGCGGGGGTCGAGGCGAAGCTCAGCGCGGTCCAGGCAGAGGCGCACACGCGGGTGGCGATCGCGCGTACGGAGCGGGAGCAGGCGTTCGAGCAGGTACGGCTGTCGCGCGAGGCCACCGAGCACGCCCGCAGGCAGACGGCCGAGATGCGGACCCGGCTCGAAGAGGCCGAGAGCGAACGGGAGACGGCGCTCTCCGACGCCGAGCAGGCGCGGGAGCAGGCGCTGGCCGCGTTGCGGGAGGCCGCGAGCACCGAGCGGCAGGCGCTGCAGACGGCCGAGGAGGCGCAGCGGCGGGCGGAGCTGGCCGAGCGGCGCGCCGAGGAGGCGGCCCGCCAGATCGAGCTGACCGAGCGGGCCAGGGACCAGGCCGTTCAGGAGCTGGCCGAGCGGGTGGAGCTGGCGGAACGGCGGGCCGGCGAGGCACGGGCGCAGGCCGTGCAGGCTCGGGAGGCCGCCGACCAGGCCGGGGGGGAACGTGATCGCGCCCGGGAGGAGACCGCGGCGGCGGTTCGGGCATGTGAGCAGGCCGAACGCGACGTGATCGGCGCGAAGGCGCGGGAGGAGGCGGCGGTGCAGGAGCGGGAGCGGGCCGTGGAGCGCGCCGTTCAGGCCGAGCGGGCCGCGGCGGAGGCCGATCGGGATCGGGCGGTGGCCCTGCGGGACGCGGCCCGGGCGGCGGGCGAGGTGGACCGGCTGACAGGGAGGCTGGCCGCCGGCGAGGAGGAGGCCGCGGCCGCGCTGGCACGGGAACGGAAGCTGGTCTCGCGGGAGAAGACGCGAGGCGACGCCGCGGCCAAGGAGCGTGATCAGCTGCGGGCGGAGCTCAGGTTGGAGCGGATACGGCTCGAGGACCTGCGGGCGGAGCTGGAGGCCGCCCGCGCGGAGGCGGCGCAGTTGCGGGAACGAGCGGTCGCCGCGGAGCTGCGGTCAACCTAGTGGCCCGTCACGCAACCTTGGCCGGGTGACTGGTGAGCTGGCGGCCGGTTGGGCGCGGGCGTTGCGCCGGCGGACGTAGCCGCTGATCGCCGCGTTCTGCTGGTCATGGGTGCGGTGGTCGGTGCCGTTGAGGGCGTAGTAGGCCTCCGGGGAGGATCGCATCGGATTTTGGCGCTAGAGAGACGATCTTGACGACGATTCGGTGACGACGACTGTGTGCCCTGTGGGTGTAGGAATCGTGGACTCGCTGGGAGTGCGGAAACTTGCGCCGCCGTACGTGGGACTTGAACGGTCTGCACTGCAAACCTCACGCCCCGAGTCCTAGACTGCAGAAAGGTCTGCACTGCAAACCGGAAGGTCCGATGGTCAACTCGTACGAACTCGATCGCCTCGATCGCATCCGCCGATCCACCGCCGAGCACGCCCACCGCCGGGGGCTCTATCTGGCCGTCTACGGCCTCTTCCTCGGGTCCCTCGCGTTCGACGGCGTCCGGGAGAACCATGTCGTCCCCCTCCTGCTCTTCGCCGTTCTGCTCGCCGCCGCGGCCGGCTACTACCGCGGGACCTTCGGCACGGTCGTCCCGCGGCGCGACGGTGCCAGGTTCCGCGCCTGGCTCATCCCTGTGCTGCTGTCGGGCGTGCTCGTGGTGGTCACCGCCGCCAACGTCACCGGGACGGCCGGGCATCTCACCGGCGGTCTGATTTTCGCCGTCCTCCTCGCGCTGATCGGCGGACCGCCCTGGCCTGGCCGCGGACACTACCCGGCCTCGGCCGTGGCGCTCATGGCCCTCACCCTGGCCCCGCTCGGCGTGCTCACCCCGTCGGGAGAGCATCCCTTCACCGCGGCCGAGCCCCTCTGGCAGCTTCTGCTCGTCGGCGCGCTGCTCGTCGTCAACGGCCTGCTCGACCACCGCGCTCTGGTGCGCTCGCTTCCGCAACCGGCAAGCGAGGAGGAATGAGGTGGGCACCCCTTTCGAGGACATGACGGAGATCGACCGGCTGGTGCACGACCCCTCCCGGCTGGCGATCACCAGTGCGCTGTCGGCCTGCGAAAGCGCCGACTTCCTCTACCTCCAGCGTGTCACCGGCCTGTCCAAAGGCAACCTGTCCAGCCATCTGGCCAAGCTGGAGAAGGGCGGGATCGTTAAGATCGACAAGACCGCCGAACGCCGTCCCCGAACCGTCGTCAGCCTCACCGAGCCCGGCCGCACCACCGTTGCCGAACACTGGGACCGGCTGATACGCCTGCACGAGGCCGCCCGCACCTGGGTCCCCTCTGAGGCCTGACGGCATAGCGCCAAAATCCGGCCCGATCCTCCCCGAAGGCCAGTAGCGCAGTGCGGCGAACTCGGACTCGATCCAGTTCAGCCACGAGCCGTGGGTCGGCAGGAACACCAGCTCGACGTCGTGGTCGACGGCCCAGGCGCGGATCTGGATGCTTGTGCGGCCGTAGTCGTCCATGATCACATACAGGGACCCGCAGGGCCACCTCCGGCGCAGGGCCTTGAGGAAGGACATACGGCGCCCCACCGGGGCGCCGTTGATTGCTCGATGTGAAATTCCGCAACGACGTCGTCAGAGGACGTCGTAGGTCAGGTGCGTCGTGGTCGATGTCGAGGTCACGCTCCGCTGCACCAGCGTGCGCGGCGCTCCGCCGGTGAACAGTGGCGTCCCGGAGCCCAGCACGACGGGCGCGAGGTGCAGCGACAGCACGTCGACCAGCCCGGCGTCGAGCGCCGAGCCGATCATGGCGCCGCCGCCCATGAGAACGACATCGAGGTCCTCGCCGCGGTGTGACGACGCCGCTTCCGCGCGCGAGCGCGCGGCGGCGACGGCGTCGGGCAGACCGGTGGTGACGAACGTCCAATCGAGGTCGGTGAGCCGCACAGACTCCGGCGGCGAGCTCGTCACGACGACGAACGCGGGCTTGCCGACCTCGCCGGCGCCGTAGCCGGAGTTGTCGTTCCAGCCCTTCGGCCCGTCGACCACGTCGAAGAGCCGGCGGCCGAGGACGACGGCGCCCGAGCAGGCGGTCGCCTCGCGCAGGACCCGGCGGTCGTCGGGGTCGTCGGAAAACGCCCAGGTGTGCAGGGCCTCGCCGCCGGTGCCCAGACCGTTGTCCGGGCCGGGGTCGGGCCCGGTGACGAAGCCGTCGAGGGAGACCGAGATGTCAGCGATGATTCGAGTCATGCCAGGCACCGTGTGCGCGGTTCCCAGTAGACCGTGGTTTCGTACATCCGGCGGCCATGGAGGTACGCGCCGATCGATCGCCCGTGCTCGTTGATGAACTCGTGCGACTCCTCCTCGGGGCCGCCCCAGCCGAAGTTGCCGTCCGTATCGCTCACGTAGCCGTCGCGTGACGTGATCATCGAGTAGATGGGCTTACCCACAGTGGTCCTCCTTGCCTGTCCGGACAATGGATCTCAAGATTGATGTGTAGCTTGTCGCCGACGACCCGCGCGGGATGCTCGCGGTCATGGTTGGGCCCTCCTACATGGTGCGTGTGACGCGGAGTCGTGCGTCGGTGACGTTGTCGAAGCGCGAATCCCCTCCCCGGATCAGGACGAAGTGTCGCCGCACGTCGGCGCAGTAGGCCAGCAGAGGGCCGGACGGCGCGAGGTCGTCGCCGGTGAGTTCCTTGCCTGTGGGGAGGCGGGCGTTGAGCGTCGTCAGCGCCGCGACGGGATCGTCGGCGGGGCCGGCGGTCGCCTCGAGGTAAAGCGCCTCGGCACCGCCTATAGGCGCGTGGGAGTCGAAGACCGTGATGGCCACGTCTGGGCGTTCGGCGATGTTGAGGGAATGCCTGCTGTCCGGTGCCGACACCCAGACGAGCCGGTCCTCATCGCGGGCGGCGAAGAAGACGGGAGTGGCCCACGGCCGCCCTTGGCGATCGGCGGTGGCGAGCACGAGGTAGCGACTGTCGCCGAGCAGCCGGGGAACCATCGCCCACATGCCGGTCACCGGCCGCGGACCCGGTGGGTGAGGTGCTTGGCGGCCGAGATCGCCGTGTCGGCGGCGAGATCCGTAATCGGTGCGGTCACATGCCTGTCCGTGGGCGCCGACCTGTCCACCGTGCTCATGTTCGCCATCGTTCCTCCTTTGATTGTCGGGTTCCGCTGGAACCCCGCTTCCGGTGGCGAGCCTTTCCCGGACACCGCCACCAATATGTACGCCGCGGTGGGCCGCAAGCCTTAGGAGATGGATCGTGCGTGACTACCTGGAGGCAGCAGACACGGGGTTGGTGGCGGCCGCCAGGTGCAGTACGGCCGGGCCGTGGATCGTGGACGGCATGGTGAACTTCACCAGGCCGTCGCTCGGCACCGTCACCTCGTCGCCGGTCCGGGATGTCCGCTCGCCGATGGCGTACCAGTGGGCTGTGTAGCTGCCGGCCAGCAACTCGGCGGTGAACACCTCGCTGGTCTCGCTCGGCTGCAGGATGAGGTACTCCTTGCCGGGGTGTGCCAGCACGTAGCCGGTGGAGCTGAGGTCGCCGCGAGGGGGCATGCCGATGAGGTCGATCCTCTCGGCGTAGCGCCGGGTGTCGCCCATCGCCTGGCGGGCCGGTTCGAAGGCGTCCGGTGACGGTTCGCCGGCCGGCTGGATGCCGTCGATGAGGCCGAAGTCCATCAAGATCGGGTTGTGGCCGCGCAGGAACGCCTTCCATACCCAGAGCGCGTCGCCCTGGCCGGGGGCGAAGTGGTCGGTGTCGCTGATCAGGACCTTCCGGCCGTCCGCGGGTGGCGGGTTCTCCAGCCATCGCGACGGCGGACCGTCCGGGGCGGCGGGATGACCGCCCTCGCGGAAGATCTCATCATCGTAGCCAGGCGAGATCCAGTCGGCGGGCCCGTCGAACAGGGGCGCGTTGACCCGGGTCTGGTCGGCCACCGGGAACTGCATGGTCATCCCGATCGGGTGCGGGTCATACTCCTCCTGCCGCTCGTACTGTCGGACGAACTCGATCACCCAGTACTGCCAGTCGGTCGAGTCACCCCACTCGGTGCCCGGCGGTACGCCGAGCACGGCGGCCATCTCCGGATCGGCTGTGCCACCTCCACATGACTCGTTGGCGACCTCGTAGAGGACGTTGGGCAGATCGTGCACGGTGTCGACGACCTGCTGGATGTAGGCCTCCTGCAGCGCCCGCACGGCGGGGTCGAGCGGCAGGACCTGGTGGTCGAGGATCGAGGTGATCCCGATGCCGTTGACGTTGCTGGCGGCATGGCACGGGTGACCCTCGACGTTGTCCGGCGCCGGGCTGAGGTGCAGCGCCCAGCCCTCGAACAGCATCACGGCCACGTACATGCCGCGCTCGCCGGCCGCTATGACCCGCTCGCGCAGCCGCCGGAAATAGGCCGGGTCGAACTGGGACAGGTCGAACTTCGGACCGCCATCCTTGGCCGTTCCCTGCCCCGTGCGCGGCCATGGCTGCGGGCTCATGTTCAGGTGGTACGCGCCGCCCGCGGCCTGCGATTTGAACTGTTCCCAGCGCCACAGCCGGATGAAGTTGTGCCCGTGAGCGGCGAGGAAATCCAGGTAGGAGTCGTAGTCCAGCTTCTCAGGCAGAGCCGGTGCGGTCGCGCCGGGCCCCATGCCGTCGTGGAAGTTGTTCCAGATGTGCGAGCCCGTGAGGTACACCACCCGCCGCCCCGCCGGGTCGTCCGAACGCACGGTGAAGTAGCGCGGATTGTCCACGGATACCTCCAGCGGGCCGGGCATCCGATCAGGGTATGTAGATACATTCGACATGACGTCTCCCTTCGAGTTGCGACGGTGTCAGTGGCCGACCGGGTAGCGCAGGTGCGTGACGCCCTTGGCCTCGATGACCGTTGGGGTGCCCAGCTTGACCGGTGCCTTCGCGAGTCGGGCGAAGAACGGGATGCCCTCCCCCAGCAACACGGGCACGAGGTCCACTGCGATCATGTCCACCAATCCGAGGTCGAGGCACTGCTGTGTGATGGTGGGGGTGGCGATGGCGATGTCGCGGTCACCAGCGAGATCCTTGGCCTGCTGCACCGCGCCGGCCACACCGTCGGTGACGAAGGTGAACGGCGTGTCCTCGCGCGGCCAGCCGGACGGCACACTGTGGGTGACGATGAAGACGTGCGCGCCCATCGGGTGTCTGCCGCCCCACGCATTAGTCAGCTCGAACAGCCTGCGGCCACAGACCAGCGAGCCCAGCGCCCCGGGTCGGAACACCTCGGCACTCTCCGGCGTGAAGTCCCGATTCTCCCTCTCGACCCTGGCCTGCCCGGCGTTGTACCAGGCGAACACGTGGTCCACCTCGTCGTTCGGACTGGCGACGAAGCCGTCGAGAGACATGGACATGCTGGCGACGACGGATCCCATCGCGTTGCTCCCTGGTCGTCGAGTTCGGGTGTTCGCGGAAAGCCTGCCTTCGGCGGCTGGGGAGAACATCGGCCATGTGGCCGAGACCGGGACTTTCCGGTGGCCGGTTCCAACGGTTCGATGGCAGACTGAGCCGTGCCATGACGTCTGCAGCGTTCACTGACCTGCCCGTCCAGCTCGCCAGCTTCGTGGGCAGGCGGTCCGAGCTGGCCGCGGTGCGGGCGCTGCTGGACGCCGAGCGGCTGGTGACGTTGACCGGCACTGGCGGCGTCGGCAAGACCCGGCTCGCCGCGGAGATCGCCGCCACCGAGGTCGCGCGCCGGCCGGATGGTGTCTGGTGGGTCGAGCTGGCGGCCGTCAGCGACCAGGCGCGACTCGCCGAGCTGGTCGCGGCGAAGCTCGGCGTGCTCATCGAACCCATGCAAGGCCCCGTGCGGTCGATGACGGCGCAGTTGCGCGGCCGCCGCGCGCTGATCTGCCTGGACAACTGCGAACACATCATCGACGGCGCCGCCGAGCTGACCGGCGCGCTGCTGTCTTCGTGCCCGGAGGTGTCGGTTCTCATCACGAGCCGCGAGCCGCTGGCAGTGCCGGGCGAGGTGGTCTGGCGGGTGCCGTCGCTGGCCCCGGACGAGGCGTTGCGGCTGTTCGTCGAGCGGGGCCGCCAGGTCCGGCAGCAGTTCGGCTTGGACCAGGCAGGCGAGGCCGCCGCGCGGGTGATGTGCTCCCGGCTCGACGGCGTCCCGCTCGCCATCGAGCTCGCGGCCGCGTGGTTGGGCACCCTCACCCCGCAACAGATCGAGCATGGCCTGGACGACCGGTTCGGCCTGCTCATCCGCAGCCCGCGTGGCGTCGCCGCGCGCCAGCAGACCCTGGCGGCATCCATCGCCTGGAGCCACGACCTGCTCGACGAGCCGGACCGGGCGGTGTTCCGCCGCCTCGCGGTGTTTCCTTCCGGGTTCGACCTGGATGCCGTACGGACGGTCTGTTCGGGCGGAGTGGTCGCTCGCGACGACGTACTCGGCAGCATCGGCCGGTTGGTGGACAAGTCGCTGGTCGTCGCGGAGACCCGCGGCGGCGCGTCCCGCTACCTGCTGCTGGAGACCATTCGCGAGTACGCCGCCGGCCGGTTGCGGGAGGCGGGGGAGATCCGCCTCACCCGCGACCACCATCTCGACCACTTCCTCGCCTTCGCCGCCAGTGGGCCGGAGCGAACCGCCGATCTCGACGCCAGGCGCGCCCGGCTCGAGGGTGAGTACGACAACCTGCGCGCCGCCTTGGAGTGGGGGCTAGCCGCCGCCGATCCCGACAGGGGACGCCGCCTCGCCGCCGAGCTGTCGTGGTTGTGGCATCTGCACCGGCACGGGCACGAGGGCATCGCCTTCCTGCGGCGCGCCATCGACCGGGTGCCGACGGACCGCTCACTGCTACAGGCACGGCTGCTCACCGGGTTGGCGCTGGTCGCGGACACCACGAGCCCGGTCGATCTGGAATACGACGTGGCACAGCAGGCGCTCGAACTGGCCACCGTGCACGGTGACGAGAGCCTGCGCAGCCAGTGCCTGACGCTGGCCGCGGTCGGCCGGTTCTACACCGACTTCGCCGCCGCCTGGGACCTCACCGTCGAGGCGATCCGCTCCGCCGAAATCGCGGGCGACCAGTTGTTCAGGCATGCTCAGCTGGCGCTGCAGGGCATGATCAGGCAGCTGCAGGACCGACACGACGAGGCCCGCCCACTGCTGGAAACGGCACTCGACGGCCTCCGCCACCGTCACCGGGGGATCGCGTCGACCACACTGGCGTTCCTGTCGAGCGGAGTGCTCGCGAGCGGCCGGCCGGCCGAGGCCCGCCGCCTCGCCGAGCAGTCGCTCGAACTCGCCGAGCCGCTCGGCGACTACCTGCGCGTCGGCATGGCACGCAGCGCCCTGGCGGCCGCGCACACCGCGTCCGGAGACGTGACCGCAGCGCTCGAGGCAATGCGGCCACTACTGCTGCTCATGGAGAACGCCGAAGCAGCGGTCTTCGTGCCCGGCATGAGGTTGGCACTCGCACAAGTGCAGGTGGCGAACGGCGATCTCGACGGGGCGCTGCGCTGGTTCGAGCGCGATGTGCGGCAAACCGAGCACGTCGCGCCGACCTACCTCGCGGCGCAGGTGCACGCCGGCTACGGAGAGGCTCTACGGCGCGCCGGCCGGTACGAGAACGCCCGCGGTGAGCTCGACCGGGCGGCTGCCATCGCACGCAAGCTCGGTATGCCACGCGTCCTCGCGGACGTGCTGCAGCAACAGGCCCACCTCACCGGCGACCCCGATCTGCACCACGAGGCACTGACCATTCGCGTCGCCCACGGACTACGCACGTTCTGGGTGGACAGCCTGGACGCGATCGCCGCGCGGCTGGCCCCGCCGAACGCGGTGCGGACGCTGGCCGCGAGTACCACGGCACGCGCGGCCATGGGATATCCCCGGCGCGCCGCCGAACGCCGCGAGTACGACGAGCTGGTCGCCCGACTCAGGCAGACGCTCGGTGAAGAATTCGCGACGGCATGGGCGGCGGGCGCCGAGGTGTCCCTCGACGACGCGGTCGCGTACGTCCGCCGTAGCCGGGGCGCCCGCGACCGGCCGGCCGCCGGGTGGGACAGCCTCACCCCGACCGAGCTGAGCGTGGTACGGCTGGCCGCTGTGGGCCTCAACAACCCGCAGATCGGAGCGCGGCTCTTCATGAGCCGAAGCACCGTCAAGACCCACCTCTCCCACATCTACGCCAAGCTCGGTGTCGCCAACCGCATCGAACTCGCCGCGCTCGCTACGGCTCCGTCCACCGGAGTGGAAACCGGATGACCGACATCCACCCGACACGCCACGCGGTTCAGACCGGCTCGATTACGTGAACGCCACCACCCCAGGCAGTCCGATTCCCGGAACGAAGCGCCTCTCACCTGGTCCGATGACTGTGCAATATCCCTTGAGTTCCTCTGAGTCTCTTGAGCATCTCTAGCCGCAGGACCTGGGCTTATCTGCTGGTGCTCCGGCTTCTTCGGGTGTTGATGAGATTTCAGGGTTTCTGAAGGTCTATCG
>NZ_JADOGI010000185.1 GCF_015645445.1 Nonomuraea cypriaca | reverse complement strand
GATCAGCGGGCTGCCGAGGGCAGGGGGCCGGCGGGGTCGGTGAGCTGGGTGTCGACGTGGTCGAGGCCGGTGCGGACGGCGCCCAGCGCGACGCCGCGCTCGCCGAGTGTGCTGACGGCGATCCGCGGGACGTGCAGGGTGATGTCCCGCAGGTGCCGGGTGAGCATCGGGGTGAGCCACCGCCCGGCCGGGGTCACGCCGCCGCACAGCACGATCAGGTCGGGGTCGACGGCGAGCACCAGGGCCGCGACTCCCGGGGCGAGGCGGGCCGCGTACGCGTCGAGCACCTCGAGGGCTCTGGGATCCTCCGCCTCCGCGGCGCGTACGAGTGCCTCGATCGCCGACTCCCCGGACCGGACGCCGTCCCAGCGCAGCGCCTGGTGGGCGGCGGCCAGCCCGAGGTGGGGCAGGGTGCCCAGCTCGCCTGCGCCGCCGCGCCGGCCGCGGTGCAGGCGGCCGCCCAGGAGCAGGCCGCACGACGCCCGCCGGCCGGCGAGTACGCACGCCACGTCGTCGGCGAGGCGGGCGGCGCCGCGCCAGTGCTCGGCGACGGCGGCGAAGTTGACGTCGTTCTCGGCGACGACGTGGCACCGGAACGTCTCGGCGAGCCGATTGGCCAGGTCGAGCCCGTTCCACTCCGGCACCACGATGGAGTGGACCCGCCCGGCCTCGTCCACGAACCCCGGCACCGCGACCGACACGGCCCAGAGCTCCCGCTGGTGCACCCCGTGGCCGGCCAGGAAGCGCTCCAGGCGGGTGCGGAGGAACGCGAGCCGGTCGGCGCCGTCCATCGCGGAGTCGATCGACTCGCGCTCGACGGCCAGGATCTCGCCGGTGAGGTCGGAGAGCAGCAGGACGATCTTGTGGAGCCCGATGTCGACGCCCACGACCCGGCCGGCCTCGCCGCGGAACCTGAAGCGCCGGGCCGGGCGTCCGGGGGACCGCGTCGCCGGGGCGTCCGCGATCTCCGCGACCCAGCCCTGCCCGGACAGCTCCTCGAGGGCGAGTTCGACCGTGGGCCGCGACAGCCCCGTCGTCTCCTTCAGCAGGGTCAGCGACTGCGGGCCCTGCTTGCGCAGGGCGCGCAACACGGCGCTGGTGTTGAACCGCCGCAGCGCGGCGAGGTCGCGTCCCTGCACGGGCAGCCCCTCCAGGCGATCAGTCCGGCTTTCGGAAGGATCCTTGCATAACCATGGGCGCTCTTTGAAGTGGTTGCGTTGTTAATTTTGAAAGACTGCTGCGTTAATCAGCCAACCGCGGCGCTGCCGTCCGCGGAGTCATCGACTACGTCAGATGTCGTATCCCGGCTGCTCGTCGCGGCCGGACTAGTGCTGTCCGGGCGGAACGCGGGCATCATGGGTGTCGGCGATGCCGCGACCCGTCGTGTTCCAGCGAGGAGGCCGTCAGTGATGGCGTACGACGTCAGGCGCGCAGAGGGCCCCGCAGAGGACAGGGTCGAGGCGGGCACGCTGCTGGAGAGGACGCCGGACGGCCTGGCGCTGATCGACACGCACGGTCGTTTCGTTCAGGCGAACCAGGCGGCGCTGTCGCTGTGCGGGCTCGACCCGCACGGCGTCCAGGGCGCCGCGTCCCCGTTTCCGCCGTACCGTCCGGATGACGTTCCCGAGGACGAGGCGGTCGTCGTGTGGGAGCCGGTGCCGGGCCGGCGGCGCGAGTTCGCGTACCGGATGAGGGGCCTGCCCGGGCGCGACGAGTGCCTGGTGACGTTCAGGGACGTCACGGAGAGCCGGCGGCACCAGCGGCGGCTCACCGCGATCGCCAGCGCGGCGAGCCGGGTGGCCGCGAAGCGGTCCCTGAGCGGCACCTTGGACGCCTTGGCCCAGGAGGTGCTCGAGGCCGATGCGCTGGCCAGCGTGCAGATCGTGACGGTCAACCCCACCGGCGAACGCTTCCAGATCATGGGCACGGCCGGCTTCGGCAAGGCGGACAACTGGTTCGACCTCCTCGTGGAGTGTATGGAGGCCGGGGCCCAGCTGCGGATGGTCGACGCGTTCACCTCCCGCGAACCCGTCGTCGTCCCGCACCGGTACGCGACGATCATGTCGGCTCCGGCCTGGGCGCCGCTGCGGGAGCACATGCGCAATCCGGAGTGGGACTGGTTCGCGAGCGTGCCGCTGCTCGTTCGCGGGGAGCCCGTCGGCGTGCTCAACGCGTACTTCGAGCCGGGCCAGGAGATCGGCGGCACCGCGCTGGACTTCCTGCTGGCGATGGGCGAGCAGGCGGCGCAGGCCGTCCACTACGCCGCCCTGCTGGAGCGCGAGCGGGAGGTCGCGCGGCGGGAGGAACGCCAGCGCCTGGCCCGCGAGCTGCACGATTCCGTCGTGCAGCAGGTCTTCTCCATGGGCATGCAGGTCGAGTCCCTCGGCATGTTGTCCGGGCGCGGCACCGTCGTCGACTCGGCGTACGTGACGCGCGTGGCCGGGGAGCTCGGGCACATCTCGAAGGCGGTCCTCAGCGACCTGAGGGCCATGGTGACCGACCTGCACCCCACCGCCCTCGACGACCAGGGGCTGGGCGCCGCCCTGACGGCCCTGGCCGAGTCGACCATGGGCCGTACGGGCTTCGAGGTGCAGGTCTCGATCACCGACCCGCACGACGAGCTCGACGACCTGGAGGCCGAGCTTCGGGAGGACGTCTATCGCGTGATCGCGGAGGCGCTGCACAACAGCGTCAAGCACTCGCACGGCTCCCTCGTCACGATCAGGCTCGCGCTGACCGGGCACGGCACGCAGCGGGGGCTGACGGCCGAGGTCGCCGACGACGGGCGCGGCCTGCCGGAGCAGGGGGCGCCCGTGGAGGAGGGCGGCTTCGGCATGACCGCGATGAAGGAGCGCGCCGGCCGGTGGGCGGGCCGCCTCACCACCCGGTCCAGCCCTGGCGAGGGCATCGTCGTCCGTCTCGTCCTGCCGCTGCCGGCGTCGCTGCCCACCGGGCTCCACGGGGAGCCGACCGCCCGCGAACGACTCTCGGAAACGCTGAGGCGCACATGACCGCCCAGCCGGATGCCGACGTCCCCGGCATCGACGTCATCGTCGACCACCCCGCTGAACCCCCGCTGAACTACGTCATTTGTCGTAACGGGTCTGCGAAGGGCAACCTGTCAAGAGCCGTCAAATGTGTGATCCGCCGCCCGGCGCCGACCGCGTAACATCCACGTGACCCGGCCGATTCTGGGCACCGAGGGAGACGGTTGATGACCGGCAAGAGCCTGGAAGACGTTCTCAACGGCGTCCAGACGAATGTGGCGGATTATCTGCGCAATCTGCCGGCCGGACCGAACGTCTATCCCGGTGTTCCGCCGGAGTACACGAACTGGCGGGACGAGCAGTACGCCTGGCAGCACACGTGTGTGTTGTTCAACCAGTCGTACCACATGGCGGAATTGCTGGTCGAAGGGCGTGACGCGCTGAAGCTGCTGTCCTATCTGGGTGTGAACAGCTTCGCCAGATTCCCGGTCGACACCGCGAAGCAGTTCGTGCCGTGCACCCCCGGCGGCCATGTCATCGGCGACGGGATCCTTTTCCACCTGGCCGAGAACACCTTCAACCTGGTCGGGCGGATACCCGCGCTCAACTGGGTGCGCTTCCACGCTGAGAGCGGCGGCTACGACGTCACGACGACGCTCGACGAGCGCTCGGCGGCCCGCCCCGATCCGTACGACCGCACGTCGTACCGGTACCAGATCCAGGGGCCGAACGCGCCCAAGGTGATCGAGAAGGTGACCGGCAGGCCCGCCCCGCAGCTCAAGTTCTTCCACCTCACCGCCGTCACCATCGCCGGCAAGACGGTCCGCGCGCTGCGCCACGGCATGGCGGGGCAGCCCGGGTACGAGCTGTTCGGGCCGTGGGACGACGGCGCGGACGTGCACCGGGCACTGGTCGAGGCCGGCGTGGAATTCGGTATGCGCCTGGTGGGCGGGCGCGCCTATTCCTCCAACACCCTGGAATCAGGCTGGATCCCCTCGCCGCTGCCGGGGATCTACACCGGTGAGGCGCTCAGGAGCTACCGGCAATGGCTTCCCGGCGACGGTTACGAGGCCAACGCCTCGATCGGCGGCAGTTTCGTCTCGGACCGCATCGAGGACTATTACCTGACGCCCTGGGACCTCGGTTACGGATCCTTCGTGAAATTCGACCACGACTTCATCGGCCGCGAGGCGCTGGCGGCCAAAGCCGGTGAGAAACACCGGAAAAAGGTCACGCTCGCGCTGAGCACCGCCGAATTCCTCAGGGCCGTCGGCTCACAACTCGAACATGGTGTCCCCGCCAAGTGGTTCGAATTCCCGTCCGCGGTGTACTCGATGCATCCGTACGACCTGGTGAAGGTGCACGGCGAACCCGCCGGGATCTCCACCTGGATCGGCTACAGCTGGAACGAGCGCACGATGCTGACGCTGGCGATGATCGACCACGACCACGCGGAGGCGGGCGCCCAGGTCTCGCTGGTGTGGGGAGAACCCGGTGGCGGCACGGGCAAGCTCACGGTCGAGAACCACGCCCAGGTCGAGCTCGCCGCCACGGTGAGCCCCGTGCCCTACGCCGAGGTCGCCCGCAAGGTCTACGCGGACGGCGGCTGGCGGGCCACGGCCTGAACCGGAGGAGGCCCCGGCCACGAGGCCCCTCACACGGCCGGGCCCGGACGCGGACGCGGTCAGGCTGACGCCGGGGCGGTCACCACGTGGGTTTCCGTGAAGTCCAGGAGCCCTTCGGGACCCATCTCCCGGTCCACGCCGCTCTGCCGGAAACCGCCGAACGGAGCCCGGTCATCGCAGGCGGACGCGTTGGCCTGGTTGATCCACGTCGTCCCGGTACGCAACCCCGCGGCGACGGCTGCTGCGCGGTCGAGATCGGCGGACCAGACCGACGAGCACAGCCCCGACCACTCGCTGTTCAGCCGCTCCACGAGGGAGTCCAGGTCGTCGTAGGCCAGGATCGGCAGTGCCGGGCCGAACTGCTCCTCCGTGACCACACGCAGATCCTCGGCCGGGTCGAGGACCAGCGCGGGGCGGAGGTAGTGGCCGCCGGCGGCGACCGCGTCCTCGTCCACGCTGCCGTACTCGCGGACCTCCGCGCCCTTCGCCCGGGCCTGATCGAGCATCTCCCCGACGATGTCGCGCTGCCGCGCCGTGTTCATGGGACCCATCGTGGTCCCGGAATCGAGGCCGTTCCCCACCCGCTGACCGTCCAGGGCGCTGCCCATGGCCTCGACCAGCTCCGCATGACGCGACCGGGGCACGTACACCCGCTTGACCGCCATGCACACCTGGCCGGTGGTCATGAACGCGGCGGCGGCGAGGGCGCCCGCCGTGCTCTCGTCCAGCCGTACGTCGTCGAGCAGGATCGCCGGGTCGTTCCCGCCCAGCTCGAGCGTGACCTTGGCCAGCGACTGGGACGCCAGCGACATGACGGCCCGGCCGCCCGCGGTGCTGCCGGTGAACACGACCCGCTGCACGCGAGGGTCGGTCAGCAGCGGCCGGACCGCGTCGTCGCGGCCGGTGACGACGTTGAGCACCCCAGGCGGCAGCCCCCGCGCCAACACCCGCAAGGTCTCCGCCATCGCCAGTGGCGCGGTGGGCGGCGGCTTCACCACGGCCGTGTTCCCGGCGATGAGCGCGTACGGCAGGCTCGCCCCGAGGATGGCCAGCGGCCAGTTGAACGGCACGATGACGGTGACCACACCCGTGGCCACCCGGTGGATCCGCGTGTCGAAGGGCGGGGCCGGCAGTGTGGTCAGCGACTCGAAGCCCTCGGCCAGTGCCGCGGCGACGCGGGAGCGTCCCTCGAAGACGGCCAGGTCGATCTGGGATTCCCCCAGGATCTTGCCGTTCTCCCTGGTTAGGAGCTCGGCTCTGGCGGCGGCCGAACCGGCGAGCGGCCCGAGAGCCGCGAGCACGAGCTCCGCCCGTTCGGGCGCGGACCTGGCGGCCCAGCCGGTGAAGGCGCGCTGAGCCGCGGCGACGGCGTGTTCGCAGTCCTCCGGGGTGGCGGCCGCCGCCCAGCCCACGACGGTCTCCGGACGGCTCGGATCGTGGACCGGGATCGTCTCCGTGGTGGCGACGGTCTCGCCGTCGATGACAAGACCTGTCACCAGGTCGGTGGTGGGCGTCGGCTCAACGGTCATCGAGATCGCGGCGTGGACACTGCGGTCTTCCCGTGCCCAGGTCGCTCCCTCCCTTCTGCGTGTCGCCCCGAACGCTATAGGGCGGTCCGCAGCGGGTCCACGCGCTAATGACGGCCTGGATCGGCCGATTGCGCAGGGCCGGCCGCGACGTTTGACGTAGGTGCGCGGGAGATTTGACGTACGCACCTGGGGACGACCGTCCGGGGCCGGACCCCGCGCAGATGACGTATTCGCGGCCGTGGACGGCGGTCGGGCCCGCCCCTTGGGATGACGTACGACGGATGACGTAGACGGCCCGCCACAGATGACGGATGGACGCCCCGTGGCACCCGATCTACATTCGGTACAACTGTGAGACCCCCGTAACGCCAGGGACATCTCGGGGCATCCCCCTCAGCCCGTCTTAGGAGCACCACCGTGGCTGCAACCACCGACACCGGGCGACCATCGACCAAGGGCATCTTCGCGGCCAGCTTCATCGGAACGTCCATCGAGTGGTACGACTACTATATTTTCGGTACCGCCGCGGCACTGGCCTTCGGCAGCCTGTTCTTCCCGGCCTCCTCCAGCTTCGCGGGAACCCTCGCGGCCTTCGCCACCTTCGCGGTCGGATTCCTCGCCCGCCCCATCGGCGCCGCGGTCATCGGGCACTTCGGCGACCGGGTCGGCCGCAAGTCGATGCTGATCCTCACCCTGGTGCTGACCGGCGGGGCGACGTTCCTGATCGGCGTCCTGCCCACGTACGCCGCGATCGGCATCGGCGCGCCGCTGCTGCTGGTCGCCCTGCGCATCGCGCAGGGCTTCGGGGTGGGAGGCGAGTGGGGCGGCGCCATCCTGATCGCCACCGAACACGCGTCGCCGCGCCGGCGCGCCGTTTACGGTAGCTTCGCCCAGTTCGGCGTGCCGATGGGGGTGCTCACTTCCAACCTGGCGTTCCTCGCCGTATCCGGCATGTCGGACGACGCCTTCCTATCCTACGGCTGGCGCATCCCCTTCCTGCTCAGCCTGCTGCTCGTGATCCTCGGCATCGTGGTCCGCAGCCGGCTGCGCGACGCGCCCGAGTTCGAGCGGGTCAAGCAGCGCAACGCCGTCAGCAAGGTGCCCTTCGCCGAACTGGCCCGGCGACAGCCGCGCAACCTGACGCTGGCGTCCCTGGCCTCGATCGCCCCGCCCGCGGTCGGCTACACGGTGATCGTCTACATGCTCACGTACGGCACGACCGTGGTGGGCTTCCCGCGCGGCACGCTGCTCACACTGATCCTGATCTCCACCGTGGTGTGGATCGGCACGATCATCGCGTCGGCGGCCCTGTCCGACCGGTACGGCTCCAAGCGGTTGTACATCATCGGCGCGCTGACCGCCGTGCTCTGGCCACTGCCGATGTTCGGCCTGGTCAACACGGGCAGCGAGGGGCTCGCCCTGCTGGCGTTCACCGTGGCCGCGATCGTCCAGGGCATCATGGCCGGCGCCCAGGGCGGCCTGTTCACGGAGATCTTCGACGTACGCTTCCGCTACAGCGGCATCTCCATCGCGTACCAGCTCGGAGGCATGATCGGCGGCGCGCTCACCCCCATCGTGGCGACGATCCTGTTCGAGTCGTACCGCTCCTCGACGGCGATCGCCCTGTACGTGGCCGGGTTGTCGCTGGTCAGCCTGGTGTCCGTGTTCGGCGTCCGTAAGATCGCCCCGGCGGAGGGGGAGCCGTCCGACGTGTCCGACGTCCGCACGAACACCTGAGGCGGCGTTCAGAGCTGCCGCTGGATGGCCTGGGGTGTGAGAGGTGGTGGTGCGGCGGTCTGGATCGCCCGCATCTCGTCGGTGGTGATCAGCTGGAGGCGGTGCAGGATCGTGCTGGATCTGTGCCAGGCGTACCGGGCCTCGGAAAGGTCGCCGGCGTCGTGGAGTGCCAGGCCCAACCCCCAGAACAGCTCCGCCTCCCGATAACCGTCCGGGCGTCCGACCTCGTGGTGGATCTTCTGCGCCTGCCGGTGGCGGTGCACGGCCTGCTGAGGCCGGCCTGCCAGCCGGTACGCCTCGGCGAGGTGGATCAGCATCGACACCCGGTCGACCGGGCTGCCCACCTGCTCGACGATTCTGATGGCCCGGAGGTGGAGCTCGATGGCCTCGTCGAACCGTCCGCCGTGCTGGAAGGCCAGCCCGAGATGGGTGAGGCTCGACGCCTGGCCCCAGAGATGGCCGATCTCGCGGTTGATGGCCAGGGCCCGCTGGTGCAGGTCCACCGCCTCGTCCAGGCGGCCGACGGCACGGTGGACCATGCCCAGATTCTCCAGCACCGCCGCCTCGTGCCTGCGGTTGCCCAACCGCTGGTAGGCGGCCAGCGAACGGCGCAGGTGGGTGATCGCGCCGGTGGTCTGGCCCATCAGCACCTGCGCCCAGCCGAGATCGCTCAGCATGCGCGCCTGAAGACTGAGGTCGCCCGTGGTCTCCGCGGCGCGCAGGGCCAGCTCGGCGAGCCGGAGCTGTTTGGGCCAGTGCCCGCGCTCGTAGAGCAGCATGGCCAGGCTGGCCGCCAGGGCGACCGCCAGCTCGGCGGCGGGGGTGCCGACCGCCTGCGCGACGACGGCGAGCAGGTTGTCCTCCTCGGCGTCGATCCAGGCGTGCAGCTCGTCGTCCGTCTTGAACGAGATGCCTCGATGGGTGAGCTGCTGCGGGCCGATGCCGGTGCGCCACGTCCTGCTCTGGTTCAGGCGCCCGACCGCGGTCCGAGCGGTCGCCAGGTAACAGTGCAGAGCGCGTTCCACCGCCTGTTCGCGGGCCTGTGGCGACTCGTCCTCCTCGGCGCGTTCGCGCGCGAACAGGCACAGGAGGTCGTGCAGGCGATACCGGTCAGGGGCGTGGTTGTCGACCAGTTGGGCGTCCGCCAGGTGTTCCAGCAACAGCCGCGCCCGCTCTTCTGGGAGGTCGGCCAGCGCGGCGGTCACGGTGGGCTCGACGTCGGGGCAGTCCAGCAGGCCGAGCAGCCGGAAGACCCGGGCCGCCGCCGCGCCGGTCGGGTCGGTGAGCAGGTCCTGATAGCTGCCCTGGAAACTCGCCCGTACGGCACGATCGTCGGCACAGAGCTCATCCAGCCGGCGTCGCGCGGTGGCCAGCCGTCGCACCAGCGTCGGCACCGACAGCGTCGGCCGGGCCGTCAGCCTGGCCGACACCAGGCGTAACGCCAGCGGCAGACCGCCGCACAGCCGGACCAGTTCGGCGGCCGCGGCCGGCTCCGCGGCGATCCTGGCCGTACCCACCACCCTGCTCACCAGCGCGAGCCCTTCCTCGGGAGACAACACGTCCAAGGACACATGGACCGCGTCCTCGAACGAGGTGAGCATCCGGCGGCCGGTGATCAGTACGGCGCAACTGGGGCTGCCCGGCAGCAACGGCCGCACCTGCGCGGCGTCGCGTACGTTGTCGAGCACGATCAGCATCCGCCGGCCCTCGGTCAGCGAACGGAACCGGGCCGCCGCCTCCTCCACCTGCGCCGGCACCGCCGCGGCGGCCACACCGAGCGAGCGCAGGAACCGGCCGAGCGCGTCCACGGGCCGGGCGGGCTCCACGTCGGGGGTCGCGCCGTGCAGGTTCACGTACAGCTGCCCGTCGGGGAAGGAGTCCGGGACCGCGCGGGCCACGTGAGTGGCCAGCGTGGACTTGCCGACGCCGCCGATCCCGTTGATCTGGCAGATCCGCATCACGCCGGTCCTCGCCCCGTCACGGGACAAGACGTCCTTGAGCAGGCGCACCTCGTCCTCGCGGCCGATGAAGGAGGCCACGTCGGCGGGCAGCTCCGCCGGAGCCGGCGGGCTCTCCCGCCCTTGGGGCGCCGCCGGGCTCTCCCGCGCCTGGGGCGCCGACGGGCCGAGCGGTTCTCCTCGGAGGATCTGCTGGTGCAGCCGCTGCAGATCGTTGCCCGGCTCGATGCCCAGCTCCGCCACGAGCCTGCGCCTGACGTCGCGGAAGACCTCCAGCGCCGCCCCCGTCCTGCCGTCCTGCCGCAGGGCCGACATCATGAGCGCCACAGGCCGCTCCCGCAGCGGATGCTCGCGCATCAACGCCGACAGCTCGGTGAACGTCTCCCTGTGCCGACCGGCCAGCACATCGATCGCGATACGGTCCTCAAGCACGGCCAGGCGCTCCTCCTCCAGCGTCCTGCCCACCCCGGGCAGCCACTCGCCGGCCACATCCGCCAGCGCCGGCCCTCGCCACAACGACAGGGCCTGCCGCAGCAGGTCCGTGTCCGTGCTGCGGGCCCGTCTCACCAGATCGCGAAACCGGTATAAGTCCACCCGCATCGGATCGACGTCCAGCCGGTAACCGGGACGCGAGGTGGTCAACTCGACCTGCGGAATCCCCGTCAGGATCCGCCGCAGTCGTGACACGTAGCCGCTCAGCGCGTTCCGGGCTCGGGGCGGGGCCGCATCCCCCCAGATGGCCTGGACGAATCCGTCCACGGGCACCACCTGCCGCAGATTGAGCAGCAACATCGCCAGCACGGAACGCTGCTTGGGGACCGCCGGGCCGAGCAGGTCGCCGAACGCCCAGACACCGACCGGCCCCAGCAACCGGAACTCGACACCGCCGTCGCCTCGGTCGGCGGCCCCACCGGCGGCGGCCGGTGCGGGGGCGGATGAGGGGTGTGACATGCCCACCGGCTGGTCCTTAATGTCGTCAGGATCAGGAACGATGCGAAACACGCTACCCAAGTCGAACACGCGAAATGCGCGATGACGTGACCGCCCCGAGCTGCTCCAGGAGGCGCGCGGCCTGTGGCACGGCCCGCCGTTGGGCGGGATCGTGCGCGGGCCGGTGCTGGAGAGCTGGGCGGAGCGGAAGAACGGCCATCGCAGGAGAGCCGTGCTCGACCCCGCCGAGCTGTCACTGGAGCGGGCCGGGGCTGCGCGGCGTGCGGCAGGTCATCAGGCCAGGAAGCTCTCCGGGGGCGCCGGGCCCCAGCGGTTGACCGTGTTGCCCCGGTCGCTCATCTCCCAGCGCGGCGGCGTGTACGACGCCTCGTCGTGGATGTGCGCCATGTCGCTGTACAGCTCGAGGCGCAGCCCGGAGGACGGATCGCGGACGTACACGAAGAGGTTGTGGCCGGGGCCGTGCCTGCCGGGGCCGTACTCGACCTTGTACCCCAGGTCGGCGAGGTGGTCGCAGATCATCCGATAGCTGTCCCAGCCGGCCACCTCGAAGGCGAGGTGGTGCACGTCGGGAAGGTCGGACCCGCCGCGCACGCCCATGTTGTGGTGCTCGCTGCCGACCCGGAAGAAGTAGAGCCCCTCGCCGATCTGCTCCGACAGCTTGAGGTCCAGCAGTCCGGCGAGCAGCCGCGCCGTGCCGGGCGCGTCCGGCACCTTGACGTTGACGTGTCCGAGCCGCCGCGGACGCAGCGGCGTCACGGGCAGCGGCTCGGGGGCGGGCGCGGCCGGCGGGCGGCAGACCAGCCGCAGCCCGGACGGGTCGGTGACGGCGACCCCCGCGCCGCCGTCCGGGCCGGCAGCCACCCGGGCGGCGGCCGGCCCGTGCCCGGCGGCCCGGCGTTCGAGCTCGCCGAACGGGTAGTCCTCCGGCACGTCGAAGGTGACCTCCCGCAGCCGCGTCACCTCACCCGGCAGGAGGGTGAGGTGACGGCGGGGCACGGGCTGCGCGTATTCGCCGCCGGTGGTCGCGTCCAGGCCGCCGTCCGCCCGCGGCGTGACGTGGAAGCCCAGCCCGTCGTGCAGGAAGGCGGCCGTCGCCGCCGGGTCGGGCACCGCTACGGTGACCGAGCCCAGCCGCAGCGGCAGGGTGCTCTCGCTGCCGTGGCTCATCGTGCTCCTCTCAGACATCGATCGCGATGTACTTGGTCTCCAGGTATTCGTCGATGCCCGTCGGGCCGCCCTCGCGGCCGAGTCCAGACTGCTTCACCCCGCCGAACGGCGCCGCGGCGTTGGAGACCACCCCCTGGTTGAGACCGATCATGCCAGTCTCCAGGGCTTCCGCCGTGCGCAGGGCCCTGGTCAGGTCCCGGGTGTACAGGTAGGCCACCAGGCCGTACTCGGTGGCGTTGGCCAGCGCGACCGCCTCCTCGTCGGTGTCGAACGGCAGCACAGGCGCCACCGGACCGAAGATCTCCTCGGACAGCAGCGCGGCGTCGCCCGGCACGTCGGCGAGGACGGTCGGGGCGTAGAAGTACCCCGCGTCCCCGAGCGGTTTGCCGCCGGTCAGGACGCGTGCGCCCTTCCCGACCGCGTCGTCCACCAGCGTGCCGACCTTGGCCCGGCCGGCCTCGTCGATCAGCGGGCCGATCTGGCTGCCCTCGTCGAGCCCGGGGGCCACGCGCAACCCGGCCATCCGCGCCGCCAGCCGCTCGGCGAACTCGCCGGCGATCCCGCGCTGCGCGTAGAAGCGGTTGGCCGCGGTGCACGCCTCGCCCATGTTGCGGAGCTTGGCCACGATCGCGCCGTCGACCGCGGCGTCGAGGTCGGCGTCGTCGAAGACCAGGAAGGGCGCGTTGCCGCCCAGCTCCATCGACGTGCGCAGCACGGTCCGCGCGGCCTGCGCCAGCAGTAGCCGGCCCACCTCGGTCGAGCCGGTGAACGACAGCTTGCGCAGCCGTCCGTCGCGCAGCAGCGTGCCGACGACCCCGGCCGGGTCCGACGTGGTGACCACGTTGACCACGCCGGCCGGGACACCGCAGTGCTCCAGGACGGCGGCCAGCGCGAGCGTGGTGAGCGGGGTCTGCTCGGCGGGCTTGACGACGACCGTGCAGCCGGCCGCGAGCGCCGGGCCGATCTTGCGGGTGGCCATGGCCAGCGGGAAGTTCCAGGGGGTGACGAGCAGGCTCGGGCCCACCGGCTGGCGCATCACGAGGACGCGGCCCCGGCCGTTGGGCGAGACCTTGTATCCGCCGTCGATGCGCACCGCCTCCTCCGCGAACCAGCGGAAGAACTCGGCGCCGTAGTCGATCTCGGCGTACGCGTCCCGCAGCGGCTTGCCCATCTCCAGCGTGATGAGCACGGCCAGCTCGTCGCGCCGGGCGTGGATCTCCTCGAACGCGCGGCGCAAAATCTCGGCGCGCTCCCGCGGCGCGGTCGCCGCCCATGCCTCCTGCGCGGTCACCGCGGCGTCGAGCGCGGCGACGGCGTCGGCCGGGCCGGCGTCGGCGACCGCCATGAGCTCGCCTCCGTCGGCGGGGTTGGTCACGGCGAAGGTACGGCCGCCTGCGGCGTCCCGCCAGTCGCCCCCGATGCGCAGCCGGGACGGGACCCCGGCGAGAATCTTCCCGGTCACGACGGGGTGCCTCCCATGGTCACGGCGGCGGCCTGCGGCGCGGCGCCGGCGAACGGCTTCAGCTCGCAGATCTCGCCCAGGTCGCGGCCGGCCTCCCTGGCCCTGGCCGCGTCGAGCAGGCTGCGGGCCAGCGACAGGTCCTGCAACGCGGTGCCGACCGACTTGAAGACCAGCAGGTCACGGCCGTCCGTGCGGCGCACGGACGCCGGATCGAGGGCGGCGCGGGCCGCGGGGACGACGCGGTCCTCGGGCAGCGCGCCGTGCTCGATCGCGTCGATGACGTCGCCGGACTCCTGGAGCACCTGGCGGTCGTCGTCCACGAGCAGCGTGCCGGCGCGGGCCAGCGTGGCGCGGTCGAGCTCGCGCAGGTCGGGGCGGGTGGAACCGATCGACAGCACGACGGCGCCGGGCGCGAGGTCCGCGCCGTCCACCACCGGCTCCCTCGACTTGGTGGCCAGCACGACGAGCGGTGTGCCCGTCGCCTCCCTGGCCGTCTCCACGGCACGCACGTCTATGCCCAGCTCCTCGCTCATCCGGGCGGCGAACCCCTCACGCCTGGCCGCCGACCTGCTGTAGACGAGCACCTGCTCGACGGGCCAGCGGCGGGCCATCAGCCGCAGGTGACCGGTCGCCTCGAAGCCCGAGCCCACCAGGCCGAGCCGCCGGTGCCCGGCGGCGCCGAGCAGCTCCCCGGCCACCAGCGTGTACGCCGCCGTGCGCAGCCTGGTCAGCTCGTCGGCGTCGAACATGCCGAGCAGGCGCCCCGACGCGACGTCGTACAGCAGGACGAGGTAGCGCGTGCCGAGACCCTCCGCGAGGGTCATGACCTTCACCCCCATGACGTCGCCGAGCACGGCGGGCATGACCCGTACGAAGCCGGAGCCGCTGGGCACGTCGATGCGCGGCGGCAGCTCGGTGCGCCCGTGCGACTCCGCGTCCAGCACGGAGCGGGCCGCCGCCAGCACCACGTCGTCGGTGGCGAGCTCGCGGATGTCGGACCCGGACAGATGCAGCGTCATTCGTCTCTTCCTGTGTCAGGCCGGGTTGCGACCGGCGAAGAAGCCGTCGTCACCGTCGGGCAGGTGGAATCCGGAGGCGGCCAGGCCGGCGCGCAGCGACCTCATCTGGCCGGGGCTCAGGCGCATCTGCGGCATGCGCAGCAGCCCGCCGTTGAAGCCCTGCAGCCAGCTCAGGTACTTCCAGCCCACCCGGTGGATCAGCCCGGCGCCCTTGAAGCTCGCGTGGAAGTCGCCCTTGGCGGCCCGCGCGGGCTGGTAGCTCCAGAACACGTCCATGGCCTCGTTCCACTTGCCGGCCGTGGCCAGCTCGTGGACGCGGGGGACCCGGTCGCCGAAGGACTCGTACGCGCTGGTGCCGAACCACTGCGTGCCGAACCGGTCGACCAGCGCGGGCAGGTGCTGCTCCATCGGGTTCTCCACGAGCACGTGCTCGGAGACCCGCCGGTGGACGTCGGCCAGCGCCGTGATCGAGGCCGCGCCGCCCGCCTCGTACTTGAGCGCGGCGGCGGTGTCGATCCTGGCCATCTCCTCGATCGCGGCGGGCGGGAAGCCCGACGCGTGCAGAGGGGTGAAGCCCCACGTCATCACCGCGAACAGGATCAGGGCGAGGTCGGTGCGCTCGGCGACGTAGCGGGTGTGCTCGACCACGTCGGCGGCCGAGCCGGGCCGGAAGGAGGGCGGGTAGGACAGCAGTGCGGCCTCGAAGCCCAGCGCCTCGGCCGCCTTCGCGGCGGTCAGCTCCTCCTCGACGGTGGAGAAACTCAGGTGGGCGACGAGCCTGAAGCCCTCGGGCGCGGACTCGGCCGCGATCTCCATGAAGCGGAGGTATTCCTCCAGGGTGGTGCCGCTCTCGGAGGCGACGAGCGTGCCCCAGAAGCCGTAGCGCGCCGCGAGGCGCACGTCGTGCGCGATGCCGGCCGCGTTGAGTGTACTGAAATCGCTGGTGAACGAGGGCAACGTCACGTTGCACAGGCCACGCCACTCGGCGCGGGCGCGGTCCTTCACCTCGGCCCGGGTGTAGGGGAGGCTCACTGGTGGTCCTTTCGATCGGTGGGCACGCCGACCCGGGCGTCGCCGGTGGCGTGGATGGCGCGGTACAGCCAGCGTCCTGAGCGGCCGAACCAGTCGTGCGCGGCGAGCGCCGCGCGGCGGGGCGTGTCGCGGGCCGCGGCCCGCTCGGGGGAGTCGAGCACGGTGAGGTCGCGCAGCTCGTGCAGCGCGAGGTGGGTCCAGGCGGGGCCCTCGAAGCCGGGGCGGACGGTGTATCTGCGCACGCGTAGCCAGCCGTCGGCCTTCATCAGCATCGGCACGTGCTCCTCGCCGTACCAGCCGTCGAACTGCGCACGGAACTCCTCGGGCACGGTGAACGCGACCGCCCAGAGATATCCCGATTTTTCGTCGTTTGGGCCGGTGTCCGAGACCTCGTCGGCCAGATATCGGGTGAAGCCGCGCACGCGCGCGAGCATCCTGGCGGTGCGCTCGCCCGGGTCGCTCTTGAGCCGCCGGTAGCCGGGCGTCTCCAGCGCGGCCTGGTCGTCGACGTGGTAGCAGGCGAGGAAGCGCGGCTCCCCTTCGATCGCCTCGTATCGCACGGCGGCGGTGAACCCGGGCAACGCCATGCGCGCCGGGATGTGCTCGGTTTCGTACCAGTCGTGGAAGTCCGCCTCCTCCCCGGGAGGCGGCTCCATCTGCGAGAACAGCAGGCCCTTCACGGCTCGCGTCCTTTCTCCGGGTGTACGGGATCCCCGCGCGGTCACGGAAGCGGCTGGGGCGTGCCCGCCGTCAGGCGGACCGCCCGCCGCGGCGGTGGGGTGTTGCGGCTCTTGGTGAAGCGGACCTCACCCTGGGTGACCACCGCGGCCACGGCAGGCAGGTCGCCCAGCTTCAGCGCGCCGCGCCAGTCGGCGGCCCGCGACCCCAGCGGGGCGTCGAGCACCACCAGGTCGGCGGGCCTGCCCGCCGCGATGCGGCCCGCGTCCAGCCGGTACGTGTCCGCGACGTTGCCGGTGGCGGCGGCCACCGCCTGCGCCGGGTCGAGCGGCCCAAGCGAGACCAGCTCGGCCATGGTCCGCAGCAGCGCGAGCGGGATCACGCCGGTGCCCGTGGGCGTGTCGGAGGCGATCAGCAGCCGGTGCGCGGCCCCGTTGACCAGCGCCAGCTCGCTGATGTGGATCGCCGACCTGAGATTGCCCGCCTGGACGAGCTGGAGCGCCATGTCGTGGCCGTGGGTGACCAGCTCGACGTTCTCGGCGGGCGACAGCGCGGTGGGACCGCCGTTGACGTGCCCGAGCACGTTGGGCCGCATCTCCAGCAGCGCCTGCGCGTCGATCAGCTCCAGGCTGCCGCGGATCGACCCGCCGCCGGTGTGCACCATGACGACGAGGCCCGCCTCGCGCGCGGCCCGCACCACGGGCGTGTACGCGTGCGGCCCCGCGAAGGCGCCGAACCCGCCCTTGGCCAGCCGGACGCCGGCCGCGTAGAGCTCCGCGAAGTCGTCGGCGGTGAGACCGGGCTCCAGGATCACCGACCCGGCGTGCACGGTGACGCCGCCCGGCCGGTAGTCGGCGAAGCACCGCTGCGCGGCGATCGCCAGTGCCTTGACGCCCACCACATCGGTCGGCCGGCCGGGCACGTGCACCTCGCTGGCGCTGATCGCCCGCGTCATGCCGCCGTGCAGGTAGCTCTCCAGGAAGCCGACGGTCCGCTGCCGCGGCGTGTAGTCGCCGAAGGTCACGTGCACGTGCGAGTCGATCAGGCCGGGCACCACGGCGGCGCCGCCCACGTCGAGAACGGTGGCGCAGCCGTCGAGGTCCGCCTGGCCGGCTTGGCCGATCCAGGAGATCAGGCCGTCCTCGCATATGATCGCGTCGCCGCCGATCGGCGAGCCCGCGAGGTCTCCGGCGTGTGAGTCGCCGATGCCGACGATCGCCGTACGGCGTGAGCCCGTCATGGGGTGCCGCCCGGCACGGGACCGCCCGCCGGGAGCCGAGTCGTGCCGGTCATCGCAGCCCGTCCCCCTTGGCGTCGGCCTTGGCGAGCCCGCCGAGGCGGTTGTGCACCCGCCCGCGACCGGCCATCGCCACGATCACGGCGATCTCGTCGGGCCGCGGCCCGTCCGGCACGGACACGGTGACGGTGTCGTAGAACTCGCGCACGAACAGCGCCTGCTTGTATGCCAGCGGGATGTCGATCGCCGTGCCCGCGGCGGCGACCTTGGTGTTGGAGGTGACCCAGGTGGTGCCGCCGATGCCGTCGCGCAGCGCGTCACCGAACGGGGTGGTCAGGCAGGCCACGCCGTGCTCCTGCTCGCCCGCGACGCCGACGATCGCACCCTTGCCGCAGCTCTCCACCTCGGCGCCGATCGCCTCGCGGCAGCGCGCGACCAGCTCGGCGGCCAGGTCACCGGACGGGTCCACCAGGTCCGCCAGATCCTCCGACCAACGGCCCGCGTACGGATTCCTGATCACCGCCACGACGGCCGCCTTGCGCAGCGGCGGATCCACCCGCGGCCCTCCGTCGTGCGCGATCTGCTCCACAGCGGTCAGCCACTTGCGAACCTGCAGTTCCATCGTCCGTTGCCTCCTAAACTATAAACTGTATTCACTTACCGTACTGGAGTGGCTGACGGGGCCGCCGCCGGGGCCCTCCTGACCCGCCAGGCCAGCAGCGCGGCCAGGGTGGTGCAGGCCCCGCAGACCAGGAAGGAGAAGGTGTAGGCGCCGCTCGCCGGCAACTGGGTGCCGGGCAGCGGGTCGGCGGCGAAGAACACGCCGACGACGGTGCTGCCGAGCGAGTTGCCCACGGCGTACACGATGGCCGTCACTCCGAGCGCCACTCCCGACTGCGCCGGCGGCACGGACTGCATCACGATGATCTGCGCGGCGGCCAGGCCCATCGTGTTGCCGAGCGCGTAGACGGCCAGGCTCACCATCATCGGGGCCGGGATGGTGTGCGTCGCGGCCAGCGCGAAGTAGGCGACGCTGCAGCACAGGACACTCACCGAGGTGGCTCCGGCGAACCCGATCCGCCGGCCGATCGGCTGGAGCGTCCAGGCCGCGAACACCCCGCCGATCGCCACCGGCACGGCGAACAGGCAGGCCTGCAGCGGGGTCCAGCCGAAGCCGTAGCCCGCCACCGCGGGGTCGGTCTGCGCGAACCGGGTGACCGCCGAGATCGCCCCGTAGATGCCGAACGCGATCAGGAAGACGACCACCACGGGCAGCCGGGTCGTCGCCCGGGTGATGACCGTGAGGTCGACGATCGGGTGCGCGGAGCGCCGCTCCACGGCGAGCCAGATCCCGGCGAGCACCAGGCCGCCGATGATCAGCCCGAGCACCTGAGGCGAGCCCCAGCCCCAGGCCGGACCCTTGCTGGTGCCGAGCAGGAAGGTCACCAGGCTCGCGGCGAGCAGCACCGCGCCGGGCAGGTCGAAGCCGCCGGTCGCCCGGTGCGGGGACTCGCGTACGTAGCGCAGCGTGCCGAGCAGGCCGAGCGCCAGCGTCACCGCGGCCATCCAGAAGTAGAGGTGGTAGTCGCCCGCGGCGGCGCCGACCAGCCCACCGGCCAGCAGGCCGCCGGCGACGCCGACGCTGTTGCCGGCGTGGATCGTCACCACGGTACGGCGGGCGCGCCTGGGGGTCATCGTGTCGTTGGCGACCGCCTCCGGCAGGGCGAGCATGGGGGCCTGGGCGCCCATCAGCGCGCGGGCGACGAACAGCATGGTGACGTCGCGGGTGAGCGCGCCGATCAGCGCGCCCGCGAGGGCGACGGACAGGCAGACGATCATGATGCGGCGCTTGCCGTACAGGTCGGCGAGCCGGGTGAGCACGGCGAGGCCGACCGCGCCGGCCAGCAGCTCCGCGGTGAGCACCCAGGCCACGTCGCCGGGCGCGAGGCCGAGCTGCCTGCCGATCGCGGGCAGCAGCGGGACGATGCCGACCTGGAGCAGCAGGACGGTGAAGCCGAGATACGACAGCACCCCCACGGCCACGCGGCCGTTGGAGTCGGCGGCCGGCGCGGACAAGACGGTGCCGGGCTGGGAGGCCATGAGCCCTCCTGGGGGAGAAGTGGGATGTGGAAACTGTATCCAGTTTTGTTGGCACGTCAATGACCTGTCGAAATCTCTGTGTCCCGCGCACCGTGCCCCCGGCGGCGGCCGGGGCGCCTGCCGTCAGGGCATCAGCAGGCCGCCGTTGACCTGCACGACCTGACCGGTCATGTATCCGGCGGCGTCGCTGAGCAGGAACAGGGTCGGGCCGACGATGTCGCCGGCCTGGCCGACCCGGCCCATCGGGATCGCCCGCGCCCGGTCGGCGGCGCGCGCGTGGTAGTCGGGGAAGCCGGTGAGCATCGGCGTCTCCACCGGGCCAGGCGCGAGCGCGTTCACCCGCACGCCCAGCGTGGCGACCTCCAGGGCGGCCGACTTCACCAGCGCCTCCACGCCCGCCTTGGCGGCCGCGTAGTGGGCGCCGTTGGGGTAGCCCTTGGTGGCCCAGCCGGTGGACATCGCCACGATGCCGCCCCGGCCGCGGGCCGACATGCGGGGGAGGACGGCGCGGATCGCGTGGAACGTTCCGTACAGGGAGACCTCCACCACCCGGCGGAACTCGGCCGGGTCCAGCTCAGCCAGCGGCGCTTCCGAGACCACGCCCGCGGCACAGACCAGGTGCAGGGCCGGCCCGAGTTCCTCCTCCACCCGCGCCACGGCGGCCTGGACGGCGGCTGCGTCGCGCACGTCGCAGTCCAGCGCAAGGTCCGCGCCCCCGGACGAGCCCCCGGATGGGCCCTTCGCAGAGGTCGCGGCGGGGTCGAGCACCGCGGTGCGGACTCCCTGCCCGCTCAGCGCGGTCACCACCGCCTGGCCGATGCCGCCGGAGCCGCCGGTGACGATGGCCGTGCCACCGCCGATCTCGATATCCCTCATCCGGAAGCCTCATCTCTCTGACGGCGTCGCTCTAACGGTGACCAGTAAGGTGTATACACTAGTCAAGTGTCGAAAAAGAAGACCGTTCTCCCCCTGCCCGTGAGCGAAGAGCTCCAGCGGCGCCGGACGGCGCCCGACTACATCGTCAGTGTGCTTCGCGACGCCATCTACGAGGGTTCGCTGGCGGACGGCGCGATACTCAACCAGGTCGCGGTGGCCGAGCACTTCGGCGTCTCCCGGGTGCCGGTGCGCGAGGCGATGCGGCAACTCCAGGCAGAGGGCCTGCTGAGCGCCGAGGCGCACCGCCGCCCCATGGTGCGCGGCCTGACGCTGGAGCGGGTCCTCGAGATCTTCGACCTGCGCGCGATGATCGAGGGCTACCTGGTGGAGAAGGCCATCCCGCTCACCGACGACAAGGCGATCGAGCGGCTGGAGGCGATGGTCGCGCGCATGCACGAGCCGCTCGACCACAACCAGTGGCTCTCGCTCAACGCGGAGTTCCACCAGGCGCTCTACGAGCCGTCCGACGCGGTGACGGCGCTCGAACTGGCCGGTCAGCTGCGGGGGAGAGCCGAGCGCTACCTGCGCCTGTGGAGCGCGGGCCAGGGGGTCAACCGCAATGCCGAGGCCACCCGCGAGCACGAGCGGATCCTCGACTACGTCCGTAACCACGACCCCGCCGCCGCCCGCCGCGAGGTCGAGCAGCACGTCCTGCACACCCGCGACGAAGTGGTGCGGATGTACCGCAGCCGCCCCACGGCCGGACCCCTGACGGCGCCCTGACCGCGCCCTGGCAGTGCGCCCTGACCGCCCGCCC